>CAJWXK010000007.1 GCA_913048995.1 uncultured Synechococcus sp. | reverse complement strand
GCACGGCCAGCCATTGCCACTTGGGGCCAAGGCCGTTGCGGATGTAGTACATCGGCCCGCCGACATGATTGCCGAGCCCGTCCACCTCGCGGTAGTTCACGGCCAGTACGGCTTCGGCGTACTTGGTCGCAATCCCAAAGACGGCAATGACCCACATCCAGAACACTGCTCCCGGCCCACCGATAGCGATGGCACCGGCTACACCAGCGATGTTGCCCGTGCCGATGGTGGCTGACAGTGACGTCATCAGCGCGGCAAAAGGCGTGATGTCTCCGTTCTCACTTCCAGCAGATGGCCGCGTGAGCATGCGCACGCCATAGGGGAGGCGCTGCAGGGGCATGAGCTGCAGCCCAACCATCAGCACGATGCCTGTGATGGCGATCAAGCTCACCATCGGCCAGCCCCAGACAATCCCGTTGATTGGGTCGTTAACGGCTGAAATCAGATTTTCCATCCATCACCGGTTGTTGAAGGGATGGTGCCACAACTCAGGCGGGTGTGAGGTCAACAAAGCGGAATGTCTGCTCGCCGGCTGGGGCGTCAGCAAAGGCCTCAGTGCGGATCACCCGCTCGCTTAGCACCCAGGGACCACCTTCCATCAGAGGAACAAAGGTGTCGGTGAAATGGTTGATGCCGCCTTTGGGCTCGCCACTTTCCGGGTCGGCGTATTGGCTGCTGTAGCAGTGGCTGAGGTACCCGTTACCGGTGTCGGTGGTGCTTTGTGTGTGGATCGTCACCACGGTTCCGTGGATGTGTCGATGCACCATCGTCACCACATCATCCTTAATGCGGTACTTATCGCCTTCCCCTTTGCCGCCGACGATTACTTCGAGGCCTTCATCAGTGCAATTGCCGGCGGTGAAGCTGTTGGCGCTGTGGGTCTGCTCAAAGCTGCGGCGCACCCGATGGATACATACCTCCCATAGCTGGGAGGCGAAGGACTTATGTACTTCTTCATCAGTGACATCGTGCACTTCGGCCTTGAGGTCAGCGCCAACTGTGAAGCTGCCCTCCACCTTTCGGTCCTCTTGCATCCAGATGCATCGGCCGTTGTAGCCACCAAACCCTGGTTCCCAGGTGTAGCGGTTGTTGTAGGCGGCCTGGAATAGGTCGCGGATGTCGGTGCCGGGGGCGATGGCCGTGCTGACGCTCATGACGGTCCGTGCAGATCCTGCAGGGCATGAATGGGGAATCCATTCTGGACCTGAAGAGCCGCCACTGCTTCGACCACCGCTCTGGCGCCGGCGAGGGTGGTGATCGTAGGGACGTGGTAGTCAAGGGCCGCACGCCGCAGGTAGCGGTCGTCATGGGCGGCTTGGCGGCCAATGGGCGTGTTGATGATTAGTTGGATTTGGCCGGAGCGGATTGCATCTTCCACATTCGGGCGCCCTTCATGCACCTTCAGTACAGGCTCAACATCAAGACCAGCATCTTTGAGATGTTGGGCGGTGCCAGCGGTGGCCGTGAGGCGGAAGCCCTGGCTATTGAGGCTCTTGGCCACCTCCACTAATGCCGATTTATCTCGGTCATGGGTGGATAGGAACACCGTGCCGCTGGTGGGGAGCACTTCACTCGCGGCTAGCTCAGCTTTGGCGTATGCAAGCCCGAAGCTGGAGGCCGTTCCCATGACTTCACCGGTGGAGCGCATTTCAGGGCCGAGCACCGTGTCGCAGCCAGGAAATCGTCGAAAAGGAAGCACCGCCTCTTTGATGGCCTGCAGCGGAGGGGTGGGTTCGGCGCTCAGTCCCAGCTCCTTCAGGGTCTTGCCCGACATCAACCGGCTAGCCAGTTTGGCCAGGGGCTCGCCGGTCGCCTTGGCAACAAACGGCACAGTGCGAGAGGCGCGTGGGTTCGCCTCGATGATGAAAACTTGGTTCTCTTTGACGGCGAACTGCAGATTGATCAGGCCGCGCACCTTAAGGGCAACAGCTAACTCCCGACTCCAGCGGCGGATCGTGGCCAGGGCTTCCGGCTCCAGACTCACAGAGGGGAGGCAACAGGCTGAGTCGCCCGAGTGGATTCCGGCCGGCTCGATGTGTTCCATGAGCCCGCCGATCACCACCTGCCCATCGTCATCGGCGAGCGCATCGACATCCACCTCAGTGGCGTTCTCGAGATATTGGTCAATCAGCACTGGCTGCTCAGGGTCCACTTGCACGGCTTCCCGCATATAGCGATCGAGCTCATCGGAGCCAAATACCACTTCCATGGCTCGACCGCCGAGCACGTAGCTAGGGCGTACCACTACTGGATAGCCGATGCGTTCGGCGATCGCCTTGGCCTCGGCTTCGCTGCGGGCAATGCCATTCGCGGGTTGACGGATCTGCAGACGCCTCAAGACCGCTTCGAATTGCTCACGGTCCTCTGCAAGGTCGATCGACTGGGGTGATGTACCCCAGATGCTTGTGCCGCAGTCGCGTCCTGCGGAGGACTCAAGCCACCGCAGCAGAGGCAGTGCCAGCTTCAGCGGGGTCTGCCCACCAAACTGAACGATGACTCCCTCAGGGCGCTCCGCCTCAATGATGTTGAGGACGTCCTCGAGGGTGAGGGGCTCGAAGTAAAGCCGATCGCTGGTGTCGTAATCAGTAGAAACCGTCTCCGGGTTGCTGTTCACCATCACTGTGGCGAGTCCCTCGTCCTGCAATGCAAAGGATGCGTGGCAGCAGCAGTAATCGAACTCAATGCCTTGGCCGATGCGGTTGGGGCCTCCTCCAAGGATCATTACCTTGCGACGACGTTCCGGTTGCACCTCGCTCTGAGGAGGTAGCAGCTCCAGCTCGCCGGAGGCATTGAACCGCTCCGAGGGACGTTCGTAAGTGGAGTAGTGATACGGAGTACTTGAAGAAAACTCCGCCGCGCATGTGTCCACCGTTTTGAAGACGGCGTTGACGCCGAGAGCTTGGCGATGCGCTCGCACGGCCAGCTCGTTGGACCCTGTGTGCCATGCAATTTGTCGATCGCTGTAGCCCAGCTGCTTGAGCTTCAGCAATTCATCGGCACTTAGCTGATCGAGGTTGCGCCCTTTGAGCAGGTTGTTTTCTGACTGAAGCAGTGCCTCGAGCTTGGCGATAAACCAGGGATCAATGCCGCTGATGGTGTGGATCTGCTCCAAACTGCGGCCTTGCAGAAGAGCGCTGCGTAGCGCAAATATCCGCTCGGGTGTTGGTGTGCGCAGCTGTGAATCAAGTTCACCTTCCGAGGGAACTGCCTCAGGGCGATCAGCGCCCCAACCGGCATGGCCCGTCTCCAGTGAACGCAGAGCCTTCTGGAACGATTCCTCAAAGCAGCGACCGATAGCCATGGCTTCGCCGACCGATTTCATCGAGGTGGTCAGCACTGCGGAGCTACCGCTGAATTTCTCGAAGGCAAAGCGCGGCACCTTTGTGACGACGTAGTCAATCGTCGGCTCAAAACACGCTGGGGTCTTGCCGGTGATGTCGTTGATGATCTCGTCCAAGCGATAGCCCACGGCAAGGCGGGCGGCGATCTTGGCGATGGGGAATCCGGTGGCCTTACTGGCCAGTGCTGAGCTGCGGCTCACCCTTGGATTCATTTCAATGACGATCACATCGCCGTTGCCGGGGTTAACAGCGAACTGGATGTTGCTGCCGCCGGTATCGACTCCAATCTCGCGAATGATGGCCAATGATTGATCCCGCAGTCGCTGGTATTCCCGGTCAGTGAGGGTCTGGGCAGGTGCCACGGTGATCGAATCACCGGTGTGCACTCCCATTGGATCGAGGTTTTCGATGCTGCAGATGATCACGACGTTGTCAGCCGTGTCGCGCATCACCTCCAGCTCGAATTCCTTCCAGCCCAGCAGGGATTTCTCGATCAAGATTTGGGAGACGGGACTGGCCTCTAGACCGCTCTGACAGAGGGCTTTGAACTCCTCGGGGTTGTAAGCGATTCCGCCGCCTGAGCCGCCGAGGGTGAAGGCGGGCCGAATGATTCGCGGATAGGTGCCGATTTCATCACCTACCTGTTCGGCTTGCTCGAGGTTGGTGGCGATTCCCGAGGGGCAGACGGCCACGCCAATGCGCTCCATCGCCCGCTTGAACAGATCGCGGTCTTCAGCCTTCTCGATCGCTGCAAGGTTGGCGCCAATCAGTTCCACGCCATGGCGCTCAAGGGTGCCGTCCTTGGCCAGGGCTACCGCAAGATTCAGTGCGGTCTGCCCCCCCATTGTTGGAAGCAGGGCATCGGGCTGCTCGATTTCGATCACCCGTTGCACCACTTCAGGTGTGAGTGGCTCGATGTAGGTGCGATCCGCCATCTCCGGATCGGTCATGATCGAGGCAGGGTTCGAGTTGACGAGCACCACCTCGAAGCCATCGGCCTTCAAGGCTTTGCAGGCCTGGGTCCCGGAGTAATCAAATTCACAGGCCTGCCCGATCACGATCGGGCCTGATCCCAGCAGCAGGATGCGTCGAAGATCCGTGCGGCGGGGCATGGGCCGGCTGAACAGGCAAACCTGCTCAGCTTCTCATTCCCCCTGTCAGGGGCGGGAAGACTCTCGCTACTGTGAAGGTTGAATCCAGTCGAGTAACAGCGTCCATGAGTGAGCTCCAGCGCCTGAAGGGGTTGCTGCCGCCGGAAATGCAGAGCTGGGTCTTTGTGGAGGCCGCCGCTGCAGCGGATCCGCCACTGGTGAGCCTGGAGGAGATTGGTCGCGACGAAGTCGAGATCCAGGTTGACCTGCAGCAGTGGGATGAGTTGGCCTTAGACCACCGCAACTTGCTCTTCTGGCATGAGGTGGGCCGAGTGCAGAACGACGCGATTCCCCGCGACGGTTGGGAGATGGCGGCGTTAGCGATCGGTCTTGGTGGTGCGATCGGAGAGCTATGGGTTCAAGACGGGCTTTTGCTTGTGCTGGCCATGGGCTTGTCAGGTTTTGCTGGTTATCGCCTTTATCTCAAAAATAATTCTGAAAAGCGTCTCCAGGACGCCATCGCTGCAGATGAGCGTGCCATCGCTCTGGCAACTCGATTTGGTTACACCCTGCCTAATGCGTACAAGAGCCTTGGTGGTGCTTTGAAGGAACGCATCGAGAAAACGAGAAAGAAGCGTCAGCGAGGCTTCTTTGAAGATCGCCTGGAGGCTCTTCGCAAGAGCGCTGGCCGCGCTCGCGCTGAGATGGCTCAGCAGCAGGGCAGCAGCCGTTCGGTTACCAGCGAGAATGTTTATGGATAGCGAGGCCTTAGTGCGGCTGGCTGCTGAAGCAGCTGATGACCGTAAGGCCGTCGACATCCGCATGCTGCGGGTCGATGAAGTGACCACCCTTACCGACTGGTTTCTGGTCTGTAGTGGCCTCTCCGATGTCCAGGTCAAAGCGATCGCTCGCTCAGTAGAAGACAGGCTTGAGCAGGAGGCCGGACAGTTGCCTTTGCGTAAAGAAGGCCTCAGAGAAGGTCGCTGGGTATTACTCGATTATGGGGATTTGATTGTGCAGGTGCTCACTCCTGACGAACGGAGTTACTACGATCTCGAGGCTTTCTGGGGCCACGGTGAGGTCATTCCTTTCGTCTCAGCGTCAGCACCCACAAACGCCAGCGCTTGAGCGATGACGGTCTGCCCGGTGCCTGCGGAACAACAGCCGCTCACCCAGTACAAGGAACTCTGTGAGTCATGGTTTTTCTGCTGGCCGTCTAATACCTTTGCCTCGCTAATCCGCCCTCTCAGTGTTGGCTGGATTTTGCTGCTGCCCATCACCCTGCTCATCGCAAGTGGCAGCGTTCCCTTACGCCATGACATTCCTCGATTGGTGGCAGCAGCATCGGTGTCTGCGCTGGTCCTGCCATTGCTGTTACTCGTTCGGCAGTGGCTGGGCTGGACATATGTGCATCGCCGCTTAATGCAGCACCGCATCAGCTACGAGGAATCTGGTTGGTACGACGGACAGGAATGGGAAAAGCCTCTGGATTGGCGCGAGAAAGATCTGCTGGTGGCCCAGCATCAGGTGCGGCCTGTCCTCAGTCGTCTGCTTCGGGCCCTTGGTGTTTTGGCGGCGCTGCTGCTGTGGGGGGCCAGCCTCTGCCAGGCTCTTTAGAACAGCTGTTTTCAGGCGGGAAGGGATGACGTCGTCGATGGGGCTGGGCAGTGGAAGCCGGCCCGGCTCGCCACCTCTGGAGGTGCTCCTTCAGCGCAACGGCATGACTGAATCGGTACACCGCGTTCATGCGGTGGTCTGTGACCAGCGCGGTCGCCTTTTGCTTCGTGCTGGTGAGGCTCAGCACTCCAGCTTCATTCGTTCAGCACTTAAGCCATTTCAGGCCCAGAGCTTTGTCTCCAGTGGTGCGCTAGACGCCTACGGCGGCGGTGAACGCGCTATGGCGATTGCCTGTGCCTCCCATGACGGTCGCATTGATAAGGCCCGAGAAGCTTTTCAATTGCTTTGGCGAGCTGATGTTGATATTTCCTTTTTGCGATGCCCCCGTCCCAATGGCAAAGACAGCCCCCTGCAACACAACTGTTCGGGTAAACACGCCGCATTCCTCGCCAGCTGCCGTCGCATGGGGTGGCCACTGGAGGGATATCTCAACCTGGATCACCCGTTGCAGCAGGAGCTGTTCAACCGTGTAGCTGAGCTGCTGGGGATGCCGTCAGCTGAGTTGATCAGTGCTTGCGACGACTGCGGTGCTCCAACCTTGAAGCTGCCCCTCAGTCAAATGGCATTGCTCTTTGCACACCTTGGCGGGGGGTCGCTGCCCAACCTCGAGCGCCTGGCACGGGCGATGCAGGCTCATCCTGATCTGGTGGCGGGTGAGGGGCGGTTTGATACCGAATTGATGCGCCGCGGTCTCAATATGTTGATCAGTAAGGGCGGTGCTGAAGGGATCCAGTGCATTGCTCGGGTCGGCGAGGGCCTTGGTCTGGCCATCAAGGTGGAGGACGGCGCCGGACGGGCAAAACGGGCTGTGGCGCTGCACCTGCTCAAGCAGCTGGACTGGCTCACTCCGGCAGCTCTTGAAGAGCTGGAGCAGCAATTTCTTATTCCGATGGATGGTCAGCGGCTCGATGTGGTTGGGGAGCTGCGCTAATCAGTTCAACACCCATCTGAACCCTTGCCAATCGTCGCATTTATCACTAAATTAAGGTGTCGGTGGATCACCGCGGGGTAGAGCAGCCTGGTAGCTCGTCGGGCTCATAACCCGAAGGTCGGGAGTTCAAATCTCCCCCCCGCCACCAAATTCGATTGAATGAAGGGCCATTTATCTGGCCTTTTTTATTGTCTGGATCTGGTGAATTCTCGGCAAAATAGCCTTGCAGTCTGCATGTCAATCAAGGCTGGATGCAGCCATTCCTGGTATTCGATGCCACGGCGTGTTTTCTCTAGATAGAAGCCTAAAAAGGACTGAAGTTTTCAGCTCAGGATGAGACTTGTCCTGTTGATTGACTGCAGTGAAGCTGATTTGGCTGATGGAAAAGTAGAGGCTAAATTCCTGTTGGCCGCAACTTGTATGGGTTTAGGGCAGTTGTTAGGTTCGCAAATGCATGAACTGCAGAGTCCTTACTTGCATGTTGGAGCTTTTTAAGTCGGATTTTAAATATTGATCTTTTTGCGTGTTCATTCCAATTGGCTAGGTAGAGCCAGGTTTGCTTGAGTCTTTTTCTTCTTCCTTCCAAGCTTCCACAACATCTGGGAAATGGTCGCTTAGGCAGTGGTCGCAGATGCCATGGCTGAAACCGATCTTGCTGCGGCGAGAAAGGTATTGATCCAGGTATTGCCAATCGCCATCGGAGTCGCGGACTTTGCGGCAGTAAGAGCAGATCGGCAAGATCGGCCTTTCTCCATTCATTGTGCTGAGGCCATCAAGAAGCCGGAGCGCACGCCGTCGCAGCTCCAGCAGAGTCACCACCTGACGGGCTAGAGCCTGCATCACCTCGGTTTGGGCTGATGTCAGAACACCTGGCTTGCGGTCGATCACACAGAGGGTGCCGAGGCGCTGCTCTTCGCTGGTCTCCAGAGGAAAACCTGCGTACATGCGGATCTTGGGGTCACCAGTAACCAATGGATTGCTCTGAAAGCGCCGATCAAAGAGGGCATCTTCCACAATCATCGGCTCATGCGAGTGGATGGCATGGGCGCAGAAAGACCAGTCCCGTGGTGTCTCAGTTGCTTCGATACCCACCTTTGACTTGAACCACTGCGTGTCCTTAGCGACCAGGCTCATTAAGGCGATCGGAGCACCGCAAGTGATTGACGCGATGGTGGTGATGTCGTCGTAGCACTGCTCCGGCTGGGTCCCGAGAATGCGGAATTCGGCCAGCGCATCCAGGCGCTCTCGTTCATTGGGGAGCTTCTTGGCTGCGTAATACAACGACATCAGCCTGAATCCAATGATCCTTCTTCGGGTCTATCAGGCCCACAAAAAAAGGACACGTCAAAGGTAATCGGCTCTACAAAGTTATTAAAAGGGATAACGGTCTATGAAGATCAGCCCCTTGTCCGCAGATGTTTGTGATGCACCTGCATCCCGGATCATGCTTCCGATCGGTTGAACAGGCTGTTGAGATAGTGCGTTGCGACTGTTTTGTCGCTACTCCCGTTCTGGAACAGGAAGGTGGCCAGGGCAGAACTCACCAGCTGGTACTGATCCCATGAGGGGTTCGCCTTGATAAATCCCCGCATGCTGTGGAACAGAGCTTCGGGTACTTCCGCTTCCATGCTGACGATGTCTTGATCTACTTCCTCCAGGTCTGTCCCGATCCTCTGGTCCAAGTTCCGCTCCTTTCGCCCCGTGATGAAGCCACACATGACGGGGTTGCGTCAAAGCCACGCATCAAGGTGATGACGGTGTGATCTCAATCTGCAAAACCCTGTGCTGGCCTGACTTTAACTGCTTCCTAGGACAGTCGGGCGTTTGGATTGAACTGCCCAGCGGGATGCGTCAAGCACTTCAATGGCGGGCTGACCATCTCCACAGACTTATCTGCAGCAGAGGATCCTGGCCGACAAGCCTGTGGAAAGATTGCGCCCGACCTGGGGAAAAACAGCTGCCGTTGTGGAAAGACTTGTTCCATTAGCAGGGCTAATACCCCTTCAGTCTGTTGGGTCGCGAAAGAGATCGGGACACCTGTGACTCCCATTCGCATTGTTTTTCTTCCACTTTGAGCTCAAGTGTGTGAGGCGAGTGTGCGTGGACCTAGTGGATGGTCTGCGTGGGGGTAGATCGGGTGGTGATGGTGGTGATCCTGGCCCTCGCTCAAGGGAACCCCATCCGGCTGACAGGCCCCAGTGCATTCGTTCTCGCAAAGCTGGCAAGGCTCCCCGAGTCCCTCGACGTGGTGATGGTGACTGTGCTGGGGTGCGCCCACCTCGGCTTCAAAGCCCAGAACCTGCTGGCGGTATTTGCAGAGCGAGCAATTCATCGCCGTATCACCACGGATCACCTCCTCGACTCGTTCGCGAAAGGTGTCGATCACCAGCGGGTGATCACCCAGGTAGCTCGCTTGCAACATCTCCACTTCGGGGTGGTCGGTTGCCACCCGGTCGCTGTGCTGGCGAATGCGACTCACCAGCACACCTGAGAAGAGAAAGTAAGGGAAAACAATGATGCGCCGGAAGCCCAGCTTCACCACATGGCGCAGTCCTGGTTCCACCAAGGGAAAGGTGACCCCTGAGTAGACCGTCTCGCCCCAGCCGAATCCAAAGCCTTCCACCAGCATTCTGGTCACTTTGGCCACATTGGAGTTGGCATCGGGATCGGAGGAGCCTCGGCCGACCACCACGAGCACGGTTTCACTGAGGGGTACATGCTCCTCCGCCCCATCAAGGCACTCTTGAAGCCTTGCTGCCGCGGCCTGGATCATCTTGAGGTCAACCCCCAGCTCCCGGCCGTAATCCACGCGTAGGCCGGTTTCAGCGCTGTAGGTGTTCAGTACTGAGGGGATATCGTTTTTGGCATGGCCAGCGGCGAACAGCATCCCTGGTACTGCCAGGACCCGGGTCACTCCTTGCTGCCGCAGGCTGTCGAGGCCCTCTCTCAAAATTGGTCGCGCGAATTCCAGGTAGCCATGGGCCACCGGTAGCTCAGGTAGGCGCTGCCGCAGTCCGTCGGCGAGCTTGGCGAACTCATCAACCGCAAGTCGGTTGCGACTGCCGTGGCCGCAGATGAGGACCCCCAGCCCAGGAATACTGCTGAAAAGGCTCGACATGGCGGCGGATTGCTGTCAGGACGCTACCGCCTGACTTCGATCAGTCCCGGATGGGGATGGTTTGCTGATTTGTCTCACTCAGGAGGCAGGCATCCATCGCCTGCTGAGCAGCAAGTCCTTCAAGGAGTCCGGGGACCATGGGGCGGCTTTCGCGAATGGCCTCAGCCCACCAACCTTGCAGACGGCTAACCGGGGCGATACGACCGTCCTCCCATGTGCGCTGGAAGCTGAGGGATGGATCTGGCGGAATCGGTGTTAGTGGCTCTCCCTGGCGTGAACCCTGCAGCGAAAATCCATGGACGTAATCCTTTTGGTTGGCACTGCCAAGCACCACCGTGCCCTCTGAGCCATAGATCTCAAGCCAGCAGCCACGGCCCTGCCTTGCTGTGGAGGCAAGAGCTACCTGACCTGGCAGGCAAGATCTGACTCCGCTCCAGTGCGGTTCCAGTTGCAGCTGCACAAACGCCGTATCAGCTGCATCGACTGATCCCATGCCCTGGTTATCGGGGCGGGGCCTCTCCTGAATCGCCACAGACAGCTGAGCTTGCAGCTGACGCACCGGTCCAACGAGCCAGGCGAGCATGTCAAAGGCATGGCTCCCGAGGGCTCCGAGCACTCCACCACCCTCATCGCTCTGGGAATACCAGTTCCAGCTGCGTTCGGGGTTGGCGCGGCTGCCCATCAACCAGTCAAAGCGCAGCAGCCAGGGGTCACCCACCCAACCCTGATGAAGCATCTGGGCTAGCTGCTGGAAGGCGGGCACGGCCCGGTACTCGAAATTCACTGCGCAGATGCAGCCTTGGGCCATGGCCAGTCGTTCGAGCTGGGCCGCTTCCGCAGCACTGAGGGCCACAGGTTTCTCAAGCAGGAGGTGCTTTCCAGCCTTTAGGGCTTGGTTGGCCAGGGCAAAGCGAGCTGATGGTGGAGTGGCGATCACCACCGCTTCCACGGCGGGATCATCAAGCAGGGCGTTGAAGTCATCGGTGCCGGGTAGTTCAGCAGCTGTAGCGGCTTGCTCTACTCGAGCCCGTCGAGGATGCCACAGCCCAACCGGTTCGGTTGAGTCGCAGGCCCTCAAAGCTGGCAGGTGAACCTTTTCTCCGAAGCCCAAGCCGGCGATTGCCACACCTAGGGGTCTTGTCTGACTCATTAGGCCAGCCCTCGCTCGCGCGCAGCGCTGCAGACCTCATTAATCACTGATCCAATCAGAGCATCGTCTGCAGCAATCTCCCATTCCGGCTTGAGGCGAGGAAGGCCATTGATCTGTAGATCACGGAAGCGGCCGGTACCGCAGTCAATCGCCATCACATAGAGCCGACTGTCACGCGATTCACCGTCTTCGCCAGTTGCGGGTGTGAAACGGCTCAGGACGGTGAGCTCATCGCGGCGGTTGACCCGCAAGCTGCCACGGTCCCACCACTGCTGACCTTCTGCAGTTGCAGGCACCTCGATCCACTCAACCGGTGCAGCCAGAGCCGGTTGTAGTGGCAGCAGCAAGATCAGTGCAAGTAGCGCTTTCAGCAGTGCCTTGATCATGCGGTGACAGGCTTTCCTTGCTGATGGAGCTGCAGCAGGCTGGACAGTGTTTCCCGCAGCCTGGTGCGGGGCACGATCAGATCCACAAAGCCATGATCTTGCAGATATTCCGCGGTCTGGAAATCGTCGGGCAGCTTCTCGCGCAGGGTCTGCTCGATGACGCGACGACCTGCGAAACCGATCAGAGCCTTGGGTTCGGCCAGGATGAGATCACCAAGCATGGCGAAGCTGGCCGTTACTCCACCGGTGGTGGGGTGGGTGAGTAGCGGCAGGTAAAGGAGTTGCCGTGAGCGGTGTCGCTCGAGGGCGCCGGAGATCTTGGCCATCTGCATCAGGCTGAGCATGCCCTCCTGCATGCGGGCACCTCCGCTAGCGCAGACCACCAGTACAGGTAGTCCTCGATCGGTGGCGGCCTCGATCAGGCGGGTGAGTTTCTCTCCTACAACCGAGCCCATGCTTCCGCCCATGAAGCGGAAGTCCATCACGCCGACAGCAAGCGAGCGGCCCTCAAGCTGACCGATGCCGCACACAACGGCATCCCGAAGTCCGGTGCTGCTCTGGCTGTCTTTGATGCGATCGGCGTAGGCACGTCGATCTTTGAAGGCCAGTGGATCGATCGGGCTCAGGTCCGTGTCGATGGGCTCAAAGCTGCCTGGATCAAGCAGTAGTCGCAGTCGTTCGTCACTGTCGACGCGGTGGTGATAGCCGCAGGAGGCGCAGACACTGGAGTTGGCGAGCAGATCCTTGCGGTAGACGACCTCACCGCACTCTGGGCATTTGCTCCAGAGGCCATCTCCATCTTCCGGTTCGGGGTTTGGTCGCGGGGCCGGCGTGGTCTTGCGGCGATCAGCGAACCAGTCCAGCAGCGACACAGCGGTTTTCTCCTGTGCCCTCCATTAAACGCCCAGACGATCTGGCTGTAGCAGTAGCCACGCGAGGGTATCGGCGGCGACCCAGCTCAGCACCCCACCGGCTACAAGAAAAGGTCCAAAGGGGAAGGGCTGGCGTGGCCCAAGCCGACCACTGAGGCGGCCGACCACACCAAAGAGAGCTCCAAGGATCACTGCTGAGGCAATGGCCAAGCCAAGTCCCCGTAGGCCCAGCCAGGCTCCCAGGAGCGCTGCCAGCTTGGCGTCACCAAGGCCCAGGGCCGGTACTCCAAGAATGCGCTCGGCTAGAGCACTGATCGCTTCAAAGACGAGCAGTCCGGTGGCGGCTGCAGTGGCATGCCAGAGCAGTAGCTGCGCTCCATGTCCTTGCAAGACACCAAATGCTGCACTGACGCAAAGTCCGCTAATCACGCCCCAGCGGCACAGCGGTTCGGGCAGTCGCATGGTGCGAGCGTCAATCAGCGCCAGAGGCAGGAGCTGGCTCATGAGGATTCCACCAGCCAGCAGGTTGAGCATTGGTGGGAGGCTTCCCATGCGGCCAGCACCTGGAAGGGTCAGAAGGACCCAGAGGCCCGAACTCAGCAGTTCAAGTGCCGGGTACTGAATGCTGATCGGAGCGCTACAGAAGCCGCAGCGTCCTTTAAGAAGTAACCAGCTCAGGAGTGGAATGTTGTGAAACCAGGGCAGGCCATGACCACAGTGCGGGCAGTGGCTTCCTGGCCAGACCACCGATTCACCGCGTGGCAGGCGCCAGACCACAACATTGAGAAAACTTCCCACGCAGAGGCCAAATACTGCAGCGATAAGAGCCAGTAAGGGTGGCGGAGAAATCATCGCCGTGAACGGTTACGACCATGTGCGCGGGGGCGAACAAGATCAAGATCTAAAAATTGTTCTGTTGGCAACAGGACTGGCCTGTCAAATACCACTCTGCCGCTGCAGTTCTGCAATTCGATAACGACGCCAATGGGTTCAGGGCGTAACCCAAAACGTTCCAAGTGGGCGACATACAACTGTCGCCCAATGTGCAACATCCGCGAGAGCTGGTCAGGGGACCAGCGTGCGGGCCCTGGAACAACGGCACCAGCAGTACCGCTTATCGCAAAGGAGGGCATTTTCACGCTCGCACCTTAGCTAGGGCGAGCGCGATTGGATCAGGCCTGAGAGCGCTTTTCTTCGATCATTTTGTGAATGATCGGGGTCAGGATCAGCTCCATGGCGAAGCCCATCTTGCCGCCGTTAACAACGATTGAGGTTGGGCTGGACATGAAGGAGTCGTGGATCATGTTCAGCAGGTAGGAGAAGTCAATCCCCCATTTCTCACGAGCACCCTTACGGAAGTGGATGATGACGAAGCTCTCATCTGGGGTAGGGATGTTGCGGCAGATGAATGGGTTGGAGGTGTCAACCGTGGGCACCCTCTGGAAGTTGATGTCAGTGCGGCTGAACTGAGGACAGATGTGGTTGATGTAATCGGGCATGCGGCGCAGGATCGTGTCCACAATTGCTTCTGCGGAATAACCACGCTCAGCGTTGTCGCGGTGGATTTTTTGGATCCACTCGAGATTGGTGATTGGAACAACTCCGACCAGCAGGTCAGCCAGGGACGCCACGTCATACCCATCGCCTACGACGCCACCGTGCAGACCTTCGTAAAAGAGCAGATCGGTCTTGCCAGGAATGGGCTCCCAGGGGGTGAACTGGCCAGGCTCTAGGTCGGTGCCGAGGCGTGCGTTGTGTTCTGTTGCCTCCTCGGGGCTGTGCAAGTAATAACGCTTCTCACCACTGCCCGTTTTGCCGTAACTGCGGAATAGCTCCTCAAGCTTGTCGAAGCAATTCGCCTCGGGGCCGAAGTGGGAGAAGTTCTCACCAGCGGCCAGGGCCTCCTTCATGGCCTCCTTCATGGCCATGCGCTCATAGCGGTGATAGCTGTCACCTTCCACCACTGCGGGGGTGATGCCTTCACGGGCAAAGATGTGCTCAAACGCCCGCTTCACGGTGCTGGTGCCGGCGCCGGAAGAACCGGTGACCGCAACGATCGGGTGGAGGGAGGACATCGCTTCGCAGAGCTGGCACGGGGGAGTTTGCCAGAAGGTCGTCCGATTTGGTCAGTTCAGTTCTGCCAGTAGGGCCTCACCCATCGCACCACAGCCCACCGGGGTGCAGCCTTCGGCCATCAAATCACCGGTGCGCAGTCCCCGGGCCAGCACCTGTTCGACCGCTGTCTCAAGGCTGGTGGCTGCAGCCTCTTGTCCCAAGCCAACTCGCAGCATCATCGCGGCGGAGAGCACCATCGCCAGGGGATTGGCCTTGTCTTGTCCCGCAATATCCGGCGCTGACCCGTGCACCGGCTCAAATAAACCGGGTCCGTCGCTCCCGAGCGAAGCTGAAGGCAGCATGCCAATTGAGCCAGTGAGCATGGCGGCCTCATCGCTGAGGATGTCACCGAACAGGTTCCCAGTCAGCAGCACGTCAAACTGACGCGGGTTGCGCACCAGCTGCATGGCGGCGTTGTCCACATATAGATGGCTCACCTCCACGGCTGGATAATCCCCTGCCATGGCATCGACCCGCTCGCGCCAGAGCTGGCTGACATCAAGCACGTTGGCTTTGTCCACCGAGCAGAGGCGCCCCTGGCGCCCTACAGCTAGATCAAAGGCGACTCTGGCAATCCGATCGATCTCAGAACTGCTGTAGGTCATCGTGTTGAACCCGCGCTCCTCGCCGCTGTCGGCTGTGACGCGCCCTTTGGGCTGGCCGAAGTAGATGCCACCGGTGAGCTCGCGAACGACCATTAGATCCACGCCACTGATCACCTCCTCGCGCAGGGTGCTAGCGCCGATCAGGGCCGGCACAATCTTGACCGGACGCAGGTTGGCAAACAGCTCCATACCGGCTCGCAGCGCGAGCAGACCTGACTCGGGGCGCTTCTGGCGCGGCAGGCTGTCGTATTGCGGTCCTCCAATGGCTGCTAGCAACACGGCATCGGCGCTGCGGCAGGCTTCAAGGGTGCTTGCTGGCAGAGGTTCGCCGCAGACATCTATGGCAGCACCACCCATGGGCTGAGGATCAAAGCTGATGCCAAATCGATGCTTCTGAGCGACAGCCTCGAGCAGCTTCTGAGCCACCGCTGTGATCTCAGGACCGATGCCGTCTCCGGCCAGAAGCGTGATGCGGTAGCTGCTCATCGAAGGCCCGAAAACCGATCGCTGAACTTATCGCGTCGCTTTATCCATCACTGAGCTTGCGTAGGGCGCGTGCCATCTCAGGAAGTTTGTTGAAGGTCGCCGAGCAGCGCAGCCACAGCCTGTTGGGAATCGCGGGGTAGCCACTCACAACCTCCCCGGCTGCTACCTCTCCATGGATGCCCGATTTGCTGGAGGCAATGGCGCGATCGCCGATCACCGCACGGTTGGCGACTCCCACCTGGCCGGCGAGGATCACGCCATCGCCGAGGCGGGCACCGCCGGCGATGCCCACCTGGGAGGCCATGGCGCAACCACGCCCTGTCACTACGCCATGGCCCACCTGCACCAGGTTGTCGATCTTGGTGCCGGCGCCAATGCGGGTCTCGCCCACCGAGGGACGATCGATCGTTGAGCCGCAGCCCACTTCGACCCCCTCTTCCAGCACCACATGGCCGGTCTGGGGCATCTTCCGCCATCCTTGGGCGGTGGGAACAAAGCCGAAACCTTCTGAGCCCACGACGGCTGTTGAGTGCACCACGCAACCGCGTCCCAGGCGGCTGCCGGGATGTAGCACCGCATTGGCATGCAACTCGCAGTCCTCAGCGATGACCACATCGCCGTAGATCACGACCCCGGGATGCACCACGCAGCCTGCACCAAGGCTTACATCGGCTGCGATTACAGCCCGGGCCCCGACATGAACACCTTCCCCGAGACAAGCGGCTGGATCAACCACGGCGCTGGGGTGAATGCCGGGTCGCAGCACCTGGCGCGGGTACAGAGCTTCAAGGGCCTCGGCAAAGCCCAGTCTTGGATCTTTGAGAGCCACCCAGGCGATGCCGCGCTCGCTGGCTCGCTTCTGCACTTCATCATCGAGAGGTAGAAGCAGGGCACTGGCGCCAGTACTTTCCAGTGACTTGATCAGTGCATTCCCTGGCTCGAGAAAGCTCAACTGGCCTTCTCCGGCCTGATCAAGCGCTGCTGCACCGCTCAGTTCAGGATCACTACTGTGGTCGCTTTGCTGGCCCTCAGCCCCGGTCAAGCGCTGGAGAAGGGAGCTAAATCGCATGACCACCACGTCGCTCAAAGGGGCGGCGGGATCGTAGGTCCCCCAGGTGGGGCAGTGATGACCAACTGGTCACGGTGTACGACAACTCCATTGAGGCCGTTGTCGACTGTGCTGCTGATGGTTCCCGAGCGCAGTCCCAGCATGCGCTGAAGAGTGCTGGAACTACAGCTGCTGAGTCCTCGCGCTAGTTCCTGCCCGCTGCTGCCAAGGATCCGCAGAGGTGCCTGGGCTTCGAAGTCACCCTGGACGGAGCGAACACCAACCGCTAGTAGAGAAGCTCCTTTCAGCAATAGGGCCCGTTCCGCTCCTGCATCCACTTGCAGCTGACCTTTTGGCACCAGGGCGTGAGCCAGCCATCCCTTGCGATCTGAGATTGGCTCAGGGCTTGGTAGGAACCGTGTGCCATGGCTGGAGCCCAGCAGAAGTTGATCGATCACCGTCGGGTCGCGTCCATCGGCTAGGCGCACTGCGATGCCGCTGGCTGTGGCGATGCGTGCTGCCGCCAATTTGGTGGTCATCCCGCCGGTGCCCCAACGACCACCATCGCCGGCAGCATCGCTGAGGGCCTCGAGTTCCTGCAGGCTCCGCACCACTTTGATTGGTTCGGCATCAGCGTTGCTACGGGGGTCAGATGAGTAGAGCCGATCGACATCGGTCAGCAGGATCAGCTCATCAGCCTTGATGGCAACGGCAACGAGTGCCGAGAGCGTGTCGTTATCTCCAAAGCGAAGCTCCTCGGTTGCGAGGGTGTCGTTCTCATTGACGATTGGCAGCACACCCCAGCGAAGGAGCTGAAGCAGGGTGCGGCTGGCCTGAAGGAAGCGCCTGCGAGAGGCGAGATCGCTTCGGGTCAGCAGCACCTGGGCCACGGTTTGGCAGTGCGGCCGGAAGGCTCGGTCGTACAGCCCCATCAGCTGGCCCTGGCCGATAGCCGCTGCAGCTTGCAACTCCTCCACAAGTTCAGGACGCTGGCTGCGCTGCAGCTCCCGGCAGCCGAGACCGACGGCACCGCTGGTGACCAGCACTACCTGGCTGCCGCGGCGACGTTCGGCGCTGAGGCAGCGGGCTAGATCAGCCATAAAGGCTTCGGTGCTCTGCCCTTCGCGTCCTCGTAGCAGGCTGGTGCCTACCTTCACCACCAATGTGCGGCTCATGAGTGGGGCAGACCTCCATCGACCCTGGCACCGCACCAGCGGGCAATGGTGCGCTCACTGCGCTGCAGGCGGTCATAGGGGCAAGGACGGCCATCGGCGGCTACTGGTCTCACCAGCACGGTGAACAGCCCGAGGCGATTGCCCGCCAGCACGTCGGTAAAGACCCGATCGCCGATCAAAGCCACCTGCTCGCCTGGTAGCTGCAGCTGCTCCAACACCAGTCGCAGCGGACCACGGCGAGGTTTGCCGGCTCCCGCGGTGTAGGGAAGATCAAAAGAGTTGGCCACTGCTGCGATACGGCGGCGGTTCGGGTTGTTGCTGAAAAGGTGCAGTTGCAGTTGCTGTCGTGCGATATGAACCCAGCGGACAACGCATTCGGGCAAGACTTGGCTGTGGCGCGGCAGCAGGGTGCAATCAACATCGAGAACTAAGCCCTTGATGCCTTGATCCAGAAACACCTCGAGCGGTAGATCGCAGAGGCTTCCTGTTGCAACCCATGAGGGTTCCAGCAGCCGTCGCATGCTCAATCCTGACTCTCCCGATCATCGAGCTCGGCTTCAATGCGGGGCTGGACCCGCTCAAATTCATCACCCTCGACTAGCTGGGCGTTGCCGTTCTCCAGGCGAGCTACCACAAAGAAGGGATCCAGCGGGATATACAGGCCGTATTCCTGCTCTGCCACCAAGAAGCTCACCAAGAGTTCATAAGTTTCGGCGTCGTCTTCGTCGTCCTCCTCGCCTTCGAGATCAAGATCTTCAGGGTCTGGCTCATCCAGTTCGCCGGCCACGGTCAGTGTCACGGCCGAGCGCACCAGATTGAGTTCATGCTCTTGCAGGACAACTTCGGCTGTCGATAGCACCGGCTCACTGGCATTAGTGGGATCCATCAGCTCTGGCTCCTCGTCATTGGAGAGACGGAATAGGCAGACCGGAGTGTCAACAGGAGTCAGAAGGGCGTAATCCTGTCCATCGAGAGGGATTAGTTGCTCGAGGAAGCAGAGCAATTCACGGCCCTGGTCGTCCTTGACCACAACAGTGGGGACCTCGCCGGATCCTGTGATGGCGTCGCTCATGGCTGGGGCACGATCGAGAACAGCTTCCCGCAGCACCGTGCTGCTGCCAGGTTCACAGGGCCGCCGCCGGGACCGGTTCCGGGCCGTCCTGCAGCCATTGCTCTAGCAACAGAGTTGCTGCGGCGCTATCAAGTCGTCCGCTCCGGTCTCCGTGCAGTCCATGGCGCTCCGCTGCGGCCCAACTGCTGGTGTGCTCGTTCACCCAGGCCAACGGCAAGTCCAGTGCCAGTGCCAATCGCTGGCCGTAGCGGCGGCAGTGCTCGGCCTGATCGGTCGGCTGCCCGTTGCTGTCGAGTGGTAGACCCACCACCAGGGCCTCGCAGCGGCGCTGCTGCACCAAGGACTGCAGGAGGCTGAGATCTTTGGCAAAGCGGGCTCGAGCCAGGGGTGGTAAGGGGGTCACGGTGACACCAAGCGGATCGCAACCTGCAAGACCGATGCGGCGGCGGCCCACGTCAAGCGCCAGTACCGATCGTGGACGGGGACGTGCGCTCAGCGCCACAGCATGGCTTCCGGAACTGGCCGTTGGTTGGGTTGCAACTGACCCACGAGGCGTTCAAGGGTGCGGCTCGCCAGTCCCCCCATTGCGGGTAGTTCCTGTCGCCGCCAGAGGCTGCGGGCTAGCACCAGCTCCTCCCGAAGGGATATAGCCCCCTGGCTCTCCAGCCAGTCCATCCCAGGGCTATTGCGCACATCGCACCGCAGCGTGATCGGCATGCTGCGCCTACATGCTTGCTCCAGCAACCTGCCCAGCGGCGGGCCGAGCAGTTGTGTCCAGGCTGGATGCAAGTTCAGTTCCACCTCGGTGCTGCCTTGCTGGCGGCGTCGAAGCAGCCGAGCTGCTGCTACGGCTTGGTGCCTTTGTGTGTCAATCAGCAGCAGGCTGCCTGGCAGGGCGTCATCGAGTAGGTCTTCGCTGCGCAGATCCTGCATCTGACGCAGGTGGGCGGGGGTGGCGCTGAGCTCCAGCTGCAATAGCAGGGCGGCATTGTTGCGGTCGAGCGGCTGCAATTCCAGCTGCTGGGGCAGGACCTCCGAATATTCCAGCTGTTCGCTGCTCTCAAGCCGCCACAGACGTTGCTGTTGCAGGGTCTGGAATCCCTGCTCTCTGAGCCCGCTCAATAGAGCGGTGTCATGTATTGAAGCCCTGGCGGTCCAGCTGACAGCCCCCTGCACTTGGCTGAGTGCATCGCGGATGAGGAGCGCGCTTGTATCGCTGCGGTTGCTGACGGCGGCGTTGATCGTTAGAGCATCAATGCGCCAGCAGCTGCCACGCCGGTTGCAAGGTTCAGCGATCAAAGCTCCGGCAACAGCGCCTTCTCGGCTATGAGCCAATAAAGCCAGAGGGGTAGGAGGTCGCTGGCGATTCAGCAGCCGCAGAAGCTGCTCTGGTCCTTGGCGCAGGGCCAACTGTTGGAGCCTTGGCTCCAGGCCAGCGAGATCGGCCTTGGGCAGTCGGGCTACATCAAGTAAGCCGAGCTGGCGTAGGACCAGAAGATCGCACTGTGGACCGGATGTCATCAACCGACCAGCGCTGAGTAAATCCTATCGGCGTGATCAGGCACCTGTGCTGCGCACGACCACTAGTGGGGTCCGCTCATTGGCATTCCCAGCGGGGTTGGGTTTGAGGGCACGCTCCAGAAGCTCCAGATCGCAGCCGCTGCTGGCAGCCAAGACCTTCACGCGTCCTAGGTCATTGACATCGACCACGGCTACGCCGTGGCCAAGGCTGTTAGCAAGCTGCTCCACGACCTGCTGGCTGCCGTCTGGGCCCAGCACGATGGTTTGGTCATAGGGGGGCGTGGAGCCCGTGACGTCATCGATCAGGCGGGCTTGCTCTCCAGCAAGGCGATAGAACCCGCCAGGGCTACCTGCCAGTTTCATTAGCGACCCCAATATCCAGGCCATGAGTACCCGCGCCGGTCCCACTTCATCAATCAGGGACTGCAGACCGCAGGCGGTGGCGAGACTGCTGGTGGGGTGAAAGACGCGGCAGAGCTGCCGAGCCAGACCGGAAACCTGCAGCTGGGAAGGATGCTGATAGCGACCCTGCATCACGGCGAGCGGGCTTTCGGCCAGAGCGAGGATGTCGCCTCGTCGCATTACCGGAAGGGCATAACGCCGGAGGACGTCGTCCACGTCATCAAGCACGCCGAGCAAATGGGTTGGAACGGCCAGGACCTGACAGTTCTCTCCTTGGCGCCAGCGGGCAGCTGCTGGATCCATTGGCTCAGGATGGCGTAAAGGCACGAGAAAGCCCTGGCGGCGCAGTAGCCGCCCGAACGGGCCGTAGTTCCACCAGTGCACATCGACCCAGAGAGTGTCGAGCAGCTGCTCCAGTTCCAGACCCTGCAGGCTGATGCTGACTCGGGCGCGGGTTTGCTTATGCCCTTTGACGATGTAAGCGAACCAGTAACCGTCTGAGCGGGCCTCCTCGTCGGGGTGTTGTGGGTCGATGCGACTGCTGATGCTGATTCCCTCCAGGTTTCCCTTGCCCAGAAGGGTGGGTACCACGGTGAGTTCAGGGACAAACACCTCCATGCGGGGATGGGGGTTGCTGATCTCCAGCTCCCCTTCCACCAGCCAGCGGCCACCCTGGCGGCGTGCGTTCCAGCCCTTGGGTTGCAGTTGCAGGGGCGAGCGGGGCCGCAAGCGATGTCTCAGTTCCAGCCACAAAAGGGCCAGGCCAAGAACGAATAGGACGAGCGCAACAACCGCCAGTAGTGACAACAGAGGGGAGAGCATCTGACGGGTGTTCAGGTGTTAATGGCCGGAGAGTACCCGCTGCAGCCCCTTGCAGCTTTCCCTAAGCATTGCCCTGCAGCACTGTCAGAAGGCGTTCCTAACCTGGGCTTGCTTGTGCCTTACGGCTTCGACCCATGGTTCATTCGAGCGTCGCCACCTTCGTCAGCAAGGCTCAGGGCGATGATTCGCTCAAGCAGCGGCTGCAGTCGGCCGATCTCGCCGGCCTCCTCGCCATTGCCCATGAGCACGATCTCCATCTCGGTGAGGCTGATGCGCTCTATGCGCATGCAAAGCACGGTATGGAGCTCTGGGGTATCGGCCACAGTGATGCTGCGCCGGCGGAAACACCGAGCAAGGGCGTGGATACCCTTTTGCAGGCAGCTCAGGACAATCCACAACTCAAGCAGCAACTGGCTGGCGCCAACTTGGCCCAGCTGCTGGAGCTCGCCAAGGCCCATGACATTGATCTGGGCCATGCCAAGGCTCTCTATGAGCATGCTCGCGAGCAGCTTGAGATTGCTTGGTGAGTGGCTGGATGTTGACGTCGCTCGCTATAGGCCGCTGCAGCTAGACGACTGACAAGTTTTGATGTCAGTCGTCACTTTTCGGAGTTTTTCCTCGCTCGATTTGATGGGGATGCTCTTCAACTGCTGTAGCCGCTGTTGATCTCGTTGAAATTGATGCTGCTGCGCTCCTCAATCGTGAGCTCAATTCCTGTGGCTTTGCTCAGTGCTGCTTCGATTTCAGCGGACTCCATAACACCATCAACGTCGTAGAGAACCTTTCCCTGGCCATCGAGCACTAGGAGCTGCGGCACAGTGCCACGCCAGTAGTGGGAGGGATCACTAGGTTCTGCCTTGGGATTAACGCTGAAAGGATCACTGGCCAGCGCGATCACCTCAACAACTTTTCCCCAGCGCCCCTCAAGATCGGAAAGCAGTGGCGCAAAGTTCTTGCTTGCGGAACTGTCATCGAGAAAGAAAGCCAACAGTACGGGCCGCTGCTCAGCCAGAGCCTCAGCCAGGCTGACGTGTGGGGGGACAAGAGCACCGTCGCCGGCGTAGAGCGCAAAAATATTGCCGTCGTAGGTATTCGTGTTCCTTGCGGCCATGGCAGGTGGAGTGATCCACAGCAGCAGGCTCAGCAGGGCAGCGGTGACAACCTGGAGCGGGTTCAAAGGCGTTCGGGCTCAGTGCCGGCATTCTGCAGTCCGCGCCCGAGACCCTGAAGCACACCGCGACCGATCAATCCGATGGCTCGGCCCAGAACACGCGTCAGCAGGAGGACGGTGAGTGAACCAAGGCGGTTGATCAGCAACTCCACCTGGGGTGCGAGTGCATCTCTGGTCTCTAGTAGAAGAGTGACCACCTGCTGCCACCAGCTCAGTTGCCGCAGTTCCCCATCACGTAATTCCCTAACCATTGACTGCTCCAATTGGCCATTGCCGATGTCGTAGAGCAGTCGACGGCTTTCGTAGATGGCCATCGGCCGTTCCACCAGGATTTGCCAGCGATCGAAGGAGTTGATTCGATTACGTTGCCGGTCCAGTTGTCGGGTCGATAAGAGCTCCGGCATCAGCATCGAGCGTCGCAGTTCAGGCCAGCTGCTGCAGCTGTTCAGCAGCTCGCGGGAGATCAGCTCGGCGTTTCGCACTAGCCAATTGCTCATCAGCTGCTGCAGGTGCAGCAGCGCTGCAGGTTCATCGGCTGCCAAAAGATTCCCGTCGATCAAGAGAGGACGACCCTCGATGAGTGCCATCAAGCTGGGCAGAAGATCGGCAAGTTCAGGATCTTCTGGGGTCAGATTGGTGCTGGCGAGCAGTGCGTCAGCGATCGGAACGAGCTCGCCATCTCGAGGCATCTGGGTGTAGGCACCAACCAGATGCTGTAGGGCGCGTTGGCGCAGCAGCGGCTGCTGACTGTGCCAGAGAGCCATGGACTGCTCGGTGCCGACTTCAGCAGCCTGCTGCTTGAGCCGTTCGCTGAGCAGACGAAACTCATCAAGAAGCGCTTCAAACAGCTGGCGCCGGCGGTTGGGATTGAGGGCTTCAAGGGCCATCAATGCGCCATGGCCTTCCAGGGCCTCGATCGCCCCGACTGCCCTGGCTAGACGATCCTCAACCGTCTCGAGGACTGTCACTCCTTGGCGGTTAGCCAGGACGATCTCAAGTCGTTCAGGCGGTTGACGGGTGATTGAGGTTGCCGTAGCTGGTTCGCTCTCGTGCTGCTGCGGTTGGCCCCAGATCACTCCCAGTAGTTCGCGGGCCATGCCCAGCTCGCGCAGTCGGCCTTGGATCAGCATCCGCTTTAGGCCCCGCACGCTTGGATTGTTCAGCTCCTGTTCCAGCGCGAAGCACTCCTGATCAATCTGCTTTGATCCGCTGCTGAAGAGCCAATGCCCGAGTCCCTTCGTTCCGA
The DNA here is from genome assembly GCA_913048995.1 of uncultured Synechococcus sp. Classification (GTDB taxonomy): domain Bacteria; phylum Cyanobacteriota; class Cyanobacteriia; order PCC-6307; family Cyanobiaceae; genus RCC307. The sequence goes on along the minus strand of CAJWXK010000007.1, from coordinate 8,525 downwards.
CAGCCGATGCAGCAGTCCGATCATCGGCTGCAAGCTCCTGCAGCTGGACGACCCGACCTCCGCTGCTGAGCACCGCTAGGGCCTCATTGATCTCTTTGGCACTGGGTTGATCTAGTAGCCCGTCAACCGGGAGCTGCAGTAACCATTCGCGTTCATAGCGATGGCCAGTTGGCAGCACGAGGAGCATGGGGATCTTGCCGCGCTGAACTTGCCATAGCTGCAGCTCGTGATGAAGAGCTGCTGGTGGCAAAACTTCAGCCAGCAGCCAGATCACCAGGTCACTTCTGGTGTCGGCGTCGCGACCGCTGCGTTGATTGAACTCCCAGTCGCTGTGTTGTTCCTTTAAGTAAGTGAAAAGGCTGTCGGCAGCCCAGCCCGTGCCAATCAGCAGCAGACGCGTATTCATGGTCATGGCTGCTGTAGGGGACGCCCCTGCAGATTGAGGCTGTAGTTCTCGATGCGATAACCGGTTTGCTGCTCGATTGCTTGCAGCAGTGTGTCGGGAAGGGTGATGTCGAGATCACTGATGTTGCCGCTCTCCATGCAGGTGAGATGGCTGTGAGAATCAGCGCGGTGGCCGTAGAGCCTGCCCTGGGCTTTCTCCAGGCACTCGATCACTCCATGGGTATGCAGTGATTCGAGGTTTTGGTAGACGGAGGTGTGACCGATTCGTCGACCGTCGGCGTTGAGCTGCTCGTAGATTTCACGGGCACTCAGATGATCACCGCTGCGCCAAAGGATCTCAAGCACCAGACGACGTTGGCGACTGAGGCGCAGGCCCTGCCGACGGCAAAGCTGGTAGGCGTCGTCCAGCCCCGACAGGGTCAGCGCAGGCTCTTTAGCAGGTGATGTGCCTTGCATGGCCACATCTTATGGACTTAGCAAGGGGTCATCCCGTTGCGATCGCTGCTGGGATCCTGCAGACGGCCATCGCTTACAGCCTGAAGGGCTTCCTTGAGCACCACCGTGCCGTCATAGAGCGCTCGTCCCACGATCACGCCATTGACCCCCAACGGTTCGAGTGGCAACAGGCTGAGTAGATCACTGATGCTGCCGATACCTCCCGAGGCGATCACGGGTGTACTGCTGCTGCTCGCCATCTCTCTGAGAGCATTCAGATTTGGTCCGGCCAAGGTGCCGTCAGTGGCGATATCGGTGCTAATGATCGCTGCCAGTCCAAGACCCTCAAATTGTTGGGCAAGGGCTGATGCTTCCATTTCCGTCTCGGTGATCCAGCCTCGGGTCGCCACGCGGCCATCGCGGGCGTCAATGCCAACGACGATTCGGCCGGGATGTCGACCAGCTAGCTGGGACACCAGATCGGGCTGTTCGATTGCCACTGTGCCAAGGATCACCCGGTCCAGGCCAAACTCGAGGAGCGCCTCGGCGCGTTGGGCACTACGCACACCACCACCAAGTTGCACTGGGATCGTGAGGGCGGAGGTGATCGCCTTCACAACAGCGTCATTGACAGGTTCGCCACTGCGGGCCCCATCGAGATCCACCAGGTGCAATCGTTCTGCCCCCTGTTCCTGCCATTGCAGCGCCTGATCAACCGGATCGTCCCCAAAGCGCGTCACCTGGTTGTAGTCCCCCTGATGCAGTCGCACGCAGGAGCCCTGCAGCAGGTCGATGGCGGGAATGATTTGCATCACAAGCGCATTGCTGCGCTCATCCTCCCAATCACCTCAACGCAGAATGCTGCGGCAGCTCAGCCGGCGGATTATGAACATCCTGATGATGGGTGGTACCCGTTTTGTGGGTCGCCCCCTGGTCGGTCATTTCTTGCGCTCCGGCCATAGCGTCACCTTGTTGACCCGAGGCAAGCAACCATTGCCGGATGGGGTGGAGCACATCAAGGGGGATCGCGCCAAACCTGATGGGCTGGAGGCATTGGCTGGCCGCAGTTTCGATGTGATCGTTGATAGCTCCGGTCGCACCCAGGCCGACACCTGTGCTGTGATCGCGCAGACGGGGGCCCCACGTCACCGGCTCGTGTATGTCAGCTCTGCCGGGGTGTACAGCGACAACGCACGTCTCCCCCTTGACGAGGAGGCTCCCACCGATCCGGCTAGCCGTCATGCGGGTAAGGCTGAAACAGAGGCTTGGCTGCGCGCGGAGGGCATTCCCTTCACTAGCTTTCGTCCGACTTACATCTATGGGCCCGGCAATTACAACCCAGTCGAGAACTGGTTTTTTGACCGTATTGTTGCTGGCCGACCAGTGCCGATCCCCGGTGATGGCACCACCATCACCCAGCTAGGTCATGTGGAGGATCTGGCCACGGCTATGGCCCGCTGCATTGAGGTGGATGCCGCCACCAATCGCATCTACAACTGCACCGACACCAAGGGCGTCACCTTCCTTGGGCTAGTGCATGCAGCTGCTCGAGCTTGTGGCAAGGCCCCGGATCAGGTGGAGCTTCGCAGTTTTGATCCCTCTGGTCTTGATCCCAAGGCCCGCAAGTCCTTTCCCTTGCGGCTGACCCATTTTCTTACCTCTGTTCAGCGCCTTCAGCAGGAGTTGGCCTGGTCACCTGCCTTTGATCTCGACTCCGGTTTGCTGGACAGCTACAGCAAGGACCACAGTCAGCGTCAACAGGTTGAATCGGACTTCAGCTGCGATCAGGCTTTGTTTGAGGCCTGAATCAAGTAGCCCGTTGCAGACCACAGGGCCAGGCTTAATGAGGGCCAGAACAGCCACCAGCCAAGGCCATGAAGCAGAGCTGCTGCTGGCCAGAGCGGAGGCCAGATCAATAGCAGCAGAGCTATGAACTGCAGGCTGGTCTTGGCTTTAGCGCTGAAAGATGCTGGCCCGCCGCTGCTCAGACCTGTCCGCCAGCCGGTCACTATCAGCTCACGGGTCAAGATCAGCCAGATTGCCCAGAGTGGCAATACACCCTGCTGGCCTAGCCAGAGCAAAGGTGCGCTTATCAAAATCTTGTCGGTGAGTGGATCAACCCGTGCTCCCCAAGTGCTCCCGCCACCGGCGCGGCGGGCCAGCCAGCCGTCAGCGCCATCGCTGATGCCGCCCAACAGAAGAAGTCCCCAGGCGAGAGCTGCAGCATCTTGCTGCAGCGCTATGAGAAGCGGCAGACCGATGAGCGCGCGTCCCAGGGTGAGGGCGTTAGCCAGCTGACGCAGCTGTTGAGCGGTCATGGGCGCTGCAGAATGCCAACAGTTGGATTCCGCCCATGGTGGTGCAGCGCTTGGTGGCCGATGTGATGACGGCCCCGGTGATCAGCGTGACGGCGGCCACTCCGTTGCAGCAGGCGGTGAAGTTGCTCTCGGATCACCACATCTCTGGCTTGCCGGTGCTTGATGACACCAGCCAGCTGGTCGGTGAGCTCACTGAACAGCAACTGATGGCCAGGGAAACCGGCTTTGATGCCGGTCCCTACGTGATGCTTCTCGACAGCGTTATCTATCTCAAGAACCCTCTGCAATGGGACAAGGAGGTGCATCAGGTTCTGGGCAACAGTGTCGGTGAGCTGATGAGTGCCAAGCCCCACACCTGTCGCTCAGACCTGGGTTTGCCTGCAGCGGCGAAGCTGCTGCAGGACCGTCGCACCCAGCGCCTCTTTGTCCTCGACGATGATCAAGTTCTGGTGGGTGTCCTTACACGCGGTGATGTCGTGAGGGCTTTGGCAGAAGCAGATACCTAACGCAGGAAGGGCAGATCAGTTGGTTCGTTCCACTCTTGAGTGGGTGGTGGGCTGGCAGGTGGCAAGGTCGGCGGCTCGGGTACAAGCGGGTTGTCACTGCCCACTGAGATCGAGAGATCTGGGTCATAGACGGGCGCCAGCATTTCGCCTGAGTCGTAGGCGGGATCAAGGCTTTCGTTATAGGTCTCAGGTTCAGGCAGATCTGGTGGTAGTGGGGCTGGAACTACAGGACGCACGGCTGCTGTGTCGTCGCGTTGGAGTTGTGGTGCGGATGGTGGGGGTGCAGCGGTCAAAGCTTCGGTGGGATCGGCGGTGATCGGCGGTTCACGGAGGGGCGCATTCTGGGCTGGCCTCGTGGGTGCCGGGCCCTGGGTGGGACTCCAGATCAGCCGCGCCAGCGGCACCACACCCTGCTCCATCAGGCGATTGAGCCCGGCTAGGGCGCGGTCAGTCACCTTGGTCCCCATCTGCAGGCTGCAGCTGATTGGGTTGCCGCATCCCTCTTCCCGATTCAGTGGGTTGAGATTGGCCAGTAACGAGCCCTGAAGGTCATAGGGGCGACGCTCCAGCTTGAGCATGTAAGGAACGTGCACAAAGCTGGTGGCTCCGCCGCTGATCCAGTTGGCGTCTTCCTCGGTGAAGCCCTTGGTGCCAGGGATGATGAAGCGACTCTTGGATGCGTGGTCGGGCATGTAAGCCGCCACCAGACCACGGGCGCGGGACAGATCCTTGGTCTGCTCGAGGGTGAGGCCGTCGCGGCTCATGAACACCTCAAGACGGCCGTCGCTGCGCAGGCCCATGACCATACGGATTCGAGGTAGGTAGTAGCGGATCCGCTGCCCCATCGACACCGAGTAGGCGCCCTTATAGCCGCTAGGAGGCTGCTCAAAGTCGTTGTAGAGAGCGTGCAGGCCGCCGATAAAAGTCTCGTAGCGTCGGGCCCGTGCCGGGGTGAGTTCGCCGTAACTGAATTCGACAGTGCCATCACGGGTGATACCGATGTAGGCCCTCTGTTGGGATGCTGAACGGTTGCGGCCGCGCCAAACCTGGTTGCCAAACTTGATGTCCCCCAGTGGGACTGTCACTTCACTGCCATCGGCCTCGTAGTGGCGCTCATACATGGGCCCACTGATGTATGCCAGACCGCTGCTGTCGGCGTAAGCATCCTGCTCTCGGTCCCAACCCTCGAATAGATCGAAGCGAACCTTGCGCGGATCGAAATCGAGGGCATAGACCTCCTGATCGGGGAGGTAGCGGAAGGTGTCGCTGGTCGCCGTGACTGGATCGATAGTCTCTGCTGTCGGGTGGGTAGAGCCGAGCTCACGTCTTGGACTCGGTGGCGCGATGGCCAGCAGAAAGGTGAAACCCGCCAGTGGTAAACCTGCTGCACACCAAGCAAGCCAGCGCCAGCGACGGTTGGGTGTCTTATTGAGATTGAGCGGCCGGTTGTCGTTCAGGCGCTGCGACTGCTTTGACGCCATCGTGCGGGATGCTCCCCGGGCCGGAGAGACTTCGGCAATGCCAGCACTGTTCCGTCCGCGACGACCCATTGCTTTGAAGTCCGCTCAGCAGGTTGGCCGCCAGTCAAACGTCCGAAGGCCGGTAATACCAGCCTCGGGATTGTCTGGACGAATGAAAAGCACGGTAGCCGCAATCGATCACTCGACTGTCTCAAGATGGACACAGGGTGCAAGTGTCCGCATACGTTGAGGAGCCCTTCTGGTGGGACTTCTGGTTCATGGCTTAGCCAGAGTCCTTGTCTTGACTGGGATGCGTCCCTTTGAAGTGGGCCCAGGCTGCTGCCGCGGTCGTGATTTCCCTCAATCCAGCTGACCTTGCAATCGAGGCGTTCTACTAGCGCAGTGATCTGTTGCCTGAGCAGGGAACTGACGCTGCGGGGATGGTGGATCAAATCCCCAAGGATCACTAGCTCTTCGGGCTGGTGCTGATCAACCAGTTTCTCGATGCGGCTGATGTTCTCGGCATCACCATCACTGGGTAGGGGAATGCCGTGGCTCTGAAGGTGCTCTGCCTTGCCCAGATGCACATCCGCTATGAGCAACAACCTCTGGTTGGCAACCCAAAGGGCACGCTGGGGCAGGAACTCCAGTTTCTGCTTCCCCCAGCCGATCCCTTCTTTCTCCTTCTTTTCGCTCATCGCCGCCCGGTGTGTAGGCCGATCATGCGGGCCACAAACACCACGAGAAAAATTTGGCTGAAAAGGGACTGGAAATAGAAGATCAGCTGAGCCCAGTTGTTCTCAAGTCTCACAAGGGCTCCGGCAGTGGTGGTGCCACCAATGCTGAGAAACATCAGTTGGGAGTGATGGGGGATGCCGCTTTGCAATCGGTAGGCCGCCGGATTCAGATGATGGTTCAGCCCATGCAGCTCGAAGCCCAAAATGGTCAATGTTGCGTAGCAGATCACTACCCCAAACAGAACGTCCTCATGGACGTCCTGGGCGATCCAGATGTTTCGGATGAAGCGCAGCAGCACCAGTGCCGATACGAAGGCCACGCTGGCGTAGAAGGCTGGTTTGAGCCAGATGTTGGCTTGCTCAAGTCCCGGTACAAAACTAAGCACGCCCCACATCACGGTGAGAACGGCAAAGATCCAGCTGTACACAATTAACCATGGCCGTGATTCCCCCGAGAGGCGTAATCCCAGCAGGCGATTGAAGAACTGCAGCGGAACAAGTACCGAGAACAGCAGCAGCCGTCCAGAGAAGCGATCCGGATCTGACAGCGGAGCACTCAGAAGCAGCAGCTCCAGCAGCTGAATCACTGCCAGATGGCGAAAGCGCAGGGCCTGGAACCAGTGGGAGCTGACCTGGAAGGGCTGCAGCCTCAACCTTCATGCTTTTCGGCTTCCCGCATCATGCGCTGCACCCGCTCGAGCACGCTCTCATTGCTCATCCGGTTGTTGAGCCGCTCCACCAGGAGAGGAAAGGCCAGCGGGCCAGGCCGAGCTATTGGGCTGTGAATCACCTCACTGGTGGCGATGCGCTCGAGAGCCTGTCTCAGGCGAGGTAGCTCCAGCTGCTCTTCGAGCACCTCGGCCCTGGCCTGAAGCAGTAGTCGATTTTCAGGTTCATGGCGTTCGAAAACGTCGTAGATCAGCGCCGCACTGATCTGCAACTGCCCTGTGGTCTTGCTCGAGCCTGGAAAGCCTTGCACTGTCAAACCGGCCACCTGGGCGATTGCACGGAAACGTCGGCGGCAGAGTTCAGAGAGATTCAGTGCCCGCTCGAGGTCCGCTTCTAGATCATCCAGGCTGAGTAGATCCTGAAGATGGTCGTCCACCAGCTCCTGGATTGGAAAACTGCGCGGAGCCAGCAGCTCAAATCCGTAGTCGTTGACCGAGACGGTGATCGTCCCCTTCTCGAGATCAGTGAGTCTGGACGCCAGCAGAAAGCCCAGTCCCTCGTGCACAAAGCGCCCTTCAAAGGGATAGATGTAGAGATGGCTGCCTTCACGGGTGGTGCAGGTTTCAACAAGTAGTTGGTCCGCCCTGGGAATCATCGACAGCTCCTGCTGGCGGTAGAAAAGCGGTGCCAGGGCCTTCAGCTCGGGAGTGTCGAGTTCGCCGTTGGCGGCCCGGGCAACTTCCCGGCGCAGGTGCTCGGTCAGCAAGTCGGAGAGGGCCATCTGACCACCGGCCCATGCCGGGACCGTCGTGCTCTTCTTTGTCGACGCCTTGACATAGGCCGTCATGTCCCTCAGGCGAACGAATTCCAGCTGCCGGCCGGCGAAGAAGAACACATCTTTTGGCTTGAGCTGACTGATGAAGTTCTCTTCCACATGGCCCAGCACGGCACCACGAACAAACCGCACCCGGATGGCTGACGCTGAGGTGATCGTGCCGATGTTCACTCGATGGAGTCGGGCGATGCTCTGGCTGCTGATGCGGAAGCAACCGTTCTCATCGCGCTCGAGCTTGCGATAGCGCGGGTAAGCACTCAGACAATCGCCACCCACCTCAAGAAACCGCAGGCACCAGTTCCAGTCCTCTTCACTGAGTGCAGCAAAGGAGGCGGTGTTCCGCACGGTCTCAAACGTGCTGATTGGCTCAAAGCCGCTGCCGCAGGCCAGCGTGGTCAGGTGCTGCAGTAAGACATCCAGGGCGTGCCGCGGTGGTTTGCGGCTCTCCACCAGCCCGGCCTCAAGGCCGCGTCGTACAGCACTTACCTCCAGAAGCTCAAGGGCATTGGTGGGCATGAACAGCACCTGAGAGGTGCCTCCGGGCAAGTGAGCCGAACGGCCAGCGCGCTGCAGCAGCCGCGCCAAGTTCTTGGGACTGCCGATCTGCACCACCCGCTCAACGGGCTGGAAATCAACTCCGAGATCCAGGGAACTGGTGCAGACCACCCAGCGCAACTCTCCTGCCTTGACACCCGCCTCGATGAGTTCACGTTCGTTTCGGTCAATAGCGCTGTGGTGAAGCGCCAGCAGGCCTTCCATCTCTGGGCAGGCGTAGCGCAGGCACTGAAACCAGCGCTCCGACTGGTTCCGGGTATTGGTGAACAGCAAAGTGCTGACGGCCGGAGAGAGGCGATCCACCAGCTGCTGATACATCCGCAGTCCTAGGTGTCCGGCCCAGGGGAAGCCATCGATCGTCTCAGGAATCACGCTGCGGATCTGCAGCTGTTTGGGCTCAGTGCTGGTGATCAACTCCGGATCGTCTGACCCGATCCCCAGCCCCAGCCCATGGCGAGCGGCGTCATCAAGGTTGCCGATCGTGGCGCTGATCACCCAGGTCTGAAGTGCCGGGCGCTGCTGACGCAACCAGCTAAGTGCCAGTTCAGCTTGGACGCCGCGCTTGCTGCCCAGGAGCTCGTGCCATTCATCAAGCACAACGCACT
>CAJWXK010000006.1 GCA_913048995.1 uncultured Synechococcus sp. | reverse complement strand
AAGAAGCTGACCTCCTCACCCGGCCGCGACCAATTCTCCGTTGAGAAGGCGTAGGCGGTGAGGGTGCCAATACCCCAGTCACTACATAGACGCAGGGTGCGTTTCAGAGCCTCCACGCCCTGACGGTGACCCATCACCCGTGGAAGGCCCCTTTGGCTGGCCCAGCGACCGTTGCCATCCATGATCACCGCCACGTGGGCAGGCAACCGGCCAGAATCAAGGCAGGCAGGCAGAGCTGTTCGCGTGGATGGCCTAGCAGCCGCCACCGGGGACCGACTCATGGGCGATTGCGTGCAGTGGCTTCGATGCGTTCGCCACTGGAAGAGGGTTTAGGCAGCGTACGCGGCTGACGGCGGCGTCCTGCTCCCTGAACGCTGACGGCATCACTGAGAAGCTCCCGCAACCGCTCACGGGTGATCGGCCGCTCAAAGCGCCCCTGACTAGCCATCGAGATGGTGCCGGACTCCTCGCTTACGACCACACCAAGACATCTGTCATGGCGCTCGGTCAACCCCAAAGCCGCCAGATGGCGCGTGCCGTGTCGCGTGAAGCTCGTCTGGCGCGAGAGGGGAAGGATCACACCGGCGGAGGCAACACGGTTGGCCTGAATCAACACGGCGCCATCGTGCAGTGGTGAATCAGCAGAAAACAGATTCAGCAGCAGATCGACTGAGAGGGTTGCATCAATCGCAACACCAGGATTGAGGAAATCCTCCGGCCTGAGATCACTACCGAGATCCAGAACGATCAAACCGCCGCAGCGGCGCTTTGAGAGCTGAGCTGTGGTGTCAACAAGGATGTCCACCGTGCTGGCGTCCTGAAGATCCTGCTGACCACTACCGAACAGGACGGCTAAGCGTCCAGTGCCGAGCAGTTCCAACAGCCGCCGGAGTTCCCCCTGCAGCAGGATTGCCAAAGCCAGACCGCAGACGAGGACTAAAGCTTCAATGAGTTTGGCTGTCAGCGGCAGGTTGCCGTAACGCTGCAACAGCCAGCCGAGAGCGACGAGCAGCAAATAGCCGCGCAGCAGCCATAGGGTGCGAGGCTCACTGACCCTTCCCAGCAGCAGATAACCGAGGGCGCCGGCACAGACGAGATCGAGCAGCATCCGCAGCCACACCAACGCCGTGTTCCACCCCGCTGGGCTCACCCTACCGATCGCAGTCGCTCAGGCAGTACGTCGTAGCGCAGCAGCTCGTCCGGTCGCTCACGGCGCTGGACCAGTTCAGAACGGCCGGATCCCACCATCACGGTCGCGGGACGGGGAATGCGGTTGTAGTTCGAGGCCATCGAAGCGTTGTATGCACCTGTGGCCAGCACCACCAAAACTTCTCCGGCCTTGGTGGCTGGCAGCGGCAGGCCCTTCAGCAAGACGTCGCCGGATTCACAGTGCTTGCCCACCAGAGTGACGCTCTCACTAGCAGCAGCCCCCGGGCTGTCGGCCAGGCAGGCGGTGTACTCCGATTGATAAGTGATCGGACGTGGGTTGTCGCTCATGCCCCCATCCACCGCCACATAGGTGTTCAGACCTGGGATGTGCTTGCGGCTACCCACTTCGTAGAGGGTGACCCCCGCAGCAGCCACCAGTGATCGCCCTGGCTCGCAAAGCAGCCGCGGCAACTCCAAGTTGCGCGCCTGACAGGCGGCCGCCATCGCCTCCGCCACGACCTTCACCCAGGCATCGATGGACGGAGGATCGTCAGAAGCCACATAGCGGATCCCAAGGCCTCCGCCGACATTGAGATCCGTAGGGTTGTGGCCTAGGGAGCGAGCCAGCACAAAGGCATCAGCCAGCACGCCAGCGAGATCACGGTGGGGATCGAGCTCAAAGATCTGAGAGCCGATATGAGCATGGAGTCCTTTGAGCTGTGCCCAGCTGCATCCAGCCAGGTGGGTCAAAACCTGCTCGAGCTGGTCGGGATCAAAGCCAAACTTGCTATCCAGGTGACCCGTGCGGATGTACTCGTGTGTATGACATTCGATACCCGGGGTAAAACGCAGCAATAGGGGAACAGTCTCGCTGCGCCCTTCCGCTAGCTCCTGAAGCAACTCAATGTCACGCCAGTTATCAACAACAACGGTGACACCGTTCTGTAACGCCAGGCTGAGCTCCTCAGCTGACTTGTTGTTGCCATGAAGAACAATCCGCTCCATTGGCATACCGCCCTCCAAAGCCGTGAGCAGCTCACCGGCGGAGACCGCATCAAGGCCAAGCCCCTCAGCAGCAACTAGCGCCGTGATGGCCAGACTGCTATTGGCCTTAGAGGCATACAGCGCCAGGGAGGGGCCGGGATAGTGCTGCTCTAGCGCTTTTTTGTAAGCGCGGCAGGCCTGACGCAGGCTTTGCTCATCAAGCACGTAAAGGGGAGTGCCATAGCGCTGAGCCAGCTCACTCAGCACACAACCGCCCACCTGAAGCCGCCCTTGGGGATCAAGCTCAGCTGTGATCGGTGCCAGGTTCCGATTGGGACTTTCCGGGTCCACCCCATCACCGGCCCATGGCAGGGAGCTGGATGCGACGGTGGGTGAGGTCACCATGACAGAGGTGGGGTGTTCTGAAGGTTTGACCCATCCTTTCAGCCCTTCCGCACCGCAATTGCTCAATCAGAGCGCGGTAAAAGCCTGTGTAGCCCTGGACCAGCGTTGTCTTGGGGGCTTCTGGAGTGAGCTCCAATGGCAGCGAGAGCTGGGTCAACCGCAACAGCGTCTCTGTCTTGGCAGCTTCGAAGCAGGGGGTGACGAACTCCTTGGCGTGTGCTGTGGCTGGGTAGTAGCTGACGAACTTCAACTGATGTTGATCCTGGTAGATCCCCGCTGCCGCCGCAGCGGGCTTGCGACCGTTCTGCTCAAGGAACTCCTAGGACTTGCCAGGGAGCGGGGGTGTAAGCAAGCCACACTTGAAGTTGGTGCCTCAAATGCTGCTGCCCTAGCCCTGTACAGCAAGTTGGGGTTCAGCACATTGGGAAAGCGAAGCCGTTACTACTGCAACGGCGACGATGCACTGCTGCAATGGCTAAATCTGAGCATTGCTAAAGCGCGTACGGATAACCGTCCTGGGTGAACATTGGCAGTCACCAATTCTTAACGCCTTCAAAACTGAAATCCATTCCGCCAGAGGGGATTTCAGCCTCGGGGAAAAGCCTGACAACAAAAAGATTGAAAGCATCAAACGATCTGCGGTTTTCCCCCTGCAGTCACCTGAACAATCCTGATAACGTATTCACATCTTTTTGGGTGACGACGCCAGTCATGTTCGAGCGCTTTACCGAGAAAGCCATCAAGGTCATCATGCTGGCCCAGGAAGAGGCCCGCAGGTTGGGCCATAACTTCGTGGGCACCGAGCAGATCCTGCTCGGACTGATCGGAGAGGGCACTGGCGTGGCCGCCAAGGTGCTCAAATCCATGGGGGTCAACCTCAAGGACGCCAGAGTTGAAGTCGAGAAGATCATTGGCCGGGGTTCAGGCTTCGTCGCAGTTGAGATTCCCTTCACACCGAGGGCCAAGAGAGTTCTCGAACTCTCACTGGAAGAAGCCCGCCAACTTGGCCATAACTACATCGGTACAGAGCATTTACTCCTTGGACTGATCCGCGAGGGTGAGGGCGTTGCCGCCAGAGTCCTTGAAAACCTTGGGGTTGATCTGGCAAAGGTCCGCACCCAAGTGATCCGGATGCTTGGCGAGACTGCGGAAGTTGCAAGCGGTGGCACCAGCAAAGGCTCCACCAAGACGCCCACACTCGATGAGTTCGGCAGCAATCTCACCCAACTCGCCGCAGAGGGCAAACTCGACCCAGTTGTCGGTCGCCACAACGAAATCGATCGAGTGATTCAAATCCTCGGCCGACGCACGAAGAACAATCCAGTACTGATCGGCGAACCCGGAGTGGGCAAGACAGCAATCGCCGAGGGCTTGGCTCAGCGCATCAACCAAGGAGAGGTACCCGACATCCTGGAAGACAAGCGTGTACTCACGCTTGATATTGGCCTGCTGGTAGCCGGTACCAAGTATCGAGGTGAATTCGAGGAACGCCTCAAAAAGATCATGGATGAGATCCGTGGCGCCTCCAACGTGATCCTTGTGATCGACGAGGTGCACACTCTCATCGGTGCTGGCGCAGCTGAGGGTGCGATCGACGCGGCCAACATTCTCAAACCAGCTTTAGCCCGAGGAGAGCTTCAGTGCATCGGCGCCACCACGCTGGATGAATATCGCAAGCACATCGAACGGGATGCTGCCCTTGAGCGCCGCTTCCAGCCCGTCAACGTTGGTGAGCCTTCCGTTGAAGACACCATTGAAATCTTGCGCGGTCTCCGTGAGCGTTATGAAGCGCACCACCGCCTCAAGATCGCTGATGATGCCTTGGTTGCAGCTGCCACTCTTGGTGACCGCTACATCTCCGATCGTTTCCTGCCTGACAAAGCGATTGATCTGATCGATGAAGCCGGCAGTCGCGTGCGCCTTCTTAATTCCAAACTTCCGCCTGCAGCTAAAGAGCTCGACAAGCAATTACGTGAAGTGCAGAAGGAAAAAGAGAATGCTGTTCGTGAGCAGGATTACACCAAAGCCGGTGAACTCCGTGACAAAGAGGTGGAGCTGCGCGAGCAGATTCGTGGCATTACTCAAGGACGTCGAGAAGAACCAGCAGCCGAGGGCACTGCACCAGAACAAGCCAATGCCCCAGAGGTCAGCGATGTCGATTCAATGCCACTGGTAAACGAGGAAGACATTGCTCAGATCGTTGCTGCTTGGACGGGTGTGCCGGTACAAAAGCTCACCGAAAGCGAATCGGCCAAATTGCTCAACATGGAGGAAACCCTCCATCAGCGCCTCATCGGTCAAGACGAGGCAGTCAAGGCTGTTTCCAAGGCAATTCGCCGTGCTCGTGTCGGACTCAAAAACCCCAATCGACCGATCGCCAGCTTCATCTTCTCCGGTCCCACCGGTGTTGGCAAAACAGAGCTCACCAAGGCACTCGCCGCATATTTCTTCGGCAGTGAAGAAGCGATGATTCGCCTTGATATGAGCGAATTTATGGAGCGCCATACGGTCAGCAAGCTGATCGGCTCTCCTCCTGGCTATGTAGGCTTCAACGAAGGCGGTCAACTCACAGAAGCAGTCCGTCGTCGTCCCTACACCGTGGTGCTCTTCGATGAGATCGAAAAGGCCCACCCTGATGTATTCAATCTTCTGCTGCAGCTTCTAGAAGATGGCCGTCTCACTGACTCCAAAGGCCGCACAGTTGATTTCAAGAACACACTGATCATCATGACCTCGAACATCGGCTCGAAGGTCATCGAGAAAGGCGGCGGCGGATTGGGCTTTGAGTTCAGTGGTGGCGACGCTGAAGAGAATCAATACACCCGTATCCGCTCGCTAGTGAACGAAGAACTCAAGCAATACTTCCGGCCTGAGTTCCTTAATCGCCTCGACGAGATCATCGTCTTCCGTCAACTCAACCGCGATGAAGTCAAGCAGATCGCTGACATCATGCTCAAAGAGGTCTTCACACGAATGAAGGAGAAGGGAATCCACCTCTCTGTCACCGAAGGCTTCAAGGAACGCCTTGTCGAAGAGGGATACAACCCCAGCTATGGCGCACGTCCCCTACGGCGAGCTGTGATGCGTCTACTTGAGGACTCCCTGGCCGAGGAGTTCCTGGCGGGACGTCTCAAGGACGGAGACGCTGCTGTTGTTGATGTCAACGACGACAAGCAAGTGGTGATCCGTCCTGGCAGTGCCGCAGTGGAACCGCAGCTCGTCGGCAGCGGCGTCTGAAACCAAGTAAAAAGCTGATCCATAAGGCCGCACTCTTCAAAGGGTGCGGCCTTCTTCTTATGTTGAGTGGAATGCAGACATTGATACAGGGCCACGCCATTGCCCCCGCCACCGTTCTGCGTGGCCCAGGTGCCTGGCAAGAAGCCATCACAGCGATTGGAACAATTGGCAAACGACCACTGTTGCTCGGCCGCAGCGCAGCCACAGGCAGGCTGCGACAGCAACTCGCGATTGATCTGCTTCAGGCCGGTATCAACTGCCAGCCAGCAGAATTGGAGCATGACTGCTGCGAAGACGATCTTGGCCGTTTAGCGGACTTTGCTAAAGCCCAAAACATCGACGCTGTGGTCGCAGCCGGAGGCGGCAAGGTGCTTGATGCCGGCAAGTTGCTGGCCTTCCGTCTGAACTTGCCATGCATCACGGTGCCGACCAGTGCAGCCACCTGCGCTGGCTGGACAGCCTTAGCCAACATCTATTCCCCTGAAGGCGCCTTTGAGAAGGATGTTGCTCTTAAGCGCTGTCCGGAACTGCTGATCTTTGACCATCAGCTGGTGCAGCAGGCACCGGCCCGCACCCTGGCCAGCGGCATCGCTGATGCCATGGCCAAGTGGTACGAGGCCTCGGTGAGCAGTGGCAGCAGCACAGACGGCCTAGTGCAGCAGGCGGTGCAGCAGGCCCGCGTGCTGCGCGATCAACTGCTTCTCGAAGGACAACAAGCCCTTGAGAACCCTGGCAGTGATGCCTGGATAAGAGTGGCCGAGGCCAGCGCTCTGACCGCAGGACTGATCGGTGGCCTTGGGGGTGCCCGCTGTCGCACCGTGGCGGCCCATGCGGTGCACAACGGACTCACCCAATTGGCGGCGTGCCATGGACTGCTCCACGGAGAGAAGGTGGGTTTCGGAGTGCTGGTTCAGCTGAGATTGGAAGAGCAGCTTGGGGACAACCAGCTGGCCGGACAGGCCCGTCGCCAGCTGACCCCGTTCTTCCGCCAACTAGGGCTACCGGTTTGCCTCGAAGAACTTGGCCTTGCCCAGGCAAGCCTGCAGGAGCTGAAGCAGGTGTGCGCCTTTGCCTGCCGAGAAGGCTCCGACCTGCATCATCTGCCCTTTGAAGTCGCCGCAGATGATCTT
Organism: uncultured Synechococcus sp.; assembly: GCA_913048995.1. Lineage (GTDB taxonomy): Bacteria > Cyanobacteriota > Cyanobacteriia > PCC-6307 > Cyanobiaceae > RCC307. Next base: position 27,079 of record CAJWXK010000006.1, on the reverse strand, counting down.
CTGGCCGCACTCGTGAGCAGCAACGTGGGATGTCTGACGCACTAAAGACTGCTGCTGAGCAGCTGATGGATCCCCAAGGCAGAGCCGTAGCTGCCGCCGTCCGCTGGTTGCAGCTGCCGTTGAGTGGGATTGATGACGACATGCTGTGGCCGGTAGCCGTGATCGGCAGCGGGGCACCGCTACTGCTGCTGCATGGTTTTGACAGTTCGATGCTGGAATTTCGCCGCCTGGTGCCCCTGCTTCAACAGAGGCACGAACTCTGGATCCCCGATCTGTTTGGGTTTGGCTTCACCCCAAGGCCCAGCGGCATGGATTACGGCCCGCAACGGGTTCTTGAACATCTGCAGGCCGTGGTGAATCAGATGCCTCCTGGCCCCATCGGCCTAATCGGCGCTTCGATGGGAGGCTCAGTCGCTGTCGTGCTGGCCCGGCAACTGCAAGAGCAGCAGCCCGGACGAATCTCGCGGCTGCTGCTCTTGGCTCCGGCTGGCCTTACCGGTCGGCCGATGCCGCTACCTCCACTTCTGGATCGTCTCGGTGCCGCCTTTTTAGGCTTACCGGCCGTACGCCGAGGACTCTGCCGACAGGCTTTTGCAGATCCTGATCGCTCAGTTGGTGCCGCAGAGGAGGAGATCGCCAGCCTGCACCTGAGCACTCCTGGCTGGGGACAAGCCCTGGCCCGCTTTGCCCGCAGCGGCGGATTTGCCGGGGTAGGCAACCCACTGCCTCAGCTACCGATTCGCGTGCTCTGGGGAGCCCAAGACCGCATCCTGAGGGAACCCCAGAAACAAGCTGCTGTTGAGCTGCTCGGGGAGCGCCTTGAGCTAGTGGAAGGCTGCGGTCATCTCCCACACCTTGATCAGCCTGAACAAGTTGCTCAGGCCTGGATAACAGCATGAGTGGACCAGCTCTAGGTCTGGTAAGCCAGGCGATCCGGCTGTGGTTGCGCAGCCTCTGCAGCCGCCTCGATCACCTGGATCTGCAGCTGGAGGGATCAATGCTCCGCCTGATGTCAGGCCACCTGCAGGGTGCCCGGGTCCAAGCCGACGGTTTGGTCTTCCAGGGACTGGCAATTGATGCCGTTCAGTTGTGCAGTGAGCCCATCAGCATTGATGTGACTCCCCTCCTGCAGGGCAAGCCATTACAGCTACGGCAGCGGTTCACAGTGCAGGGATGGGTCCGTTTCAACGAAGAAGGTTTGAACCGCTGTCTGCAGAGCCCAGCGCTTCAAGGACTGGCAAGCGACTTAGCAGAAACCCTGCTCAATGGTGAGCCCCTGGGCCATTTCGGGCTGCAAAGCACGGGGGTTGAACTCGCTAGCCAACAAGGAAGACAGTGTCACTGCCAACTGCTGCTTGAGCATGGAGCGTTGCTCCTGCGCCATGGAGTGCAACAGGTGGAAGTCCCCATGGATCCAGCCATCACGATCGAGCAGCTGGAGCTAAGCACCGGCCGGATGCGACTGTCTGGACGCTCGCTGGTCAGCCCAGCAGAGGCAGCACCAGGGTGACGAGGTAAAACACCACTGCAGGAGTGAACAAATAGCTATCGACCCGATCGAGAATGCCGCCGTGGCCTGGGATTAAGGCCCCAGAGTCCTTGACCCCGGCATCACGCTTCATCATCGATTCGGTCAAATCGCCCACAAGGGCAAACAAACCAACCATCACGCCCAACAGGGCCCCGAACAGCGGGCCGAGCGGCCAGCCAAGTATCCAGCCGCCCGCCGCGCCGGTGCCCACCGTCGCCGCCAACCCTGCAAGAGCACCCTCGACAGTCTTGCCGGGGGAAACTTCCGAAAGACGCGTGCGGCCAAAACGACTGCCCCACAAGTAGGAGCCGCAATCGGCTGCCCAGATCAGCAAAAAGGCCAGCAAGGTAATGGCGAGACCGCTATGGGATGGCCAATGGGGCGCCACCAAGGGGTTGGTGAGATCCCGCAGCCTGACCCAGTGGCTTGGCAGAAAACCCAGATAGAAAAGGCCAAAAATCGATGCCGCGATATCAGCGATCGTGCCGGTCACCGGTTGCAGCAACAGCCAACCGCAGATCACTGAACCCGCCAAAGGCAACACTGCTGCCGCCCAAGAACTGCCTGGGGCCAACTGGGTGATGATCAACAACAGCTGGCACGCGACCAGCGTGGTCTTGGTGGCCGGCCGGATGCCCTTGTGCTGCGCCAGCCGAAAGAATTCCAGTAGCGCCAGGTGCACGATCACACTGAGGCTGAGCGTGAACCACCAGCCCCCCAAGCCAATAATCACCAGAGCAAACAACGCCGCCGCAAAACCACTCAGCCAGCGGCTGCGGATCAATCGCCCCGCGCTCGTGGCGCTCATGGATGCCGCTCTGCCGCGATGACGAACAGAGGTTCAGCCGCCGCCAGCCGCGTTTGATCTCCGCGGCGCTGCATTCGATGCACCGTCGCCTGCACCACCTGCAGATCCCGTGCCGAAAGCTGTCCGAGGTGGTCAGTGGCATCCACCAAGCCCTCCAGACTTGAGGTGCTGATCACCAGACGCCCACCTGGTGCCAGGGCAGACCAAACTGCCCGCAATACATCTCCCAGGGGACGTCCCACCTCAAGCAACACACGATCCGGCGCTGCCGCAAGCTTGGCCAAATCACCGGGTGCCTGGCCTTCAAAAACCTCGAGGTTGGTGATACCAAAGCGGGCACGATTGCGTTCCAGCAATTCCACCGCTTCAGGATCGCGTTCGAGGGCCTGAACGCGGCCGCCCGGCAGCAGCCTTGCAATCTCCAGTGCCAGGGCACCCGTGCCGCCACCCACATCCCAAACCACCGAGTCCGGCCGAGGCCGGAGGTGGGCCAGCAGCATCACCCGCAGCTCCATTGGCGTGGGACTGAACCCTGGCGCCGCCTCAAAGGCCGCATCCGGCAGACCCGGGGTGACGAAATCCCACTGATAGGGGGATACGGGGGCCAAGTTGATCAGGCCAGAACCGTTACCGTATCAGCGATCTGCCCCCGCCAAAGCAGCCGCTGCTGCTGCAGCCACTCCAGCCGCGCGGCATCCAACCGCTCCCCTGGCAGCAAAAGCGGAATCCCAGGCGGGTAGGGGCATATGGGACGGGCAGCGATGCAATCTTCTGCTTTTGCAATCGGCACCTCACGGCTCGCCGAGCGCCAGGCCTGACCCGGGGCAATATCCAACTGAGCCACTGCCGGCAACGGCGGTGGCACCAAAGGAGCCAGAGGCTCGCCCCCTCGCTCACGGGAGAGCCGTCGCAGTTCTCGTAACAACGGCCGGGCTAGCCCGCGGCTACCGCCAAGGCCAAGGCAAAACGTCAGGCTGAATAGCTCTGGACATTCAGCGATCACATTGCGCTCCAGCAGCCACTCATCAGCATCAACGCCGCTGCAACCCATTGGCGCTGTGTGGAGCACCAGGCGCAGCGGATCATCAACAGCAAGGACAGGAATGCCCTCTTGCTTGAGATGTTGATGCAGTTCAACAGCCTGACGGAGCAAGCGCTTGAGCTGACTGTGACCTCGTGCCGTCAAGCGCTGGGCCAGGGACTGCTCAGCACTCAGCATCAGCAAAGCGCTAGGGCTACTGGTCTGCAGCCACTCGAGGGCCTGAGCCAACCGTTGAACGTCAAGGCGCGGCCCCTGGGCGTGCAGCACCGCCGCCTGAGCCAGCGCTCCAAGACTCTTATGAAGCGACTGAACAACCAGATCAGCGCCAGCGGCGATAGCGGCCTGTGGCAGGGAAGCATCAAAGCCGAAGTGACCTCCATGGGCCTCATCCACCAACACAGGCACCCCATGACGGTGAGCAATGGCCACCAAGGAAGGCAGATCACTGGCCAGGCCCTGGTAGGTGGGCGAGAGCAGCACCAGCAAATCCACCGGTGCTGCTTGCTGCAAGAACCGGTCGAGATGTTTGGGGGGCAGCGGTTGCCAGAGCCCAGTGCACCCGTCAAAGGGAACGCTGTAAAGGAGAGGATTGAATCCCGCCAGGACAGCCCCATGCAGCAGTGATCGGTGGTGATGGCGCGGCAATAACACCCTCGATCCGGGACCAGCCACAGCCAGCAAGGCAGCCTGAAGCAGGCCGCTGGCACCGTTGACGCCATACCAGCTGAAGTCCACTCCAAGCGCGGCAGCCACCAGCGACTGGGACTCTGCAACCGCTCCCTCCGTCAGCAGGGGTCCGCCGACTGCAGGCAGTTCCGGCAAATCCCAGGACCAGGGAAGCCGCGGCCAGTGAAAGGCACGTCCGAGGCCGCGCCGGTGGGCCGGTAGATGCAACGGAAGACCGGCATGTGCCGCCTGCTGCGCCAGGACCTGTCGCAGGGGCCAGCGTTCAGGGCGAGGGGACAACGCAGCCGGAACGACACTTTCTAAAGTCTGGCGAGTTGTCAGTCCGGTCATTACCCGATCCACCGCTATCCCTCTGCATCGGCTGCTAGGCCGCCTGATGGTGGTGGTCTGGCAGCTAAGCGGGCTTGCCTTGGTGCTAGTGGTGCAGGGCGGGAGCAATGACTCCGCGGTGCAGCAGCGCCTAGGGCGCAGGCTGTTAAACACGCTGACCTGCCTGGGCCCCTGCTTCATCAAGCTCGGTCAGGCGCTGTCCACCAGACCGGATCTCGTCCGCCGCGACTGGCTCGATCAGCTGACGCGGCTGCAGGACGATCTGCCGGCCTTTGACCACCAGAGGGCACTGGCCACGATTGAGGAGGATCTGGGATCCCCTGCTCAGCACCTGTTCGCCAGCTTTCCTGATCAGCCCGTGGCTGCCGCCAGCCTGGGACAGGTCTACAAGGCACAGATGCTTGATGGCCGCTGGGTTGCAGTCAAGGTTCAGCGTCCCAATCTTGAGCCCCAACTCCGGCTTGATCTGGCCGTGGTGCGTCTGCTGGCTGTTTTGGCTGGCCCTTTCCTGCCCTTAAACCTCGGCGATGATCTCACTGCCATCGTCGATGAATTCGGCAACACCCTGTTCCGTGAGATCGACTACGAACTAGAAGCTGACAACGCCGAGCGTTTCGCCCAACTGTTTGAAGACGATCCAACTGTGGTGGTGCCCGCCGTTGAGCGCAGTCTCAGCAGCCACCGCGTGCTGACCACCACCTGGCTGGCTGGCGTCAAGCTGCAGAACCGGGAGCAGCTCAGACGCAACAATCTGGACCCCACAACCCTGGTCAAGGCCGGTGTGATTTCAGGTCTTCGGCAGTTGCTGGAGTTTGGCTACTTCCATGCTGACCCGCACCCTGGAAACCTCTTTGCCATGCCTGGCGGACCCGACGGCTACGGCTGCTTGGGGTACGTCGACTTCGGCATGATGGACATGCTGAGCAATGACGACCGACTCACACTCACCGATGCGGTTGTTCATCTCATCAACAAAGATTTCCGTGCGCTGGCACACGATTTCGTGCGCCTCGGCTTCCTTCAACCCGGCATTGATCTCGAGCCTTTAGTTCCGGCTCTCGAAGAGGTGCTGGGGGGCCAGCTTGGCGAGAGCGTTGGAGAGTTCAACTTCAAAACCATCACCGATCGCTTCTCAGAGCTGATGTTTGAGTACCCCTTCCGGGTGCCAGCGCGCTTTGCCCTGATCATTCGAGCCGTCGTGAGCCAGGAGGGCCTGGCGCTCAGGCTGGATCCTGAATTCAGCATCATCCGCGTGGCCTATCCCTATGTGGCCAAACGGCTGCTGGCCGCTGACACCGAGGAGCTGCGCCACAAGCTGCTGGATGTGATTTTTGATGCCAAAGGCAGGCTCCAGCTGCAACGGCTGGAAAATCTGCTTGATGTTGTTGGACGTGATGGCGGTCCTGGCGATCTGCTGCCGGTTGCTGGAGCCGGCATGCGACTGATGCTTGGACGTGAGGGGCATGGCCTGCGTCAGCGCCTCCTCTTTGCCCTGGTGCGCGATGGAAGGCTGCATACCGACGATTTGCAGACCCTGATGCAACTGGTGCGCCGTCGCTTCAGCCCTGGCCGGTTAGCCGGCGACTGGTTACAGGTTCTCAGCACCTAACGTGCAGCCCCAACTGGCCTGAGACCGTGGATCACGACGCCATTTATGAACTTGAGCTGCCTGTCATGGTCCTGCAGCAGCCTCCCTACCTGTTGGCGGGGCTAGGGCTGGCAATCGGGGTGCTTTGTGGCCTGACCTTCGCCCGTCTGATTGAGAACCGGCTGGAGGGATGGAAGCAAGACCGCTTGCCGCTGCTGCCACTAGGGAATGCCGAAACCAGCATCAGCTTCGCAGGCACCATCTTGGGAATCACCCTGTTCATTGGCGGCAGCCTGCAGGTGTTCGGCTTCGCAGCAGGCACTGCTCTGCTGGTGGCTCTGCTGCTGGCTCTGCTCACTGGCGGTGGCCTATGGGTCCAACTGGAGCGACTGATGAAGCAGGTGGAGGAGGGCAATTTCCGCGCCGTTGATTTCGACAATTTCGACGAGTTCTTCTGAGTCCAAATCTGCAGACCTCCTGTGGCTGCAAGCCTCGGAGCTCGGAGTCACGATTAAAATCTCATCAACTGATCTTGATCTAGTGGCTGCCAGCCCTCCAGAACAGGCGTCCCCCGCTCGCCTGCTCGTGGTTGAGGACGATGACACCATCCGCGAAACCATCGCAGAGGCTCTCGGCAGCGAAGGATTCATCGTTGATGCCGTCAGTTCTGGCAATGGTGCCCTTGAGCGTTTCAAGGGATCACCAGATAGCCAACCCTGTGATCTGGTGCTGCTGGATCTGATGCTTCCCGGTGTTTCCGGCCTGGATGTCTGCCGCTACGTGCGTCGACGCGGTTTCTCCACACCGATCATCGTTGTCAGTGCTCGTGACAGCGAAACCGATCGTGTTGTGGGTCTTGAGGTCGGTGCAGACGACTACCTGATCAAGCCCTTTGGCATGCGCGAGCTGGTGGCCCGCTGCCGCGCTCTGCTACGCCGTAGCGCCCGCAATGGCGAGAACGGTGCCAAGGAAGTGTTGCGCTTCGATGAAATCACGCTGTATCCCGAGGAATGCCGGGTCACCCGGGCCGGCAAGGAGGTCAACCTCTCCCCCAAGGAGTACCGCCTACTTGAGGTCTTCATGCAAAGCCCCAAGCGGGTCTGGAGCCGCGACAAGCTCCTAGAGCGGGTCTGGGGAATCGACTTCATGGGCGACAGCAAGACCGTCGATGTACATATCCGCTGGCTACGGGAGAAGCTTGAAACCAACCCCAGTGCTCCCACCTTCATCCTCACTGTGCGGGGCTTCGGTTACCGCTTCGGGTAAGGCACATCGTGCTGTTCAGACGATTTCGACAGGGCAGACGCTCACCTTGGATTCACTCTTCACAGCTGCTTCATTGGCTTGAGGATTCATCCCAGGGCTTCCTGGTATTGGACCGCAGCAATCGGCTTCAGCACCTCAACGGCCGCGCGCGACGACTACTGGCGATCGCCAAGGACGCTGAAGTCACCAACCGCTACCTACTGGAGGTGGTGCGCTGCCATCAACTGGAAGCGGCCGTTAGAGAAGCGCGCTCCAGTGGCGGTCGTCAGCGTGTGCTTTGGACCAACAGCACCGTCAGCCCCTCACCGCTGAACCCCGAACCGATCCGCAGCGAACCACTTGAAGCTGTTGCCCTCGCTGGTGAGGATGGCTGGGTCGCTGTCTTCGTGCAGAGCCGCCAGTCGCTGCAGGCCCAGCAACAGTTGCAGGAGCGCTGGATCAGCGATGTCGCCCACGAACTGCGTACCCCTCTTACCGCTCTATCTCTGGTGACCGAATCACTGGCCATCAACCCCAGCACCAAGCAGGCGGTGCAGGTGGAGCGACTACAACGCGAACTTACTCGACTTCAGCAACTGGTCTCCGACCTGCTTGAGCTCAGCCGCCTTGAGACTGCTGCAGCCCAGCCCAATACCGCCGGCATGGATTTGGTGGAGATCCGTGATCTGGTCAGCCAGGCCTGGCAAAGCCTGGCCCCGCTAGCCGAACGCCGCAACGTTGAACTGGTGATCGAAAGCTCTGGGCCCCATCCTGTGCGTGGAGATCGCTCCCGCCTGCATAGGGCATTGCTGAATCTGCTGGATAACGCTCTGCGTTACAGCCCTGATGACACCACCATCGCGATTCACCTGGCACGGGAAGGTCGCTGGCAGCGGGTGGAGATTCGCGACAGCGGCGCGGGCTTCAGCGGAGAGGACATGCAGCACATGTTCGATCGCTTCTACCGCGGAGACCCCTCCCGTTCACGGGTACAGCGAGTAGGCAGCGGTCTTGGCCTAGCGATCGTGCAGCAAATCGCCCACGCCCATGGCGGCCACATCCGCGCCCGTAATCACAAAGGCGGAGGTGCAGAGGTGCAACTTTCCCTGCCCAGCACCCAACCATGAGCCGTGAACGGCTTCAGAAGCTGCTCGCTCGGGCCGGAATCAGCTCACGCCGTGGCGCAGAAGCTCTGATGCGCCAGGGCCGGGTCCTAATCAACGGCAGACCCGCGAAAATGGGTGATCAGGCCGATCCTCTCTGTGACGAGATCAGCGTTGACGGCCGGCCTTTGCCATCTCCCCAGCAACGGCTGGCTCTATTGCTGCACAAACCCCGGGGAGTGCATTCCACCTGTTTCGATCCCGAGGGCCGGCGGACGGTACTGGACCTACTGCCGCCGCAACTGACCCATGGGACCGGGCTTCATCCGGTGGGACGCCTTGATGCCGACAGCCGCGGCGCCCTGCTTCTAAGCAATGACGGAGCCCTGACCCTGGCCCTGACACACCCGCGCTATAACCACCCCAAGCGCTACCGCGCCTGGGTGAGCGGTGCTCCCAGCGAGGAGGTATTGCAACGCTGGCGCGATGGTGTCCCTCTCGATGGCCACCTGTCGCGGTCAGTACAACTCAAGCGCGTCCGTCAGGAGCGGGAACGCTGTCTGCTGGAGCTGACCATGCAGGAGGGGCGTAATCGCCAGATTCGCCGCACTGCCGAGCTTTTGGGCCATCCCGTGCAGGACCTACTGCGGTTGGCTATCGGTCCAGTGGGCCTGGAAGATCTCCAATCAGGTCAGTGGCGCTGGTTGCACCCAGCAGAAGAGGCGGCGCTGCAACGCTTCATTTCTGCTGCAAAGCGCTAAAAACAGAGAATTGTCGAACGCAACGATCTTCATGGCCCGGTTCCAGGCCCCGATCGCAGCACTGCGTCAGCGCCTCGGTGGCAGTCGCGGCAGCGGACCAGGCCTGAAGGATCCGAGCAATCCGCTCCAGGTCATCGGCCAGGGGCTGCAGCACCGCCGCGAAGAGAAAGGTCTGACGATGCGCCAGCTGGCGCTCGACACCCGTGTCAGCACCCCGGTGATTGAGGCTTTGGAGAAGGGCTGGGGTGATCGCCTGCCTGAGCCAGCGTTCCTAGGCACGATCATCCAAAAACTGGCTGATCGACTGGATCTTGATGCAGCAGAGCTCAACAGCGCCTTAACCGCAGCCCTGCCCGAGCGTGATGGCGGTCGCAGCCACCGCGACGGGCCCATGGCCCGCTTCACACTCAGCTCAATTGAGCTGTTCAGCACCTGGCAGGGAACGATCGCGTACGCCGTATTGGTGGGTGGGCTCCTCTACGGATTAAACCTTCACCATCGCCAAATGCTTCTCGCTCAGCTGACCAGCCTGCAGCCAATCCCTCCAGCAGTCAGTACGACAACACCCGCTTCGGTTCAGAACAAAAGTGATGACCTTGGGGCCAATGGACGGCTGCTGCAGCTTCACCCGGAACTACGTCCCCTCGATCAGCCACAACCTGAGGCGCTACAGCGCCTCAAAATCAGCACCACCGAAGCCAGCACCCCCCCTACCACTGGGACCATTGAGCTCAAGCTGCCGGAGGGCACCAAACGGGATGAGGTGACGATCACCTGGAACGGCAAGGCAATCACGCCCCAAGCCGGTTTCCCTAACCGCTACGCCGTGCCGCTCTGGCCTTCCTTCTCCGATCAGGCTGGTGATGGCGCTGCTGAACCCCGGTGATAAGTCTCTGCGAGCTGTTGCAGCCCTGCCAGATGTCCATCGAGGGATTCGACTGATTCCTGCAGCCTCCAGCACCAGTTGCCACTTGCGGTGCCTGGAGTATTGAAACGGGCTGAATCATCAAGACTCATCAGGTCTTGCAGCGGCACCACCGCCAAATCCGCAGTGGAGGCCAGGGCCAGCCGGAGCAGTTCCCAGCCCGGGGCCTGCACGCGATGGCCAAGCACTGCCTCCATCTGCTCATGGCTGCTCTGGGGCTGGGAGTTCCACCATCCGATTGCCGTGGCGTTGTCATGGGTGCCGGTGTAGGCCACCCATGAAGTCCCATTGAAATTGTGTGGGAGATAGGGGTTATCAGCATTGCCGTCAAAGGCGAACTGCAACACCTTCATCCCGGGCAGCTGAAGGCCATCTCGCAAGTTCTCAACATCTGGCGTAATAACACCGAGGTCCTCCGCGACCAGTGGAAGACGTCCTCCAGAGCGGCGCCTCAGCGCCTGCAAGATGGCTTGCCCTGGTGATGGCAGCCAGCGACCGTTCATGGCGGTGTCATCAGTACCCGGAACACACCAGTAACCAGCGAGAGCTCGGAAGTGATCGATCCGCAATAAGTCGAACAGCTCCAGTTGACGTTCTAAGCGCTTAAGCCACCAGCGGTAGCCGTTCAGGCGGTGACGCCACCAGCGGTAAACCGGCGTGGACCACAACTGCCCGGTTGCAGAAAAGTAATCAGGGGGAACGCCACTCTGATGCTCAAGGCTGCCGTTACGGCGCAGGCTGAACAGCCCGGGGCGGCTCCAGACATCAGCACTGTCATGGGCCCCATAAAAGGGCAGATCTCCGAGCAACTTCACACCAAGACCGTTGGCGTGCGAACGCAGCCTCAGCCACTGCTGCTGCAGCCACCACTGTTGCTGGGCCTCCTCACGCAATTCGGCGGCGGCATCACGATCGAGTGCGCGCATCGCAGCCGGCTCGCGACGGGCCATCGCTTGCGGCCACTCCCACCATGGGGACTGATCAAAACGGCGCCGCAAGACCATGAAACGGCAATGATCCTGCAGCCACAGCGACTCGCGCCGGCACCACTCCTGGTAGGAGCGGAAACTTCCGGGAGTCCAGGCCGGCAGAGGATCATCCGGATCTTGCAGGGCTGGGTTGAGCGCAAAGCCGCTAGGGGAGCTGTAAGGCGAACCGGTGCCATCAGTGGGAGCAAGGGGAAGCACTTGCCAGACCCCGACGCGGTGACGCGCCAACAGCTCCGACCACTGGCAAGCTGCCGCGCCAATGGTGCCTCCAGGCAGGGCAGTGACATGCAACAGCACACCAACCTGACGGTTGCCCCCCAACAACTCACGCAGGGCCGTCATGGCTTGGGCAGGCGGTAACGGCTCACAATCTTTCTGGCGAAGGCGGGCACATGGGCAGCCACCTTGTCGGGGTGATTGCGCTGCAGCCACGTCACGTTACGGGTGAAATGCGAATCAATTGAGAAACGGGCGTACTCCAGTCCTTTGGGCCCAACGCGATTGACTAAAACCCCCACCAGCTCCGCCAGCCAGCGCGGCAGCCGCAGTGCCTTGTCATAGGCATCGATGCCCTGTTGCACCGCCTGGGCCCGCTGGCCTGAACTCATCACCGGTTGGGTGTTGAGTTCAGACTCCACCAGGTCGAGTAACTCCTGACCGCGGTCGTTACGCACCACCACCCATTGCCATTGATAGGGGGCACCCATGTAGCCCACCACAAGATCAGCAGAAGCATTGACATAGTCGAAACAGCTGAGGCAGCTGGGCGCAAAAACCTCCTTGAGCCTGGGAGTGTCGAGCCCGAAGAATGGCACCGTCTCAGTGCTGCCATCGCTGTGGCGGAAGTGAATGCGAAAGTCCTGCATGAACTCGTAGTGGACCACCGTCTCAGGGGAGCGGCTGGTGCTATCGAGGAATGTCTGCAGACCCTCACGGCTCACATTGTCAACACAAGGCATGCCAAGCACATACAGCTGCTTCAGGCCAAGGCTGTCCTGCACCGCACGTAGAGCCTGGGTCTGACAGCCCACCCCGATCACCAGCAATCGCTCGATCCCGCTACCCGGGAGCTGCTCCAGCACTGAAAGATTGTTGGAAAGGGTTGGTTTGTTGACCCGCGCCGCCAGCACCTCTTGCGGCGTACGGGCCAGCACCGGGACTGGCGTGAAACGATCATCAGGGCTCTGCTGCACGCACAACACCGCATCGACCAAACCTGACTCCAAAGCCTTCACACCCAGGGTGCTGACGATTCCCGTCCATTGGGCGCCTTCGATCGGAGAGGCCAGCTGAGCGCAGAGCATGCGCTGAAAAACCCCGAAATACAGCTCGTCCTCGTTGTCTTGGTCACGGCTGCGCCCGTGGGCACGCGCTTCAATCGTTTCGAACTGCTGAGTGATAAATGCACAAGCTCGGCGCACGTAAGCCACCCAGCGGCTGTCGCAGAGGCCGCAGTCACTGCAGAGATCCCGGGCCGGTCTCACCGTGCCCCGGGCCATAGGGCGAGCCCGCTCGTGGGGAGCAAGGGTCACGGACGGCGGCCACGGCAAGTCCCAAACTATCGGGCACTCCGCTGCTGCACCTCATGGGGGCCTGGGCCGTCATCCGTCGCCGCACCCGAATCATCTGGCGACTGGCCATGGCCTTCACCGGCCTACTTGGAGGCATGTGGCTGGGGGACCAGCTGGTGCCTCGCCACAAAGTCTCACTTGGGGACGAGAGGCCGGCCATCAGTCGCCTGGCTGAGCCGCCAGGGGCTCCCCAAACGGTGCTGCTGCTGGGTCTAGACCAGCCCAAGGTCAGCCCCCCCCCTGCCAAAGGAGAGGTGCAGCTGATGTTGCTCGCCAGGGTGCACCCGGAAGATGGCATCGAGCTGCTGCAGATCCCGACCGAACTCAAAGTGCTCTTACCCGGTCAGCAGCTCAAGCCGTTAAGTGACCTCTATGGAATCGGGGGGGTCGCCCTCACAAGCGACGTGGTGGCCCAGTTACTGGGTGGAGATGGTGATCCCATCCGGCCAGATCGCTATCTGCTGGTCTCACTCGGCGGCCTGGAGCAGGCGATCGACACCATGGGTGGGGTACCGGTTCTGCTGAGAGAGCCCATCCGCTACCAGGACAAAACAGGGGGCCTGAGCATCAACTTGCAACCCGGCCAGCAATGGCTCAACGGTGAACAGACCAACCAGATCCTGCGCTATCGGGGTGAGGAAACTGATGGTCGCAGGCGCCTGCGCCAAGAGCAGATGCTGATGCCCCTTGCCAATCGCCTCGCCGATCCCACCGTGGTTCCCGCCTTACCGGATCTGCTGCAACAGCTGAGCAAAAGCAGTAACACCAACCTCTCTCAAGGAGAGTTACTGAGCTTGCTTTCCGCCGGGCTACAGGATCCTGGCCGGATGCGCATCAGCCGCCTACCGCTGCAGCTGGAGGATGAGCAGCCAAGGCTTGATCATGCCGAGGCCGCAATCGTGCTGCAGGACTGGCAGCAGGAACGTTCACCGAGCAGCGATGACACCTTGGTGAGTGTGATGGGGTCCGATCCAGGTGCCACGGCCAGAGCCGTGACTCAGCTGCAACGCGGAGGCCAGCCCGTTCAAGAGGCATTACAACCCCTAGAAGCTGCCATCGCAGCCACGGTGATCCGCTACGGGAACAACCGTGATGAGGCCCTGGAAGTGCGCAAGCTGCTGGGGCTGGGGGAGGTCGAACAGGGGCCCACGCCTCCTGGATCTGGCGTTGTTGTGCTGCTTGGTCAGGACTGGACGGCAGCGATGCCCTGAGCTGGATCAAGCAACTGGAAGCGGCGTCGAATCATGCCGCCGAAAGCCGCCAACTCCTGCGGTTCGGTCGGATCCCAGTGTCCAAGCCAGGGGAGGCCCTCTCCACGCCGCTGCTCGGGGTCCCAACGCCCGCCAACCTGCAGCAAACCCAACAGCGGCACCTCAAGCTGCAGCAGCAGAGCGGCATGAAGTGCTGCATCGGCAGCCATGCGCTCACCGGCCGGCAGCAACAGCAACGTCGGAATTCGCCAAGCCGAGAGCAGTGGTGCCCACTCCACCAATTCCTGCTGATCACTAAGCAAGAGCTGACGCTCACCAGCAGGCTGGAGCTGCGGTTCTCGCTCCCCTGGGCCCAGTAGCCGCTGACGACCCGGTTCTAACTGCTCAAGGGCCTCCGCCACCGTCTGGATCACACCACTGCCCCATGGGGAGCAGAACAACAGTCGATCCATTGCGGTCAAGGTTGCGGTCACGCTTCTACCATCGAAGTCTGAGTACCAGCCCCAGACTGCCGTGACCAGTTTCGTGGCTACCGAACGCGCCCTGCAGATCGGCCACCTGGGCAATGGGTCCAGGCTGAGGCTTTTCAGCGGCAGTGCCAACCCTCCTCTGGCCCGTGAAATTGCCGGCTATTTGGGCATTTCTGATGGTCCGCGGGTCAGCAAGCGGTTCGCAGACGGTGAGCTGTACCTGCAGATCCAGGAATCCATCCGCGGCTGTGATGTGTTTCTGGTTCAACCCACCTGCTCACCGGTGAATGATCACCTGATGGAGCTGCTGATCATGGTGGATGCCTGCCGCCGTGCCTCCGCCCGTCAGATCACCGCCGTTGTGCCCTACTACGGCTACGCCCGGGCCGACCGCAAAACCGCTGGCCGTGAATCGATCACAGCCAAGCTAGTGGCGAATCTACTGGTGCAGTCCGGCGTCAACCGAGTGCTCGCCATGGACCTGCACTCCGCCCAGATCCAGGGCTATTTCGATATTCCCTGCGATCACATCTACGGCGCGCCCGTGTTGGTTGATTACTTAGCCACCCGCGATCTCGGCGAGGTGGTGGTGGTCTCTCCCGATGTCGGCGGCGTGGCGCGCGCCAGGGCATTTGCCAAGCGCATGGATGATGCACCACTAGCGATCATCGACAAGCGACGCTCCGCCCATAACGTCGCCGAGAGCCTGACCGTGATCGGAGATGTTGCCGGTAAGACCGCCATCGTTGTCGATGACATGATCGACACGGGCGGGACGATCTCCAAAGGAGCCAAGCTGCTGCGCAAGCAGGGAGCCGAACGGGTCATCGCCTGCGCCACCCATGCCGTCTTCTCACCGCCGGCAGTGGAGCGCCTATCAGAATCTGGATTGTTTGAAGAAGTCTTGGTCACCAACAGCATTCCAGTAGCGCCAGAGCTGCGCTTCCCGCAGCTCAAGACCCTTTCAGTAGCCAACATGCTCGGGGAGGCCATCTGGCGCATCCACGAAGAGAGCTCGGTCAGCTCAATGTTCCGTTGAGCTGGTTGTGATAAGGAGGCTTCTCAGCCTGGCTGCAGGAGTGCTGATCGGCATGCAGCCTTTCGCAGTTCTCGCCCAGACCAGGCGTGTTGGGGTCTGGCTAACCAACAGTCCCAGTCCGTTGTATTACGACCCCCGCCGCATCGAGAAGGCTGTTGAACAGCTCGATGCAGCCGGCTTCAACACCCTCTATCCCAACGTCTGGAGCCGGGGAGCCACCTTCCATCGCTCCCGCTGGGCACCGATGGAACCCAAGTTGGCAGCCCATTCTCCAGATCTTGATCCCATCTGCCGCTTCACGGCAAGCGCGCACAAGCGCGGAATGCAGGTGATTCCCTGGTTCGAATACGGGCTGATGGAGCCTGCCGATGCCAAAGTCGTGCAAGACAACCCCGATTGGGTGCTCAGACGCCGCGATGGCAGTGCCCTTTACGCCATGCACGGGGCAGATCTTCGAACCTCACCGCGCAAAGATCTGCGCGTCTGGCTCAACCCGGCCCATCCCGGCGTGCAGAGCCGATTCATCGGACTGATCACTGAGATTGTGAGTCGATGCAATGCAGACGGCATCCAGCTGGATGATCACTTCGCCTGGCCGGTAGATCTCGGCTACGACGACTACACGCAAGCGCTCTACCAGAGCGAGACCGGTCAGCAACCACCAGCTGACCACACGAACCGCTTCTGGATGCAGTGGCGACGGCGCAAGCTCACCAATCTTCTAATCCAGCTGCGACAGGCCCTCGAAGACAGTTCGTACAGCGAACGGATTAGCCTTTCGCCGGGCCCTTTTCGCTTTGCCTACAACACCTGGTTACAGGACTGGGAGATCTGGGCAGTGCGAGGGCTGGTGGATGAGCTAGTCGTGCAGAACTACGCCTACTCAGTGAAAGGATTCACCAACGATTTAAACCAGACTGCCATCCGCAGAGCCGAAAGCTGGGGGATCCCGATCAGCATCGGCATCCTGGCGGGCTTTGGGGGGCGCACAACACCAACAACCAAGCTGCTTCTCAAAAGCGAACTAGCAGCCCAGAGGGGGTTCGGAGCGATTTACTTCTACTGGGAAGGGTTGTGGGGTCAATATGCGGGCAAGGAGGGTGCACAACAGCGCCGGAAGGCTTTCACAAAGCAGCATGCTGAGCTATTCGGCGAGCAGATCAACCCCTTTTAAAAGTCAACCCTTTTGCTTGACAGAGCCAGATACCAAGCTGGAGAGTGAATCGATTATTTGAGAGTTGCTCAGTTGGCCTTGAAGGGATTGGCCCGAATGGCCCTTAAAAGGACTGGCGGACAAGCCTTACTCCTTGCACGCTTTATCAGGAAACTGCCATCGCTATGGCGCCAAGAACAAGCTATGGCGCAGCATCAAGGGAGCCATAGCAATCGGATTTTTATAAAAGGAACCCTTAAAGGTGAATATTATCCAATCTTCAGCCCTGAGGATCGCAACCCCAAGTCAGGCTCATTCATTCGAACTTACTCACTATTTTGCCACCAGGCCAATGCCTGGTACATGCGCAAAGAGCTGACAAATTTCATCAAATATGCACGTCAATTCACTCGATTTGCCGATATTGGCTCAGCAGAGGGGTTCTACAGCGCTTTATTTGCATCAATGCATCCAAAACGCGCAGAGATTCTTTCCGTGGACTGTGGCAGCGAAACAGGCTGCATCCCCTTGCACTCACAATCAGTCATCCAGCAGAACAGCGAAGCCTTTAAACCAAAGAACTGGAAATACACCAAGGCTTATATCACTGGACCCGAAAAGAAGACCCCTGAGTTCTCTCTGCCATTAGACTGCCAGATTGCAACGCTAGCCGAAATCCTTGAGCAAGAAAAATTCGACCCTGAGATAATCAAACTAGACATTGAATCCTCCGAGTTTGACGCCCTTGGCGATTCTGCGATGCTTCGCTACTTATCGACTCACAGGCCAATTTTGATCATAGAAGTCCACAACTTAGAACTGCGACAGCGGGGGCTTAGATTTGCAGAAACACTCGACAAGCTAAAACACATTGGATACAAAGTTGAAGACTACGACACTCCTGACTACCTGAAATCCGACAATTGCCATGTCGTTCTTTCATGCACAAATTCTGAGGTCTTGAAATGCCGTTGACGCTACGGAACCCAAACAAACCGGTGCTCTGGCGTCAACGCTTACTGGACGGGTTGTTATTTCTCTCGGCAGCAGTGCTCTTGGTCTGGAGTCTGCCAATACGACTGCCTTGGATCGGACTGGATCCAGGTTGGGTTGAAGCTCTGGTGCAAGCCACAGACAGCGGCCGTAGCTTCGGCGGCGATGTGGTGTTCACCTTCGGGCCGTACCACCAGCTCTACACCGGCCAACTGAGCGAAAACCTCACACCATTCATCGCTGGCCGCTGGCTCTATGGGCTGGGCTGGGGGGCGGCACTCCTCAGCGTGCGACGCATCATCGGCCATCCACTGAGCTGGACCTATCTGGTGGTACTGGCGCTACTCAGCTCACAGCGAATGGATGCGCTGTTCATGAGTTTCTGTTTCACCATCAGCCTTACTGCGATCTGTCGCACGCGACGGACTTCACTGGCCTGGCCCAGTTTCATCTGCCTGATCACCGCTCTGCTGCTGGGCATCTTGATCAAGCTGTCCTTCCTTGCCCTGGCAGTGCCCACCATTGCGATCTTGGTGGCCGTTGAGCTGGGCCAGCCCCAGGCAAGACCGGTTGCCAATGTCCTGCGGCTACTGGCCATCCCCATGATTGCCATGTTGCTGCTCAGCACTGCGGGCATGAGCGCCTCGGAAGGCTGGGAATACCTGGCGGGACCCAACCGTGACATCGTTTCGGGTTACAGCGAGGCGATGGCATTGTTCCGGCGCCGCAACGACTGGATGAAGCTGCCTTACTGGCTCGCAAGTGGCGGCACCCTCTCACTGCTCACCCTTGGACTACAGCGGCGGTTGGGGATCCAACAACGTTGGAAGCTGCTGCTGATCATGCTGCTGGCGTTGCTGTTTTTCTGGGTGCCCTTCAAGGCCGGGATGGTGCGCCATGACGGCGGCCACGCCCCGATGGCCGGACTGTTTCTGCTAACCAGTTCGCTGTTGGTGCTGTTCTGCCTCTGGCAGGACCTGCACTGGCGAAAGCGACTGCTATCCCCTCTGTTGCTGCTTCCTTTATTGGTGGGCTACAGCATCGCCAGCAAACGCATCAACTGGGACCTCCCTCTGTACGGGAGCTTGCGCATGGAAGGCATCAAAGCCTTCATCAGCGCCAATCGCAGCGAATCAGGACGGGAGTCCTTGCGTTCCCGACGACGATCGATGCTCGAGGAACTCGATAACCGCGATGAGCTTGTTGAGGACTTTTCTCTGCCCAAAGGGGCTACAGCGGATCTACTGCCATGGGATACCACCGATCTGGTGGTGAATGGCCTGAGCTACACACCAAGGCCGATCCCACACTCACTCAACCCTTACTCAGCGCAGCTGCTGGAACTCAATCGGGCCTTTTTTGCAGATCCTGATCGGCGCCCCCGATTCGTCATCCTGAATCGCAAGATGATCGATAACCGCTGGCCATCAGTTGACCTCGACGGCCCAGCCTTGACTGAAATTGCCCGCCACTACCGCTTCCACAGCCGAGGCAGCAAAGGTTCTGTGGTGCTTGAGCTGTCACCCCACGACGGCACCGAGGTCGAGCGCACCATCTTCAATGCCAGCTTTGATCTAAGTCAGGGGCGAGCCACCAGTCGCTTGATGCCGTTGCCTGAAGACATTCCAGCCGGGGCCAGCATCAGCTTTCAGTTCAAACCCACCCTGCTCTACAAGCTCAGCAAAGTGCTCTATCGGCCGCCCTTTGTGACACGGGTGCGGGTGGATTTCGCCGATGGCGGCTTCAAGGTCTACCGAGTCATTCCCGGTGCGAGTGAACAACTCCCATTGGCACCGATTCCTGCCGATAACGATGACTTACTGACCTACGTCAAAACCAAACAACAACCGCTGAAACTTGATCTCACCCCTGAATTCACCCCAGTAGCAGTCAAGCTCCAGCTGCGTTGGAAAGGTGGCGGAGACTCCCCGCCCCTCAGGCGTTACTTCTCGGAAGTCAGCCTGAGCATCCAGGCACCGGACTGGAGCATGCCTTAGCCACCCGATCCCAAACACTGACGAACCACCTCCTGGCTGTTAGGGGAAGGAAGCCTGTCAGCCATCCACTCCAGACTGCTAACCATCAACGCCTGGCGCTCAGGGCTATAGCGACGCCAGGCCATAAATAGCTTCAGCATGCGTGATGCAGTGATCGGGTTACTGCCATCAAGCTGTACCAACTGAGCCGCAATCCAGCGGTAACCAGAACCATCCAGGTTGTGAAACGAACGGGCGCAGCGGGCAAAACCACCAAGCACCGCACGGAGGCTATTGGGAGCCTGCGGATCAAAGGACGGGTGAGCAAGCAGTGCTTCCGCACGTGCAATCGCATCACCAAATGGGGTGGATGCCTCATAAGCAAACCAGCTGTCAAGAATCACCGGTCGTTGTTGCCAACGCTCAGCAAATGCATCAAGGGCCTGCTGCCGCTCGGAACAGTCCCACGGCTGCAAAGCAGCGAGACCATCTCGAGCCAGAGTCATCGATGGGCCGTGCACTGAATCAGCCGCAGCGCTGCGGGCAACGTCATCCCCCGCGGCAACCAGCCAGCTCCAGGCCAGAGCATGAAGCGACCGTTGATCCACCCCTTCAGGCCAGAGGGCATCAAGACCGCTGGCACACCATTCGATCAGCACTTGTAAATGTTGATGCAAGGCCCGACCGAGTCGCTGTCGGCGTTGCAGCAGAGCATGCTCCAGTGCTGGTGGATCGGGCACGCGGCCAAGCGCTAGACAACGAGCTTCCAGGTCCTGGCGAGAGGGAGGTTGCAACAGTGCTCCCAGCAGACCAGGCGAAAGAGCCTTGGTGCCTGGATCGATGACCTCCTGAATCAGGACCTCCGCGCAGGTAACCAGTTCCGCTTCCAGCCCCGACTGTGGTTCCAGTAGCGCCTGCTGCCAAAGCTGCTGGGCAGCATCCCACCGACTGACTGGGTCACGGTCATGGCGCAACAGCAGGAGTAACTCAGCACTGGGCCGCTCCCCCTCGAGTCGGACCGGTGCAGAAAACCCACGCAGCAGCGACAACACGGGGGGGTGGTCTCTGGGAGGCACAACAGCGAGGGTCCAGCTCTGCTCGGCTTCATTGAGCACGAGCAGCTGCTCTTGCAGCTCCTCACCGTCGCTTGAGAGCAGGCCAAGGCGAACGGGAATTGGAACTGGCTGCTTCTCAGGCTGACCAGGGCTTGGGCTGTGGTGCTGACGCAGAGTCAAGGTCAGGGCACTCTGCTCTTGATCCCATTGCTGCTGAACCTCAAGGCGCGGGGTCCCCGCCTGGGCGTACCAGAGACGAAAACGCTCGAGCGAAACCCCAGATGCATCCTCAAGGGCTAAGACAAACTGCTCACAGGTGGCAGCCTGACCGTCATGACGGCGCAGGTACAACTGCACCCCCCGAAGAAAAGCCTCCTCCCCCAAGAGGGTGCGCTGCATACGGATCAGCTCTGCACCTTTTTCGTAAATCGTTGTTGTGTAGAAGTTATCGATTGCCACGTACTGCTGCGGCTGCACAGGGTGAGCTGTTGGACCGTCATCTTCTGGAAATTGAGCGGCCCTAAGCATCGCCACATCGTCGATGCGCTTGAGGGCTGGATCATGCAGATCTGCAGTGAACTGCTGATCGCGGAACACGGTCAACCCCTCTTTGAGGGAGAGCTGAAACCAATCACGACAGGTGACGCGATTACCGGTCCAATTATGAAAATACTCATGGCCGATCACACTTTCAATCCGCTCAAGTTCGCTGTCAGTAGCAGTTTCAGCATCTGCCAACACCAGCTTTGAATTGAAAATATTGAGGCTTTTATTCTCCATTGCACCCATGTTGAAGTGACGCACTGCCACGAGATTGAACTCGTCTAGGTCGTACTCCAGGCCGAATGCCTCCTGATCCCAGGCCATGCTGCGCTTAAGGCTGGCCATGGCGTGGCTGCACAGAGATTCATCACCAGGCTCAACATGAATACGCAGGCTCACCTGGCGACCTGATGTTGTGATGAACTGATCGCGCACTTCCACAAGACATCCAGCCACCAAAGCGAAGAGGTAGCAGGGCTTAGGGAAGGGGTCCTCCCACTCGGCCCAATGACGCCCTGCCTCAAGAGCACCAGTGGCGACACAGTTGCCGTTACTCAGCAGAACTGGCGCCTGCTGTTGGTCAGCCTCAATGCGAACTCGATAGCGACTTAGAACATCTGGCCTGTCTGGGAAGGGGGTAATGCGGCGGAAGCCCTCGGCTTCACATTGGGTGGTGAAGAGACCTCCGCTGACGTAAAGGCCTTCAAGGCTGGTGTTGGTCGCCGGTTCAAGCCGGACGACGGTTTCAAGCTTCCACCTCTCCTGGCTGGGCAAGCACCGAAGAGGCACCCTCAAGCTGTCGTCGCAATGGGTCCAGCTCTCAGGACTCAAGAGCTCTGCGTTAACGCTTAACGCTTTAACCTGCATGCCAACGGCAGGCCATTGCAGGTCCTCACGCAGCGGTTGTGGTGCATAAACAGACAGCTGGGCGCGGACGATCGCATGGTCCCCATAAAGCTGAACCGTGAGAGCGACCTCCTCGACCAGCAGCGTTGGGGGCTGATAGTCCTCGAGCCGAACTGATTTCATCCCATCGGGTTCACGCACAAGGAAGCATCAACATCAGCACTCACTCTGACGCCAATACAGGGAACCTGACGAGAGCTATTGAGCTGACGGTTCGGAAAATCCTTCGCTTTTAAGCGCCTCATTGATCTGGTCAAGCACATCCTCAGGCATCTGATCCGGGCAGACTTGAGACACAGCGATCAGCACTGAATTGATCGAGCCCTTGCGGAGATCTTTCATTGGCAGGGCTTCATCGCCAACCTGAGCGATGGCACCTCCGTTTTGCCCCTGAATGGTCTGAGTCAAGGTCTCACCAGCAATCCCGATAGCCTTTTTAAACTCAACACCGTTCGACACAGCCAGGCAGGCATTGAGTGAAGCAATACGGGAGTAGAGGGTCATCTCCTCTTCAGTGGCCGGAGCAGCCTGGACCTCAGCGGGCCGCAGGACCGGGCTCAGAACCACCGCCAACAAGGCGGCGGTAGACAGAAACTGGCGCATGGTCTCGGCGACAGAAAAGCACGACCATGATCGCCCATGAAGCTCAGGCTGCACGCCTGAGATGGACCCTGTCATCGATCGAACGCACTGGATTCGCGAGAATTGGATCCTGCTCCAGCTCAAGAGCTTTGGCCTCCAGATGCTCGGGCATCACCTGCTCGAGGAATTGCAGTTCCTCTTCGCTGATTTCATCAACCCAGACACTGGGCTCTTGCGTGCCATCAAAACTGGCTGTCATTGGCATGGAGCCGGACGGTTAAGTCTGTTTAGCCAGTCCAACGACTCGGCGCAACGAAACGGTCAGGACTGCAATGGCGATCCTGAGCCCTCGACGCGCACTTCATGGTGAATCTCAGCGAGTGCCAACTCACCATTGCACCAGGAATAGATGGAGCGGGAGCGATAGCGGTCCATATCCACCAGACGAATGTGCTCGAGGATGTCCCACTCGAGGTAATGGGATTCGAACACCAATTCGTGTTCATCCACTTGACGAATCTGACTCTTGGTTGGGGAACCGCAGAGATAACCGCGGCTGCGGCGTAACTGATGCCCGCATAGGTAAGCCTCAAGGGTTCCGTTTCGCACGTAACGGGGGTTCTTCTCAAAGAAGTCGTATTCCTTCTCGGGCCACCAGGTAAAGCGATAGGCCGCTTCACCCTCGACCGGTTCACTGAATGCCTCCATGCGCAGCATCATGTCGACGCGCAAGGACTGATCGTCATCAAAAACGTACTGACGCCGGGAACGCCAAACCCCCAGGTTGCGGCTGAACCAGCGGCGCAGGGAGTTATCCAACTGAATGCGGCTGCCATAGCCCGCTGCGGTCCCAAACGGCGGCGGGGATAGCGGTGCAGAGGGATCGAGCATGGTCGCCCCAGGCAACAGGCAAGTACGTCTCTTCTTTCTTAGCCAGAGCGGAAGGAAATTCCCAGCAAGCTGCTGAAGATCTTCAGCTGTGGCGCTGCAACAGCACCACACCATCTTTTTCAGCCACGATCACATAACCCTCAGTCTGTAACTGGCTAAGGCGCTGCAGCAGCAGCTGTTCCTGCCGAGCATCACTCGCAAAGGCCGCTGCCCGCCAGGCTGGAAGCTGCAGATCCATCGCCACCCAGTCGACAGGGATGCGATGCCCTGTGTGGTCTTGCCACTGCCACCAGGCCGGCACACGCAAGACCACAGGCCGCTCAGCGAGCAGTGGGATCAGCGGGGTGTTGGCCGCCACGGAAGCCTGGGGAGGGATCTTCGCAAGCACCTGTCGTGCCGCGGCCCCGTGCTGTAGCTGCTGCGCAAAAGACAGATGCACCCAAGGCTGAATGCTGTCAGGAACAAGGAATGAAAGGCTGCGGTTGGGATTGCTGGCAAGCATCAAAAGCAGCGAAAGGGCCACACACCCCAGCCAGATACGGCGCAAACGCCGCTGGGCAAACAATGCAACTCGGTGGCGCCACCAAAACACCGCTCCAGCGAAGAATCCTGGCGCCACCAGCAGCGCATACCGAATGTTGATAGCCAAGGGGTCATTGCTGCCGCGCGCCAGCAACAGCCCGGCCAGAGGAAAGGCCACCAGCAACCAAGCGTCGAGACTGAGCGCCGGCACGAACATCAGCGGTAGCCATTGCGCGACCAAGTAGCCCAAGGTCTTGCCTGGCGGATTGATCAGTTCCCAGACCAGACGCCAGGGCTGAAGCAACAGACCACGGACGACCTCAAGGCTGCTGAGCTGCTCAGCACCAGGGTTGTATTGGCCAAAGTTCTCCACCATGAAACGACGACTGACGTCGTCGCTGACACCTGGCATCAACACCGAGGTCACCAGCACGGTCCAGCCGGCACCCCAGAGCACCAACGCCAGCACCACCGGCCAGGGAGCATGACGCCGCAGTCCGATCCACACGGCCACACCAAAAAGAACAACACCGGTGTCCTCCCGGATCAGTGGCATCAATGCAGCGGCAAGCAGAAGCAACCACCAGCGGCGCTCCACCAGGCCAATCAGCAGCAGGAATACCAGCAGGGGCAGCTGGCAGAGGTCATGAAAATTGCACCAGGTGGGGCCGATGACGGCCTGAGCACCGTAAAAACTGCAGGCCAACGCCGCAGCCAATGCAGCCGGCAACCGATATCGGGCCAGGCGATGCAGGGCCAAGCCAGCTGCGGTCATTAACCCCACCTGAACAACAGGAAGAGCGGCAGCCCCAAGAAGCCTCACCAACGGAGTCCAGAGCAACAGCAATGGTGTGTAGTGCTGACCCAGACGCTGATAAGTGGGATCAGGGGCAGCACCGCCATGCAATACAGCGCTAGAGAGCTGCGAAGAGAGGCTGGAAGCGAACAGGCGGCCGTGGGCACTGTTCCACAGCACCTGCGTAAAAATCCCCTGGTCATAAGAGGCCGTCAACGACCACCAGCGCCAGAGCTGCACCAGCAGCCCAGACACAGCAAATAGAACTGCTGCCCGTCTGACCCACCTGGAAGGATCGGCCAAACCCGACGATGTTTTGACACTTACACCTATATCCAAATCTTGCTTCGTAAGTTTGGGTATTACAGCTGATTGTCTTTTTTCGCTGAGGGAATCAAGAAACCTCAATATCCTATTCACGGTTGAAGCGCCTCCTTGCCCACTGCTGGCGACAACGAACAACGACAGGCCCTGAGCCTGCTTCTGGTTGCCGGCCCTCAGCATCTCGCTGGACCCGACGTCCGTGGCTTGCTGCAGTTTCTTGAAGAACAGAAGAGCAGCTTCAATATCACCTTCTCAATCGCTGACCCTCAAAAGCAGCCTGAGCTGCTCGAGCTTCATCGACTGGTAGCAACACCAGCACTGATCAAGCTGGATCCTCCGCCCAAGCAGATCTTTGCGGGCAATGCAATCCAGAAGCAGCTGCAGAACTGGCTGCCCCGCTGGCGGCAGCTGGGGATGGTCAGCGGACTGAGCACCAACTTGGCTCCAGTGGAAGCCAGTGGTGGGACCAGCCAGCGGGAAATGCAGCTGGAGGATCAACTGCTGGTGCTGCGCCAGGAAAACGAAACCCTCACCTCACGCCTGGGAGTGCAAGAGCGCTTGCTGCGGATGGTGGCCCATGAACTGCGTACACCTTTGACAGCTGCGAACCTGGCGCTGCAGAGCTTCCGGCGGGAGCAGATCGCCCGCGAGCGCTTCTTCGATGTGATCGACCGCAGGCTGGAGGACATCGAGCAGCTCTCCCACGATCTGCTCGAGGTCGGCAGCACCCGCTGGGAAGCCCTGTTTAATCCGCAGCGGCTGGGACTGGCTCCCATCGCAGCCGAATCGATTCTGGAGCTGGAAAAACTCTGGGTCAATCGGCGCCTGGAGCTGCTGACTGATGTGCCTTCCGATCTACCTGACGTCTACGCCGACCAGCGTCGTATGCGGCAGGTGATTCTCAACCTGCTCGAGAACGCACTCAAGTTCACCCCCGATGGAGGCCAGGTCAGTCTCAAATTGCTGCACCGCACCAATCAATGGGTTCAGGTCAGCGTCAGCGATACCGGTCCAGGCATTCCAACCGAGGAGCAACAACGTATCTTCCAGGATCGAGTACGCCTGCCCCAGACCGCAGGCCAGGCCCAAGGTTTCGGCGTCGGACTTTCAGTCTGCCGTCGGATCGTGGAAGTGCACGGTGGGCGCATTTGGGTGGTCTCTGATCCAGGAGAAGGAGCGGCCTTCCATTTCACCGTCCCTGTCTGGCGTGGACAGGCCAGTTGAGGTTGACCAGCTGAACCCTCGATGGTTATGGTGGTTTCTTGCCAAAGCGGCCTCGCCCCCATCGTCTAGAGGCCTAGGACACCTCCCTTTCACGGAGGCGACAGGGGTTCGAATCCCCTTGGGGGTATCAAGCAAGTTGACAAGACCATTCCGATGACTCATTGGCAGAGACATTGGAGCTTCAATGTCTATTGAACATATTGACTGCGGTATGAGCCTGAATTGATGGGCAGGGATAACGATCAGGTCGATCCTCAGTTCTGCTGCCGGCGCAGTGCTTCGGCTGCCACAGCCCGCAAATTGCTTGAGAGGTCCTCTTTGAGCCGCTGCTCGATCAAACCGATGGGCATTCCACGACAGGCCTGAATCAGCACCTCGTAGCGCAATCGCACCCCACCATTGGGATCAGGGCAGAGGAACCAAGCCCCCTCAAAACGCCGGAAATCACCGCTGACCATGCGGAAATCCAGCATTCCGTCAGGACGACGTTCCCTCAATTCGAGGGTGACTTTTGCTGTGAAACGCAAACCGGCGAAGCGCTGACTGCCCTCCTGCTCAAGGACAACATCAAATCCGTTTCGCTGCAAAACCTTGGAGGACACAAGGTTCGGAATGAAATGGGTGAGGTGGTCGTAATCAGTTAGCACATGCCACACCGCATCAAGATCGACAGGCAAAATCAGCTGAGCCGCCAAGCGCCTAGTGGCTTCAGGCAGACGCTCAATCTCCTGCTCGATCGGCTCGGCAGGCAGCTTGATGGTGCTGGTCAGCGGCGAGACGGACACAGAATTGGAACGGTCATCGATGCAACACA
>CAJWXK010000005.1 GCA_913048995.1 uncultured Synechococcus sp. | reverse complement strand
TGGGTAGCTCCACTGCATCCCACTCCACGCCATTGATGCCAGCGGCTTCCGGCTGCTCCACGGTGGTGAGCATGTGCTGCAGGCCGTGACCGAATTCATGGAAGAGGGTCTCCACCTCGTCAAAACTCATCAGGCTGGGGGCTTCCCCTACTGGTGGGGTCTGGTTGCAGATCAGGTAGGCCACGGGCAGCACAAGTTCACCATCGCTGTTGCGTTGACGGCCAAGGCATTCATCCATCCAAGCTCCACCGCGTTTGCTGCCCACGCGGCTGTACGGATCGAGATAAAAGGCCGCAAGGGGCTCATCTGTGTTGGCATCACTGACGCGGAAGAAGCGCACGTCCTGATGCCACAGCGGAGCCTCACCAGCTGCGTTCGTGATGTGGATGCCGAACAGGCGCTGGCAGAGTCCAAACAAGCCATCCAGCACCTGGGGCAGAGGGAAATAGGGCCGCAGGGCTTCACTGTCGAGATCAAATAATCGCTGGCGCTGCTTCTCAGCCCAGTAGCTCAGGTCCCAGGGCTGCAGTTGCCCTCCTGCCAGGTCTTCAAGATCCTTGAGCTCGTCCTTGGCAACCCGGATGGCAGGCGCGCGCAGGTCCTCGAGCAGCTGTTCCACGGCAGCAACAGAAGGAGCCATCTTGCTGGCCAGGCTCACCTCTGCCCAGTTGCCGTAGCCCAGGAGATCGGCCTTCTCTTGGCGCAGTTTGAGGATCTCGCCCACCAGGTCTTTGTTTCCTTCGGCGGCGCGACTGATGAAGCTTCGGTAGGCCTGCTCGCGCAAGTCGCGGCGATCAGCAAACCGTAGGAAGGGGCCATAGCGGGGGTGATCCAGCCCCAGCAGCCAGGGGCCGTTCTCGGCATTCGCAGCCTCATGTCCTTTGTTGCGAGCCGCATCAGCTAACAGCTCCAGCAGGCTGTTGGGGCAGCCCGTCACCTGCTCGGGACTGTCCAGCAAGAGTTCCCAGGTTGCTGTGGCATCGAGCACGTTGTTGCTGAAGCGGGTGCTAAGCGCACTGAGTTCTTCGCTGAGCTGATTGAAGCGCTGCTGCGCTGCTGCCTCCAATCCGACCCCGCGAAGCTGCATCTCCAGCTTTTCCTGCTCGACTATGCGGCGCTGACACCCGTCAAGCTGATTGGACTGGTCTGCGAGTTGCCCGATGGCTTTGTAGATCGGTTGTGACTGTCCCAGACGGCTGCTGAAACGCACGACGGCAGCTTGCTGGCTCTGATGGGCTTCTCTCAGTTCCTTGGTGTTGCAGACCCCAAGCAGGTGACCCACGACGCCCCAGCTCCAACGCAGACGCTCCCCGATCTGCTGCAGGGGTGGCATCAGCCGCTCCCAGGTGATGGGACCGCCCTGAAGCAGGTCGTTCTCAATATCTTCCAGCCTCTGTTCCAGCTCAGAGAGCAGCAGCGGGATCCCTGCTTTCACCAAATCAGGTGTGATTGCGCCGTAGTTGGGCAGACCTTCACCACGCAGCAGCTCAGCCGAGGAGGAGGTGGTCTGGGACATCAAATCAACCAACAGATGAGGTCAGTTGTAGTGCCGCCAGCAGCGTGTTGTGCAGCTGACCGGCAATGCTGTCGGTGGTGGCGTCATAGATGCCTGTGGCCAAACGCGGCCAGAAACCGATCATCAGGGTGGGCACCACCAAGACCAGGGCAATAGTGAGCTCGCGAGGGCGCATATCCCCCACCGTGGCCAATGCAGGAATCCGCGGGCCGAAGAAGACACGACGGCACATGCTCAGCAAATACATCGGTGTCAGCACCAGTCCGATGGCTGCAAGGACAATCGTGATGACCCTGAAGTTGGGCGTGAACGCTTCGTTGCTGGTAATGCCAAGGAAGACAGTGATCTCGCTCACAAAGCCACTCATGCCCGGGAGGGCCAGTGAGGCAAGACATGTAATGACAAATAGGGCAAAGGTGATCGGCAGCACCTTGGCGAGGCCCCCCATGTTTGGAATTGAGAGGGTCTTGGTTCGTTCGTAGAAGACACCGGTGACAAAGAAGAGCCCGGCCGCAATCAAACCGTGGCTGATCATCTGCAACATTGCACCGCTGAGCCCCAGGTCGTTGACCGCTGCAATGCCAAGCAGCACAAAACCCATATGGCTCACCGAGCTGCAGGCGATACGACGTTTGACATTGTCCTGGGCAAAAGCGTTGAGAGCGCCGTACACCACATTGACGATGCCCAACACCATCAGGGCGGGTGCCAGCTGGAGGTGGATCTCCGGCAACATCTGAACGTTGAAGCGCAGCAGGGCATAGCCGCCCATCTTCAGCAGCACACCTGCCAGCAGCATTGAAATTGGCGCATTGGCTTCCCCATGTGCATCGGGTAACCAGGTGTGCAGGGGGAACATCGGTAGCTTCACGCCGAAGCCAATCAGGAAGCCGAGGTAGCAGAGCAGCCCGAAGGTGCCGCTGTAGCTGCGGGAGGACAGTTCAGCCAGGTTGAGCGTGAAGCTGTCGCCGCTGAAGGCAAGTGCCAAGCCGCTGATCAGGATCAGGAGTGAGGCGGTGGCGGTGTAGAGGATGAATTTCGTTGCGGCGTATTGGCGCCGCTGGCCGCCCCAGATGGCGATCAGTAGGTAGACCGGCACCAGTTCAAGCTCCCAGGCCAGGAAGAACAACAGGAAGTCCTGCGAGAGAAAGACCACCGCCTGGGCGGAGGCCTGTGCCAGTAGGAGAGCGAAGTAAAGCCGGGGTTTGCGTTCGATGGTCCAGCTTGCCGCCACCGTCAGCAGGGTCACCAGACCGCTGAGAAGAACTAGCGGGGCTGAGATGCCATCAGCGGCCAGAGACCACTGCAGACCCATGGCCGGCAACCAGTCGATGCGTTCGATTAGCTGCAGCGTCCCGAGATCAGGATCGAAGTGACGGCTGAAGGACCAAACCATTAAGGCGAGGTCAGCCAGCAATGTGATGAAGGCCACCCAGCGGCAAGCTTTCTGCTGGCTGGGGGGCAGCAGCACTAAAACGAGAACGCCGACCAGCGGCAGCAGCACGATCAGGCTGAGATCCACAGGCTGCCAGGTCTTTATTGGCAGTCAACTTATCAGCTGGACGACAGAAGCGTGGGTAGTTCTACTCAGCTTTTTTCCAGCGGCTCCCACCGTTTTGCAGCGACAGGGCAAGGGCCTTCGCTGTCACGCCCTTCTTTTCCCAGCTGCTGGCCATCGCCTCGGCGACTGCCTTCCCTTTGGAGGGAGGGCAGAGGGCGAGCAGGCTGGGGCCGGCGCCGCTGATGACACAACCCCAGGCACCCGCCTCCATCGCAGCCTTGCGCACCTCGCTGCCCCCTTGGATCAGAGGCCAGCGGTAGGGCTCATGCAGTCGGTCATGCATGCCATCGGTGATCAGATCGCCGTTACCGCTGCGCAGCCCCTGGAGCAGCAGGGTGAGGGAACCCAGATTGGCCACCGCGTCGGGGATCACGATCTGTTTAGGCATCGCCCTGCGGGCATCTGCAGTAGAAAGCCGGATGCTGGGGATCGCCACCACTGCTTGCACTTCTGAGTGCCACTCGCAGCGCACCACCCGCCAGCGACGGGATGCAGCCTGAGCCGTGAGGCAGAGCCCTCCCAGCAGAGAAGGCACCACGTTGTCGGGGTGGCCTTCAATATCGATGGCCAGCTCCAGCAGCTTCTCCTTGCCAAGAGCTTCGCCCGCTAGGGCGTTGGCCCCCATTAGGCCGGCAACGATTGCCGTGGCACTGCTTCCAAGCCCCCGCGCAGGCGGCACAGCCAGGTGGACCCGCGCCTCCAGGGCCACAGGGGACATCCCGATTTCACGCCAAACGCGTTGTGCTGCGCGATAAACGAGATTGTCCGGGCCGCCTCGCAGGTGGGAGCCTTCTTCACTCTCAATAATGAGCTCAAACCGCTCGGCTCCTCCTTCGAGCACTGTGAGCTGGAAGCGATTGCTTAGATCCAGCGCGGCGCCGAGACAGTCAAAACCGGGGCCGAGGTTGGCCGTTGTGGCGGGCACATCCACCACAACGGCAGATCCGATCTCCGGTTTGGCCATCACTGCGTCCGATCCTCCAGCACCCGGATTCAGTGCCGGGCCCATGGTTCTGCGTTAATCGCACTCTGCCAGCATGCGTGCCCGGCAGGCCGCGCTAAAGAGCCCTGCATCGGGGTCCACCAGGGCTTTCACCGGTAGGCCGGTGATGAAGTGACGGAAACGTCCTTTGCTGCGCATCGGCTCCAGGAAGGCATCGCTTTTGAGTCGTTCGAGGTGTTTGACAGCGGTGCCTCCGCCAATCCAGAGGCCTCCGCTGGCGAGCTCTTGCAAGGCCAGATCACCGGCTGCGGAGCCATAGGCCCCTAGCCACAACTGCACAGCTCTGCTCGAGAGAACGCCTCCTTCGCTGCAGCGTTTGGCGACCATCGCTGGCAAGTCCGGTCTACCTGGTGTGCCTGGGGGTTGCTGGCGCCAGTCAAGCGCCGCTTGGGTCAGATCATTGATGTCCTCGAGGCCGCCGCAGTGCAAAAGCCATAGGAAGATCAGCCCCAGGCCTCTACCGCTTACTACCCGCTCGATTGAGAGGCGCTCGAGGCCCAGTTCTTTGCGCATCCACCCCAGCATCAGGATTTCATCAGCGTTGCGTGGGGCGAATTCCCGATGTCCTCCCTCGCTGGGTAGAGCAATCAGATGGCCCGCGGCATGAATGCCGCGGGCCATCCCCAGTCCGGTACCGGCGCCAAGAATCGCGATTGGCCCAGTGGGATCGGCCTCGCCCTCTTGCAGAACCACCTGCTGATTGGCCGTGAGGTGGGGTAGCCCGTAGACCAGCACCGCGAAGTCATTGACTAACTCCAGTGCGCCGATGTCGCATTCGGCTGCAAGCGCCCTCTGGTCCAGCCTCCAGGGCAGGTTTGTGATGTGGGCTTCGCCGTGCTGCACCGGACCGGCCACGGCGATACAAGCTCCATCAACCTGGCCATCCCCCGGATGATGCTCCTTTAAGAAGTTCCGCAGCATTGGCCCAAGGCCGGACCACTCTGCTGAGGAGTAGCGCTCCTTAGTGATGCATTCGAGTCGATCACCCTCGCAGCGATAGAGAGCAAGCAGGGTTTTGGTGCCGCCGAGATCACCGGCCAGCAGAAGGGTCATTGGCTCACTGCGACAGGCTCAGCCTGGCTGTGCCTCACGACTTTGGGAGGTGGTTAGCGGTTAAGAGGCCCCGATAGGCGTGGCCATCGGCAGATCGAGAGTGGCATCACGTTGCTCGTTTGCTTTTTTTGCGGCCTGAAGCAAGGCATCAACAGCCACCTCGCCGAGATCACCCTGCAGACGGCTTCTCAGGCTCAGAGTGCTGTGTTCTGCTTCCTGGGCTCCAATCACAGCTAAGACTGGAATTTTCTTCTGCTCGCCGGTGCGGATTAGCTTGCCGAGCCTGTCCCCGCTTTGGTCGATGTTGCAACGCACGCCTGCCTTTCTCAAGGACTGCTGGATCTTCTCGGCATAGCTCATCACTTCATCGGTGACCGGCAGGAGCCTGATCTGCTCGGGCGCCAGCCAAAACGGGAAGTCACCGGCATAGTTCTCGGTCATGATCCCGAAGAACCGCTCCAGCGATCCGAAGATGGCGCGGTGGATCATGATCGGGCGCTGCCTGGAGCCGTCGGCGGCGACGTACTCGAGCTTGAAGCGCTCGGGCAGGTTGAAGTCCAGCTGGATCGTTGAGCACTGCCACATCCGGCCGATCGCGTCCTCGATCTTCAAATCGATCTTGGGGCCATAAAAGGCACCGCCACCCTCATCAATCTTGTAGCTCCAGCCTTTGCGCTCGAGAGCTTCGACTAAGCCTTTTGTGGCGAGCTCCCAGACGGCATCCTCTCCGATTGATTTTTCTGGTCTTGTGGAGAGGTTGATCTCGTAGTTGGTGAAATCAAAGGTGCTGAGGATCTCCTCGGTCAGATCAAGAATGCGCAGAATCTCATCGCTGATCTGCTCGGGCAGGCAGAAGACGTGGGCATCGTCCTGGGTGAAACCTCGCACGCGCATCAAGCCGTGCATCACGCCAGGGCGTTCGTAGCGGTAGACCGTTCCGAGCTCGGCCCAGCGGATCGGTAGCTCCCTATAGCTCCTCAATGTGCTGGCGTAAGTCAGCACATGAAAGGGGCAGTTCATCGGCTTGAGCTGGTATTCCCGCTCATCGACCTCCATTGGGCCGAACATCGACTCGCTGTAGAAATCGAGGTGACCTGAGGTCTTCCACAAACTGATGTCAGCAACGTGGGGGGTGTAGAGCAGCTCGTAGCCCCCAGCAAAATGGGCCTGACGCCAGAACTCCTCGATTAATAGGCGCATGCGGGCGCCGCGGGGATGCCAGAACACCAGGCCTGCACCAGCTTCGTCCTCGATGGAGAACAGGTCCAGATCGTTGCCGATTCGGCGGTGATCACGTCGCTTGGCTTCTTCAATGCGCCGTTTGTGCTCGGCGAGCTGATCGGCGCTCTCCCAGGCAGTGCCGTAGATCCTCTGCAGCTGGGCCTTTGTTTCATCGCCTCGCCAATAGGCGCCGGCCACGCTTTCAAGTTCGAACGCTTTGGGGTTGAGTTGTCCGGTGTGCTCGACATGGGGGCCGGCACAGAGGTCCCACCACTCCTTGCCGAGGGTATAAAGCGTGATCGGCTCCTGCAGACCCTCGAGGATCTCGAGCTTGTAGGGCTCGTTTTGAGCCTTGATCCTCTCCTCTGCTTCGCTGCGGCTGACTTCGACGCGCTCGAGCGGCAATTTTTTATTGATGATCTTGATCATCCCTTTCTTGATGGCCTTGAGGTCGGCCTCCGTGAAGGGGTCTGGGTTGTCAAAGTCGTAATAAAAGCCTGTTTCAGTCCAGGGTCCAATGGTGACCCGGGCGCTGGGGAACAGCTGCTGCACCGCCATCGCCATCACGTGGCTCATGGAGTGGCGGATCTTCAGCAGCTGGGGGCTTTCGCTGGTTTTGGGCAGCTCCACTGCGGCTGACGACACCGATTCGAATCCGTTGAGAATGGGGATCCTACGCAGTCTGAGCGTGCCGATATCGTCGTCCCCCAACCGAGCTCAGTTGCGGCGCGTCGATGTCTCCTACTTGCTCTGGTGTCTTTCCCTGGTGGGGGTCTGCGGCGTGCAGCGCATCTACAACCGGCGACCCCTGAGCGGGGTGATCTATCTATTCACGTTCGGTTTTTTGGGAATCGGCACCCTTGTCGATCTGTTTTTGATCCCTGGCTTGGTAGGTCATGCGAATGCTCCCATCCTGTTGGAGCGGGCTCGTAACCAGCAGGATGAACCCGAACCCCTGGACCGTCAGCTGCTGTTGCTGGCCCGCCGCAGCGGTGAGGGGGGGTTCAGCCTCAACGATGCCCTCCTGACGATTCAGCCACCCGGGCTGGCTCAACTGGACGCGGTTCGTGCCGAACTGGAACGTATGCAACATGCCGATCTGCTTTTTGTTGGCACTGATGAACGTGGCCGTGTGGTCTATCGCGAGCCTTGAGCTGGGCGTTTGGTAACAGTTTCTGGCGTAGTGGTCTGCAGTTTCTACGTTGAAGGGATTAAGTCACCGTCGATGACTGCCGCTCCGCTCCGGCTTCCCTTGCAAGCTCTTCAGCGGGCTGCGGCTCAAGTTGCTCAAGCACCGCTTCAACTCGCGATTTGGTCCCTGGGTTGGACTTTCGTTCTCCAGCGTTTGTCCTGGCTGCCTATACCTCTGCTCCTGCAGTTTGCCGTTCAGCTGATTGGTTTGACCGTTGCCGTGTCTGGCCTGTTAGCCCTCAGTGAAAGGCGGCTAGACCCAAGGCAGTGTGCTTGGCGCGAATTTCTTGCTCCACTGAAGCGGGCACCCCTGCCCTTGCTGCTGCTGCCCTTGCTGATGGGCAGCCTCATCGCTCTGGCCGGGCTCGTGTTCGTCTTGCCTGGGCTTGTTCTCCTGTTGTTCTGGAGCTTCTCCGTTCCACTGCTTGTTGATCAAGGTGGTGAGGCCTGGGAGGTGATGGCGACCAGCACTGTGCTTGTACGCCGTCATTGGCGGCGCTTGTTGCCGAGTCTTCTGTTGCTTTGGGGGCTGAGCCTTCTGGCTGCATTACTGAGCTGGTGGCTCCTGGGGTTGTGGTTGCCCTTGGCTGCAGTTTTATTGCAGGGTCTGTATCGCTCTGCCCAGGGCTGATGCCCCGATCACTGCTGTGGTGCTTGGCAGGTTTGCTGCTGGGTGGAGGTTCGGTATCAGGTTTGTGGCTTTTGCAGCAACAAATCCCCCCCGATCTTCCTGTTGAGTCACCGGAGCCGATCGCCCAGGGAGATGGCCTGCAGCCGCTCCTGAGTCCCAATCCTCATGCCGCCGAGCGATGCGGCGAGCTTCTGGGCATACGTGAGCGTGATACCCCTGCAGATCCCACCAATTTTGGAGTGCGCCGACCTACCGATTCCTCCGGTGGGCCTGTGCCCGATCAGCCTTCGCTGGTAGTGGTGCATGAGACCGTGCTGTCCCTTGAGGACACGCTCAACTTCTTCCAGACCCCTCACCCCCGTGACGCTGATCAGGCCAGCTATCACCTGTTGCTGGCTCGCAACGGCACGGCTTACCGTCTCGTGCCCGATCTAAACCGGGCCTTCGGGGCGGGGTGGAGCGCCTGGGGCGATGCCACCATCCGTCATCATCCAGCCACAACGCCCCTGGCGGGCGGTTCACTGAACAATGTGGCCCTTCACATCAGCCTGGAGAGTCCTGAAGATGGACGTGGCGATGACGATGCTCACGGCGGCTACAGCAAGTCCCAGTACATGCGGCTGGCCGAACACGTGCTGATTTGGCAACTGCGTTGGGGCATCCCAATGCGGCGCATTACGACCCATGAGTCGGTTGATCGCAGCCACAGCCGCCGGGATCCACGCAGCTTCCGCTGGGAGCGATTTGATCGGGCCTGGGATGTGGCCGCCAAGCGCTGCGGCATCAGCATCGATGGGCCCTATGGCATCGATGCCATG
The DNA here is from genome assembly GCA_913048995.1 of uncultured Synechococcus sp. Lineage (GTDB taxonomy): Bacteria > Cyanobacteriota > Cyanobacteriia > PCC-6307 > Cyanobiaceae > RCC307. Next base: position 26,814 of record CAJWXK010000005.1, on the reverse strand, counting down.
CCACCGACGACTGCTTCAGTCGAGCAGGACCGCTAGTGCCGCGAGTATCAGCACCGTCGGCACGGCTGCCAGCTGGTTGACGCTCAGGGGCAGGGCAAGTCCCTGAATCGAGGCGCTGAACAAGCCGCCGATCAGCGTGCCGGCGATCAGCGCCAGCAGCGTGAAGCCCACAGCCTTGAAGAAGCGGCTTCGGCGGCGTTGCAGACTGGCGATGGTGATTAGGGCTGCCAGAGAAAGCAACAATTCCGGCAGACCGGGCTGTGTGCCAAGGAGCAGCACACCGACCAATACAGCGCTGTGGCCGGCCAGGGGCTGCCAGAGCTGGGGCCCTTCTGCCAGGCTCAGTTGCGGCCATTGCAGATCGAGCTTGGCGGCAGGCAGCGAAGGCATGGCCGGTAGCTTTGGAAGCCTTTTGGGGGGTTCGCTGGCACCAGCGCTGGCCTCGACTTTTGAGGCGCTGGCGGCGGCACCTGTTAGTTGGCCTAGTTGGCGATCCTTCAGCCTTTGCATCAGCACGGCGTCATAGGCCGCCTCAACTTTGGCTTTGGCTTGAGGATCATCGGCGGTCAACTCGCTCAAGCGTTCCTGCTTGGCGCGTTGCACGGTTTCGAAGCTGGCATCAGCAGTAATACCTAATCGCTGATAGGGGTCGTTGCTGTCGGGGTCAGCTGGGGGAGGTGCCTGGGCCACGGGGGCAAGTGTTTTGGCAAGCGTATCGGCTGCTGGTGATATCAGCTGAGAGTTAGAACACCGGTTGGCTTGGCTCAAAGCCACAGGCTTGTAGCTGCTGTTGCCGGTGTTGGGCTAATTCAGCGCTCACCCAGAGGCGACGCTTCAGCAGGGGCATCTGTGGAGGTAGGTGAGAACCTTCGATCCATTCGATGCTGCCGCGTGAATCAGCAGTTGTCGTACCGCTAAGGCGCAAGCGGACATAATCGCAGCCGCCATCAAAACGGGGCCGCACCCACCATTGGGTGGCCATGACAGAAGCAGGCAGTGCCTTCATCTTGGCGAGCTTGCCGCTCCGCTGTGGCTCAAAGGCTGATCGGTTCGCTTCCGCTGACCACCGGGGCAACGGAGGCCAGCTCCAGATCGGGGTGATCTTCGTTGAGTTGATTCAGGTTCCAGTTGTTCTTGAACAGCAGCACTGGTCGATCCCAGGCATCGCGCACGGTCTTGCAGTTAAAGATGCGCCCTACCTTCTCGAGCTCGCTCCAGCCTCCGCTGACCCAGCGCGCCACAGCAAAACCGAGTGGCTCCAGTCGGGTGGGCACGCCGTATTCGTTCTCAAGCCGGTGCTGCACCACTTCGAGTTGAAGCTGCCCCACGGCGGCCAGGATCGGATCCCGCTTGCTCTGGTCGGTGTCGTACAGGATCTGGACTGCACCCTCTTCTCGCAGTTCATTGACCCCCTTGCGGAAGTTCTTGAAGGCTGAAGGGTTGGGGTTGCGTAACCAAGCGAAGATTTCCGGGCTGAAGCAGGGGATGCCTTCGTATTCCACCTTCTGACCGATATAGAGAGTGTCGCCGATGGCGAACATGCCGGGATTGTTGAGGCCGATCACGTCCCCGGGGTAGGCCTCGTCGACCACCATGCGGTCCTGGCCGAAGAGCTTCTGGGGCCTCGATAGGCGGATGGCACGGCCGCTGCGGGCGTGCTGCACAGTCATGTCTTTCTCAAATTTGCCGGAGCAGACGCGGACAAAAGCAACCCGGTCGCGGTGACGGGTATCCATGTTGGCCTGCAGCTTGAAGACGAAGCCGCTGAACTCTGGACGAAGTGGATCGATTAGGCCATCGATGCTCTGGCGGGCTATTGGCTTCTGAGCCAGTTCAAGGAAGGCATCCAGGAACGGACGCACGCCAAAGTTGGTCATGGCACTACCGAAAAATACCGGCGTCAATTCCCCGGCATGGACCAGCTCCAGGTCCAGCTCAGCGCCGGCTCCCTCGAGTAGCTCCAGCTCCTCGAGGGCGGTATCGAGAAGGTCGTGCTCCACCAGTTCTCTGAGGGCGGGGTCATCGGCGCTCAGCTGTTGTTCGCTGGCCTGGCGACCCCGTTCAGCCCGTTCAAAGAGGGTGACCTGTCGGCTGCGCCGATCAATCACCCCGCGGAAGTTCTCCCCACTGCCGATCGGCCAGTTCACCGCCCAAGGCACCAGATCCAGTTCCTTTTCAATCTCATCAAGCAGCTCCAGAGGCTCGCGGCCCGGCCGGTCCATTTTGTTGATGAAGGTGAAAATCGGGATCTGGCGCATGCGGCAGACCTCGAACAGCTTCCGGGTCTGCGGTTCGAGGCCCTTGGCCGCGTCCTCGAGCATCACCGCGTTGTCGGCGGCCGCCAGTGTCCTGTACGTGTCCTCGGAGAAGTCCTGGTGGCCGGGGGTGTCCAGCAGGTTGATGGTGTTCCCCTGGTAATCGAACTGCAGCACCGTTGAGGTGATGGAGATACCCCTCTGCTTTTCAATCTCCATCCAGTCCGAGGTGACGCGCCGTTGTTCTCCGCGAGCCTTGACCGCACCTGCCTGCTGGATCGCACCGCCATACAGCAGCAGTTTCTCCGTGAGGGTGGTCTTGCCCGCGTCAGGGTGAGAAATAATCGCGAAATTCCGTCGCCTTGAGACGGCCTCGCCTATTTCTGCGGCTTGCAGATCCGGCGGGCTGTTCGCCATGGCGTTGGCCTCGAGGGGGTGTCCAGCTTCCCACTCCGTAATCTGCAATTCAGTCCCACCGTTGCCGTGCCACTGCCGGATCCGGATCGAATGCCTTCAGCAGGCCAGGTGTTCAATAACCCTGATGGCTTTGCAATGGCCTTTTCCGACGCCTGGGACAGCTTTGAGCAGCAGCAACCTGGCCATGGCCTTGATCGTGAAGCCAAGTTCGAGCGGGTCATGCAAGCCCTTGCAGAGCACCCCTTTCTTCAGGAGGAACCGCAACAGGCTGAGCAGCTGGCTCGTTTTCGCATGCGCCTACTCAATTACTGATCCATCCCATAGCTGGCTTGATCCGCTGGGTTGTCGATGCCCAGCTCAACCCGCCAGTCATCGAGAGGTCTCTCCCAGCCCTCCTCCCAACGTGCACTGATCAGGGGCTGAGCCCGAAAGCCGATGCTCACCCCGTGGCTGATCGCCTGACTGAGTTCGCCATGGTGCTGAGGCTCCAGTCGGAAGCTGGCCAGGGTTGCAGCACTGTTGAGCATCACGTAAGCAGGAAAGCCGATTTGGCTAGCGGTGATGGCCAATACGCCGCTCTCCCCCTCGCGGCGGGTGCTGAAGCCGCTCACAACATGGTGGATGTCATGGGTGGTGGCCACCCGCTGTGTAAGCCACTCCCCCTCACTTTCCACTGGGCGAGGGCGGAAGAATTCCGGGTCGTAGCCCTGTTGCTGGATCAGCCGCGCGTAACGCCCTCCCAGGGTTGTTTCTGGCAGATGCTGCAGGGTTTCGATATCCGGTTGTAGCGGGGGGTAGCGCTCGTCCATCAGCGCTGCCACTGAGGGCAACTGCCGAACTCTCTCCAGACAGGCTTCCATCTGTGGGGTCTCAATGAAGCTGTCCACTAGATCTGCGATGTCCTTGAGATCTCCTTGACTGCGTCTGACATCCGCCAGCAGGCGCATTTGGTTGAGGGCTTGCAGCAGGGTTTGGAAGCGGGCCATCGGGGCTGGGCCAGGCTTCAGCGCTCTAGCAAGGATTCGACTAGCGGTGGGGTACCGAATGCGTTGGTGTCGATGGCCAGATCCGGGGCCGGCATTCTTTCTCTACCGCCTCCTGTGGCGTATTAGCTTCCCTCGACCTACTAGATCTAGCGCTCGGTGACCCTATCTTCAGACCTGCTTGTGCAGTCTTCATCGGCGACAAACGCCGCTGCTGAGGGGGATTCGGCTGCACTACTGCAGTCCGATTTCCCGGCCACCGCTCCTGCGGCCAACCCTGTTTTCTACAGGACCTACAGCCGCAAGACCCCTGCCGGGCGCGAAAGCTGGCATCAGGTGGGTGATCGCAATCTGGCTGGTTTGCAGAGCCTTGGTGACCTCAGTGATGACGAAGTGGCCCTGATGCGCCGTATGCAGCGTCAGCTCACTTCACTGCCTTCTGGGCGCTGGCTGTGGATCGGAGGTACTCCCTGGATCGAGCAAAACGTCAATTTCTCCGGTGCTTACAACTGCACGTCCACCAACTTGGTGGACTGGGAAGCATTCGGTTTGATGATGGATCTCGCAATGATGGGTTGCGGAACCGGTTCCATCATTGAGCCCCGCCTGATCGAGCGTTTGCCCGTGGTGCGTAATGAACTGCGCATCGTCTCTGTCACAGACATTGGCGCGACTCCCCCCGAGCTACGCCAGGAGATCACTACTCACTCCGTCGAGGCTCACCGCGTCAAAGTAAAGGTGGGCGATGCCCGCCGCGGCTGGGTGGATAGTTATCAGCTGCTGTTGGAACTTTGCAGCGACGAGCGTTTCAGCGGTCCGATCGAGGTCGAGGTCGACCTATCTGATGTGCGTCCGGTCGGCGAAACCCTCAAGGGTTTTGGGGGTATGGCCAACCCGGTCAAGCTCAAGGATCTCTATGGCCGGGTGGCCCAGATCCTCAACAAGGCCCATGGCCGCCAGCTCACCTCTGTTGAGTGCTGTCTTCTGATTGATGAGGCTGCCGTCACGATCGTGGCCGGCAATATCCGCCGAAGTGCTGGCATGCGTCAGTTTGCCTCCTCCGATAGCGCTGCAGCTGGTGCTAAGGAGAACCTTTGGCAGCAAGACGGCGAGGGCAACTGGCGCATTGACCCGGAGCGTGATGCCCTCCGCATGGCCAACCACACGCGTGTCTTCCACACCCGTCCCAGTCGTGAGGTTGTGCTTGAAGCCGTCAATAAGCAATTCCAGTGTGGCGAAGGTGCGATTCAGTTCGCCCCTGAGGCGATTGCTCGCTCCAATGCTGATCTGCTCAACACCCATGAGCTGCGCCAGGAGTTCCAAGCCATCTACTGCGAACAGGGCCGCGAGGAAGCTGGCAATTGGCTCCAGCTCAACCACGGCCCCATCAGTGCAGACGAGTTGGAGCATCGTCTCGGCCGCTATGGCCTAAACCCCTGCGGCGAGATTCTCGGTGCTGACTTCCACTGCAATCTCGCCGAGGTGCATCTCAACCGCATTGACCCTGAGGACCATGCAGGACAGGCGGATGCCTTTCGTGCCGCTGGCCTTTCGGTGGCGTGCCTTTTGAACCATCGCTTCGAAGTGGAGCGCTACCGCCAGAGCCGCGCTTGGGATCCAATCGTGGGCGTGAGCTTCACCGGCTTGTTCGATTTCTTTGTCCATGCATTTGGTAGCTCCTGGTTGGAATGGTGGGCTGCTGGTCGTCCTGCCACCGAGGCTGGTGAGTCGTTCAAGCGCCAAGAAGCCGAGTACCTGAGCCGTTGGAAATCAATCGTCAACGAAGCAGTCTGGTCCTACTGCGATAAGCACGGCTTACGCCGTCCTAACCGCTGTACCACCGTCCAGCCTGCCGGCACCAAGAGCCTTCTGACTGGTGCAGCTCCTGGTTGGCATCCCCCCAAGGCTCAGCGGTTCATCCGTCGAATCACCTTCCGTAAGAACGATCCTGTAGCTCTGGCCTGCATGGATTACGGCTATACGATCGTCCCGTCCCAGTCTGACAAGGACGAGCAAGGTCGATTACTGGATGATCCCTTTGATCCCCGTTGCACTGAGTGGCTGGTTGAGATTCCCACCGAGGTGAGCTGGGCCAATCTGCCCGGAGCCGATGCGGTTGATATCAATAATTTCTCGGCCTTGGCCCAATTTGATTTTTATATGCAGGTGCAGAAGCATTACACCGCACACAACACCTCAGCCACGATTGAGTTCCGCGAGCACGAGATTGAGCCTTTGGCCGATGCCATTCATCAGGCCATTGAGCAGGGTGATGGGTACATCTCTGCCGCGCTTTTGGCTCGATTTGATGCCAATGCAACCTTCCCGCGTTTGCCGTTCGAACCGATTGATCAATCCACTTACGAGCGTCTTCAGTCTGAGGTAATGGCTCGCCGCAACATCAGTGACTTCTTTGCTGCCCTGCAGCGTTATGACCGAGGTGAGCTCGTTGAAGCTGGTCCTGCTGGCTGTGACTCCGATAAGTGCTTGCTGCCATTGGCCAAGCAAGGCTGATCTGGGACTCTCTCGCTCAGGCTCAGGGTCTCAATGGCGCTGCAGAGCTGAGCCAGTAGTTCACGGCAGCTGTGACGCTGGTGTTCAGGGCAGGCCGACTGAGGCAAGGTCTGGATCATCTCCGCTAATTTCCGCGTGCGGATGGCGAGGAAGTCAGTGCTCAGCACAGCCATGAGCGGGGAGGCGATCACTTTCACCATGTCGCTCCGTCTCATTAAGACCAGTCTGCGACAGGGGTTCTGATTGCGTGCAGAGCTCTTGTTTAGGTGTGGCACAATCCGAAGGCTGCGCAGTCCATGCGCGGTCCTCTTTGGAGGGGTGGTCGAGTGGTTGATGGCTCCGGTCTTGAAAACCGGCGAGGTGAAAGCCTCCGTGGGTTCGAATCCCACCCCCTCCGTTGACCGATTGATGAGCATGCCGAAGTCCCTGGTTCATCGCTAGTGGACTTCAGATTTGCTTTGTCACAGTGCCGCATATTTACCTAGGCCCGCGGGCTGGCCCCGCCTGCCTGCCACATGAAGTGAGCCCCAGCACGCACTGACGGAGGACGTCAGCGGCGCGGGTCGTCATCCCCGCTTGGAGCACCAGGACCGTAGCGACGAGGCCATGGGGTTTTCAGTGGTCCAAAGCGATAGAAGCGCACCACTGGGCCTGGTCTTTTGCCGCGTTGCAGCTGGATAGCACCCAGTGGTTCCAGGCCATTGAGTTGGCTGAGCCAGCCGCGTCGTTGTGCAGGATCGGCGCGATCTCGAGCGGGCATGTTGAAGCCAAAGACGATGCCGCTACGCCCGGCAAAGCCATCGCGGGGCTGCCAGAAGGCAAAACCACGGGCATCACTGTTGAAGGTGGTGAACTGAGCTTTGCTGCCCTTCCCCAGGGCCAGGGCTATGAACCCTGGCTCGTAGTAGCGCTCTCCCACCAAGAGATCAGCCTCTTGGAGGGCATCTAACAGTTTGGGCTGGGCCTCAAGTGCGGCTCTTAGTTCGGCGGTGCTGCTTAGCTCTCGAGAGGTGTCCAGTGCTTCTGGCAGCAGTGCTGATGCCATTCCGCTGCGGACATGGGCCGTAGCCAAAAGGGCCAGTAGCGGCGGCATGGTGACGGTAAGCGGCAACCACCAGCGCAGGAAGCGGGCACGGCGCTCCCAGGCTCGCGCCAGCCATTCACCGGCCAGAGGCAGCAGGATCCACCAGATCGGCACAAGCCAGCTCACCAGCACTTGCATGCGGCCGGCTAGCAGTAGGAACAGCACCAGCTGCGGCACGGTCAGCCAGCGCAGTAGACGCCGATAGTCGCTGTGCTGGTCTTTTCGGTGGGCGGCCAGGGCCAGCAACATCACCCCCCCGATGGTGGGGAACAGGGCCATCAATTGGCTGGCGAGAAACAGGGGCGGACCCGCCAGGTTGAAGCCGGTGTCCCTGACCGTTCGTCCCCCCTGAAAGAGGAACGAAACCCAGCCGTGCTGACCATTCCAGATCCAAAGCGGAGCTGAAACCAGCAGCCAAGCCAGTAGGGCCCTCAGCCCCTCGGGACCCAGCAGCCGTCGGCGAGTCGCTGGCCGGCTCAGGCCCCACAGGGCCAGACAGAGCAACAGTGGTAGCGCATGGTATTTGCATAAGGTCAGTCCCCCTAGAAGCAGCCCTAAGCGCCCCCAGGGCAGCTCGATCGCCAGGGCCCAGAGCACAAGGCTCAGCATCAGCAACAGAGGTGCATCGGGCAGCAGCAACACTCCGCCCACCAGAAGGAGCAGCGGGCAGAGGGACGTGAGAGCGGCTGTCCAGAGATCACTGCCGCGTCCTAGTCCGCGCCGGGCGGCTAGGGCTAGGAACGCTGAGGCGATGGTGTAACTCAAGGCGACCGGCAGCCGTAGGCCGATGATCCCGAGCTGCAGATGCGATCCCAACCAAGCCCAAAGGGACACAGCAGCGGGATGATCGAAAAAACTCAGGGCCGGATGGGACCCATAGAACAGGTAGTACGCCTCGTCGTAGCCGGGCGGGAGCATGAGCAGCAGCATCAGCCGCAGTAGCAGCCCCGCTAGCAGGATTAGTGGGATCGGGTAGCGGCGCAGGATGCTGGGCATGGCTCAACTCTGACCGACTGGCGATTCCCTGCGGCATCGATCAGTTGCCAGTCACCGGAAGCTGTTTCCACAACCACCGTGCCGTGGGGGTGGGTCCAGCAGCCGGTGTTGATGATCATTCGGTTGGGCTGTTGCTCCAGCAAGGCGGCATGGATGTGACCGCAGATGATTCCATCGACCTGCTGGGCCTCGGCATGCTCGGCCTGGGCACGGTGGAACGCTTGCGAGAGTCGACGACCGCGGTCACTTTCCATGAGCAAAGCACTGGGGCTGGGTAGAGGTGGTTGTAGTCGCCTGTGCAGTCGCTCTATTGCCATCACAAGGCCCAGTGCGATTTGCTCGATGCGGCTGAATTGCAGACCGCTGAAGCTGATCTGATCGCCGTGGGTGACCAGCAATCTGCGTCCATCGAGTGTGTGATAAGTCAGCTGATCGGCAATCCAACTGAGTCGATTGAGGCCTTGACGGCGGAGCTCTCGTAGTGGTTGTTCATGGTTGCCCAGCAGCCAGATCAGCTCGCCGGCCTGCTGACGACGCCAGAACAGCTTCAAAAGCGCCAACTCATCACAGCTGAAGTGAGGTTCTCGTTCCTGCCAAGCAATTAGATCCAGGATGTCACCTACCAGAATCAGACGTTCAGTGGGTTCTTTCCGCAGCAGCTGCCGCAGTTCTGAAGCACTGCAGCGACCTGTGCCCAAGTGCAGATCACTGAGGAATAGGGCGCGATGGGGAACCATCAGCGCCAGTGCGCGTTCCAGCAGATTTCAGCGCTCCTGCCCTGGCTGGGGTCGAGCTTTATGCATTGATAGAGCAGGCCATCGCTCTTGATGCGGCGTTGTGGCTCCTGACGCAGTAGCGCCGGGAGCTCCGTCATCAGCGGCTGAGGGGGCGGCAGATCCACAACGCGCAGGTGAATGCACCCTTCAGTTTGTGGGCGGGGCTCCTGTGTTGTCAGGTGCTCTTCAGTGGCAACAGCAGGCATACGCTGAAACCTCCGCTGGCGGGATCACGTAGTTCCAGGCGACCGCCATGGGCTTCCGCTACTCGAGCCGCGATGGCAAGACCGAGGCCGCAGTGGCCGCTGCCGCCTCGCGAGGCATCAAGGCGGTGAAACGGCATCAGGGCTTCTTGGCGGGCATCCTGGGTGATCCCCTTCCCTTGGTCCTCGACTGCCAGAACCATTTGCTCTGTTTCGCGCCGTAACTTCAGGACCACGGGCGGCTTGCCGTAGGAGAGGGCATTGTCAATCAGGTTGCTAATGGCACGGCCCAGGGCAACCGGCTGCACCTTCGCTTCTAGGGGTTCAAGATCGAGCTCCACGGGGTGACCGTCATAACTGGCGGCGACTTCACCTAAGAGACCGTGGAGGGGAAGGTGCACCCTCTCTTCGCTTTGCCCTCCACCAGCAAAGAGCAGGAATTGACCGGTGATGCGCTCGAGGGCATCGAGGTCGGCCTCGGCCTGGGGGCTGTTGAGCTCCACCGCAAGCCGAAGTCGCAAACGCGTGATCGGGCTTTTGAGGTCGTGTGCGATGCCGGCGAGCATGGTGGCGCGTTCCTGTTCGCTGCGGGCCAGGCGGCTGAGCATGGCGTTAAAGCGCTGGCTGAGCCGTTGAACTTCACCGGTTCCTTCCTGGGGCAACGGTGCCGGTCGCGTTTCCAGGCCCACCCGGCTAATGGCACGTTCGAGTCGCTGAAGCGGCCGTTGAACCTCAAGAAGCAGGAAAAGACCACCGGCGATGACAGTGCCAGAGAGCAGCGATAGGGAGGCGAGCAGAGGATCGGGGGGCCACCAGTTGTCGCGCGGAAGAGGCGCAAACAGCCATACGCGCTCCAGCGGATTAAGCAGCTCCACCCATACCCCTTGATTGGGGCTGAGCGTGGGGGACACCTCAGGGCAGTGCTGCAGCCGGCGGCAGAGTTCAAGACGCAGTTCCCGTGCTCGATTGTCTAAAGCTGCTCCGCCGGTGGCTGCCGGTTGCCTGCCGCTAATCAGTCGCAGACCACTGAGCTGGGCAACTACCGAGGGCGGGAACTGCTCGAGTGCAACCTCGCTGAGGCGCACATTGCTGGCTAGATCACGGCCCAACTGCACCATGCGGGCGCGGTCGAGGCGCTGGCCTAGCAGCAGCTGCAGCACACCGAGGCTCACGCCCCAGCTCAGCAGCAGGAATAGGCCGAGCCGCAGCAGCAGCGCCCCGGAGGGCAACCCGAGTGGGTTCGTGGCAGCACGATTGGCCATCTGAGTCGAAAAATAGCCCTGCTGGGAAGGCTTGCCGATTGAGCAAGGCCAATCGACCAGTACCTGTTGCAGAGCTGTGCTGCTGGTGACGTGATGCCATCGCTCCCGATGCTGCAAACAACGTGTCTTGGTATGCCGCAACTGTAGTGACACAACATAGCCACAAAACCAGTTGTCTACTTGGTTTTGACTGTGTCATAACCCTATGCCATATTGATCGTATGCACGGCTCAGGCAAATGGCACAAGTTGGCTATGCGCGTTGCTCCTCGACCCAGCAGGATCTTGAACATCAGTTAGATGGGTTGAGGGCTGCACTGTGTGAGCAGGTATTCAGCGAGCACATCAGCGGTGGCGCCCCATTCGCCGAGCGCTTGGAGTTGCAACGAGCCATCGACGCATGCAAGCCCGGTGACGTGCTGGTGGTGCCCAAGCTCGACCGCCTGGGCAGATCGATGGAAGACTGTGTGACCCGAGTGGCTGAGCTGCTGGACCGCAGTATTCACGTCAGAACGTTGGATGGCCGAGTTGATACGAAGGGTCTCGGCAAGCTGGCCAAGCCTGTGGTTGGGATCTTGGCTGCTGCAGCTGAGGTGGAGCGTGCGTTGATCGTGGAGCGCACCCTTGAGGGCGTTCAATCAGCACGCAGTAAGGGTGTGCCGTTTGGGCCCAAGCGTAAATACACCAATGAGCAGGCTGCTCATGTCCGTGATTTGCGTGGACAGGGCAAGAGCTACGGTGCGATCAGCAAGGCGACTGGCCTCTCTGTTGGCACGGTTCGACGAATCTTGGGGGTGGTCTGATGGACGAGTTAGAAGGCTTTCCTAGCCCTGTCTGAACGCTGCCAGCTTCGAGAACAGCATTTGGTTTGGACGATGGGGTGGCAGAGGATGACTGCCTTACTAGCCATCTTCAATATTCCTGGAGCTTCAGGTCACACGTCCTCAAGTTGGGTGGAGCTCTGGTTGCACAGCGCGGCTGAATAAGGACATCCAAATTTGTATGTCGACACTTGATTGACAATGCTGCGAGTTGTTCCTTTGTCGAACGTGGCCAGCGTTAAGCCGTTGCAAACGTCTCTGACAATCTCCTGGGAAGGAGGTTCTCCCGCGATTGATTTCAATTACCTGCGAGTGAAGGACCAAGCTTTGGCGGTGTTCCGCATAAACCTTGATTTGATTTCTCCCAATGCTTTGAGCCGCTGAGAGGCAACTGCTTGGCTGGCCTTGCTACCACCTGATGGAAGGTTCAGGAATTAGCCCGACTGGAAATAGATTCCTCACGAGAACTTTTTCCTCATGGTGGAGGGGTTTGGGTGATTCAGTTGGGTTGAGCGGGGATAGTTGCTGCAGTGCTAGGGGATATGCCCTGAGACCTACCGTTAGGTAGCTATCAACGCTCAAGATGGGCTTAGCTGAAGGACGGACTGGTCAGGTTGTTGGCTACGTTCTCGCCAGGCGTCTGAAGTGAATGTCCTCAGTCCACACTGATGATCGTTATTTAGTGCGAGGCTGACCGTCAGGAACGAAGACATATCCATAGCCCCATACGGTTTGGAGGTATCTGGGCCGAGTTGGGTCTGGCTCAATCAATTTCCTCACCCGTGAAACTTGCACGTCCATGCTGCGACTGTCGGTTTCGCTGGCAGGGCCGCGGGCCAATTCAATCAAGCGCTCGCGTGACAGGGGTCGGTGAGGGTTCTGAACAAAGGCGGCCAGCAGGCCGAATTCACCACTGGTGATCACCACCGATTCCCCCTCGCGCTCGAGGGTTCGAGCCGAGAGATCCAAGCTGTTGTCACCAAAGCTGATGATCTCGCCATCGATAACCGGTGTTCCGGCGGGCACTGCACCACGGCGTCGCAGCACAGCTTCAATTCGCGCCGAGAGTTCCCGGGGCATGAAGGGCTTGGCAAGGTAGTCATCAGCTCCCTGCTCGAGGCCGATGATGCGATCAACAGCCTCGCCCCGGGCGGTAAGCATCACGACTGGGAGATCATCGCCCCCATCGCGCAGGCGCCTGAGGATCGTTAGCCCGTCTTCACCGGGCATCATCAGATCGAGCACCACCAGGTCCGGCCGCTGGAACTCCAGCCGGGCACTGAGCTGTTTGCCGTCATTGAGTGTGCGCACGTCGTAACCCTGTTCACTCAGGTAGGTGCTGAGCAGCTGTCGTAGCTCAGGATCGTCATCCACTACCCAGATGGTCTGCGTCTTCGCCACGGCGACGCGTTGCAAGGAATGCTGTGACTGTATGGAGGATGAGGCTTCAGGGCCACGCCGAAGGAGTCATGCGCGAGCACTGAATCTTTCTGGCAGCAGGTTCAGTTGGATTCGGTCACAGTTCGGTGGGAAAAAGGTCCTGCGAAGCAGGGTTTCCGGTCTGTGCACTCCATAAGGTGAAGCCATGGCCAGGCTCGTGTTGCTTCTGCTGTTGCTGCTACTTGCAGCCGTCCCGGTAGGCGCACAGGATCCTGCTGCGATTCAGCGGCACCGGCAGCGCATGTTGGAGCTGTTTCACAGTCTTGATCAGGACGGTGATGGACGATTGAGCACTACAGATGTTGGCTCCCATCCCCGCCTGCGAAGCCTTGATCGTGACGGGGATGGAGTTCTACTGCTCAAGGACATTGCTCCTATGCAGGAGCCATTCCTGGGTGAAAGGCTCCTACAGGCTTTCCGCAGCGCCGACAGCAACAGCGATGGAATGCTCTCCCTGGCCGAATGCCAGGCATTGCCGGGACTTCAGAGTCGCTTTGCCCGTTTTGATCGCAACGGTGATGGGCGCATCTCGATGCAGGAGCTGACCCATTTCCGCAGCTCTCTGGCTCCTCGTCGACGTTTTTAGGCCATGGAACCAGCTCTGAAAGAGTCACTGATGGCTGAGGCTAGAGCTGAAGCTGAGCTGGGCTGGCATGAAGGTGGAATCCCTATTGGTGCGGTGATTGCCACTGAGAACGGTGAGGTGATTGCTCGCGGCCACAACTTGCGTGTGCAGAACGGCGACCCCACCTCCCATGGCGAGACCCAGTGCATTCGTAATGCCGGTCGCCGCCGTGACTGGGGAAAGCTCACCTTGGTGACGACACTGTCTCCGTGCCCGATGTGCGCCGGCACAGCGGTGCTGTTGGGTTTTCGCCGCGTGCTGATTGGCGAGCGGCGAAGTTTTCAAGGGGCCGAGTCCTGGCTGCTGGAGGCCGGCATCGAAGTTGAATGTCTTGACAACAGTGCTTGCGAGCAGCTGATGCAACGCATGCTCACGGAAAAACCGGACCTCTGGCTGGAGGACATCGGACGCTGAATCAGCTTTTCTGATTCAGTAGATAACTTGTGGCTGCTCCTGCCATGCGCTTGCGGCGCTGTCGCCGTTCCGGCAGCTTCTGCAGACGTGCCTGAATAGCGGGTGGAGCTTCCCCTCCAAAGGCTCGCACGAGTCTCATCAAACCACCTACTAGCAGGATCAGACTGAGAGTCACCAGGGCCAGAAGGATTAGGGCACCTGCAACTTGGAGCACACCAAGAGAAAGCTTCATCAGCCCCATGGTGATGTTTTCGAGTGCTGTGCTGAAGAACAGCATCGTGTCCAGACGGCTGGGTAGCTGGGCCAACGCAAAGATCAATCCGGCACCAGAGGCCAGCCAGATAACCGCCATCAGAGCGGCGCGCAGACGCCCGCTGGGGCGTGGCCGGCGGCGGCGGGGAGCAGACACGGTCTACGAAACCCAAAGTTGCCCAAACGTATCGGTGCAACCGGAGGGGTCAATCCCCGTGCGGTTCCACCTGCGTGACCGGCAGCAAATCAGCCTGCTGCATCCAGCGCATGAACTCTTCGATCACCAAGGCATTGGGACAATGCACCAGACTTAGTCCCTGCACAGTGCAGTCCCCCTGTCCGGAATGGTGCAGGCTCAGATGGAAGTTCTCACCGCTGAGACCGCAGACCTCTGGGTCACTGCGCACAACTACGCCAAGATCTGCTCCCAGCCTGGTGACCAGCAAGCGCAGCTCATGCCAGCTGATGCTGCTTTCGCTGGCGCGGGGGATCACGGTTTGGCTTGCTCCTCTGATTTGGTTGTTGATTCGGTGCTGCTTTCCTGCAGCTGGGGGACCGGGCTGCGCTGCGGCAGTGGCACCAGGCTGATCAATAGTGAGCTCATGGCGAGTGCGCCAACGGCAATGGCTGGGGGTAGCCACTGACCGCGGCGTTGGAGCGTATGTCGTCGGTATTCACCGCGACGCAACGGCTGGGGTGGTTGCACCGCAAGATTGAGCCCCATTCGGGTATCCACCAGCATCTGATCCAGGCACTGGTTGAGATCAGCTAGCTCAGCGTCATCGAGCAGCAATTCCAGCGGTGGAGTGTTCGGCTGGCTGCTTCGCAGCACCAAATGGTGGCGCTCGCCGCTGGGCTCGAGGGTCACAACCGACTTGCTGTCGCTGAGCGGCCTGGGCTGGGCACTGACCAGTAGGCGGACGTAGGGGATGACCGCTTGCACCAGTGCCTCGAGGTGCTCACGTTTGCCCTGCAGGTTGGCGCGCTGTCCCAGGATCAGGTCCCAGTTGGTGAGGATGTCCAGTCGTTGCTTCGGAGCTCCTTCCTCTGCTGCAGCGGTGACATCGGGGAGACCAGTGAGCTCTAGTCGACAGCTCGATTGCTCATAACGGAGGCGGTATTGCGTGCCGCTCAGTCCGGCGGCAGCTGCCAAGGAGGAGAAGTTGGTCATCGGCTGCCGTCCAGCAGGCTGGCCTCCAACCGTTGCACGCCGCCGGGGCCTGCGCAGAAGGCCAAGGTCAGCACCATGTCACGGCGCAACTCTTCACCTTGTTCAGGATCCAGCAATTGACGGATGGCGCCGCGGCGGCCATTCATGCGCTCGCGAACCAGTTCGTTGTAACGATCCCGGAAAAGGCCCCATCGCTGACGGTTGAGCTCCTCCGGTTCGTTGCTGGATAGGAGCTGGCGCAGCATTGGATAGAGACGCTCCGAGAGCATGCAGGCCAGCTCGATCAACCCTTGACGTTCTCCCAGGCTGAGTTCGCCGCGGCGGCTGGCCCGGCGCAGGGGATTGCGGCATCGCGATTTCCATAACGCCACCCGATCAGGAAAGGACTCCTTGAGTTCCAGTTGCTGGCAGCTCCAGACCATGGCCTCACTGCCATGGAGGTCGAGGGCTTCAATAGCCAGCAGCAGTAGATCAAGCCGCTCCATCCCGCGGCGTGGCAGCCGGATCTGGGCGGGTGGTGCGGCGGATGCGATCAAGGCCCGATGGCAATAGCTGCGATGATGCCAGCCGGGCACTGATGCCGTCATCCTTTCTGTCATGAGTTCAGACACCTCGCCCGCCGGCCTTGATGCGCAGTTGCGTCCGTTAGTTCGTGATGTGCCTGATTTTCCTAAGCCCGGCATCCTCTTCCGCGACCTCACCCCGTTGATGCGCGATCCGGCGTCCTGGGACCTCGTGCTGGCAGGGCTGAAGCAGCGGCTTTCGCATCTCAAGCCTGAGCTGATTGTCGGCATTGAGGCTCGAGGGTTCCTAGTGGGGCACACTCTCGCGGTATCCATGGGCCTTGGTTTTGTGCCGGTCCGTAAGCCCGGCAAGCTTCCCGGGCCGGTCGATGCGGTGGAATACGACCTTGAATATGGCAGTGATCGTCTAGAGATCGTCCAGGGCTCCCTCGAGGGTGGTCCTCGGGTTCTCGTGATTGATGATCTGTTGGCAACTGGAGGCACTGCTGCTGCCTGCGCTCAGTTGGTTCAGCAGGCGGGTGGTGTGCTTTGCGGGTTCGGTTTTGTGATTGAACTGACTGCCTTGGAGGGCCGCTCCAGGCTTACGGATGGAGTGCCTGTAGAAGCGTTGATTCAGTACTGATCAGTACTGAGTTCGTGTTCAGTTTTGATGCTCCTGCCAATCGAGCACCTGATCGAGTTGGCCAAGGCTGAGCAGACCGAAACGCCACAGGGTGACTGCCAGCGGTGCCTGCTCCTGGATCGCCTGTCGAACACCAAGAGCCAGCGCGTCCTCGCTCAAGCCGATGTCCCGGCGTAGGTACTCCACCAAGGCCGTGGGGGGGACAGGTTGTGGCGTGGTGGTGATCACCATGGCCGCAGCGGGGGGAGGTGGAGAAAAGACAACCCCTCCGGCCAAGAGTGTGCCCATGGCCGGATCAGATGGCTGTTAAGAGCTCCTTAAGAGGGTTGATTATTCAGCTGCTGCCACCCGGTTGTCAAGAGTATTCCTTTTGGTCCATAAGTCGCCAAATTCAGGCTCCGCCGCCGCAGCGGTGCGCTGTAGTTGAGCAGGCTGATCGCCAAGCGCCTCAGAATTAATAACAGTCGGTTGCGGTTGGAGAAGAGGCGCACGAGGAAGTCGGTTGCCAGCAGTACTCCCAGCAGATCCAGCCACCGACGGCGGCTATAGCGCCTGACCAAAGAGCGAACATCACAGTGCGGATCCGATGCGAGGCGTGCCAGGGTTTCCACATCCCGCCAGCAGAGATTGAGGCCCTGCCCTCCCACAGGATGGCAGCGATGAGCGCTCTCTCCGCACAGCAGGGTGTTGCCACGCCCTAGTCGGCTGGCGATGCGCCATTCCACAGGGAACCAGGCCGGCTGATCATGCAGGCCAATGGCGTTTACCTCGCTGGGGAGGGCGGTATTGAGTTGCTCCAGAAATGCCTCATCGCTGAGGTTGGTGCGTTGTTCACAGCGCTGCTGGGGCGCGCTCCATACCACCTGGGTCCTGCCTTCTCCCAGGGGAAGCACGGCGAGTGGCCCTTCAGGGCAGAACAACTCCCAGGCGGTTGTTGGGGAGCAGTGGCGATCGAGCTGAACTAACGCCGTCAGGCAGCCCTGGCGATAACGAAAACCGCTGAAGCCAATCCCAAGGTCAAGACGTGATGGGGATCTACCACCTTCTGCGATCACTGTTAGTTGATCCCTGTCAGGGGCGATCGATGCCTCCTGCCCGAGGGACAGCTGCACTCCGGGGTGGTGGTTGCAGGCTTCAAGCAGCTCTTTTTGCAGCGCTTGGTGCTCAACGATCCAGCCCACGGCGTCGGGGACAGCAAATGCTGTTTGGGATCGGCTGCCGAGATCCCGCAGCTCCAAGCGATCAAAGGGATGGCAATGGGGGGCCATTGCGTCCCAAAGGTCCAATCTCTGCAACAACTTGCAGCTGGAATGGGTGAGGGCATAGGCCCTGCGGCGCCCTACTAAGGCAGCGGCATCACTGGGGTCATAAAGGGTCACTTGCCACCCGGCTCGTGCCATGGCCAGTGCTGCCAGGCTGCCGGTGGGACCGGCACCACGGACTATGGCGGAGTAGTTGGCTGGATGTGCGCTCATAAAAAACCCGCGACAGAAATTCTGCCGCGGGAAAGGTGTCTGTTGCTGATCTATTCGGTGTGATCAGCCGATGCCAAGGAGGCCGTGGGTGAATGCTTCTCCACCGAGAGCAATTTCTGTTGCCAGTAGGGCAATGAAACCAAGCATGGCCATGCGGCCATTGAGTTTTTCGGCCCGTTGGTGGAAACCCCAGCCGTTGTCGGCGTCCACAACTTGCATGCGGGGCTCAGCTGCGAAGGCGTTGAGGCGACCACCGTCTTCAGTGGTGACAACGGCACCACGCAGGGTGGTGGTGGCGGAAGAAGAGGTCATACCGATCTGCAATCTCTAAGTATCGTAACGCAATGTTTCGATCTGTGAAGGGCGCTTGTGGCGCTCAGCTGCTCACGCCCTCGATCCGATCCTCGATCTCCTGATACAGCTCCTGTAGCTGTTGGATGTTCTCGTCACTGGTCTCCCAGTAGCCGCGGCCGTTCACCTCCAGCAGGGTGCTGACAATCCTGCGGAAGCTGTGGGGATTGAGCTCCATCAGCCTCTTGCGCATCTCTGGATCGTTGATGAAAGTCTCGTTCGCTTCCTCGTAGACAAAGTTGTCCACCGCTCCGCTGGTTGCGCTCCAGCCCAAGGTGAAATTGAGTCGCTTCGCGACTTCGCGTACACCTTCGTATCCCGAATCAAGCATGCCCTCATACCACTTTGGATTGAGCAGCTTGGTGCGCGAGTCCAACCGGATGGTTTCACTCAAGCTGCGCACCTGTGCATTGGCGGTTGTGGTGTCGGCGATATAGCTCGAGGGTTCCTTGCCGTCATCACGCAAGCCTTTAATCAGCTTGGTTGGATCGGAGTCGAAATAGTGACTCACATCGGTGAGTGAGATCTCAGCGGAATCCAGGTTCTGGAAGGTGACATCGGCGGTCTTCATGGCCGATTCAAATACCTCACGCTTCTGGTCCATTTCGCCGGGGTTGTCGGCATTAAAGGCAAAGGTCTTTCGCTTGAGATACATCTCCTGCAACTCGTTTTCTTCCTCCCAGGTGCTGTTCTCCACCGCCAGATTCACGTTGGAGCTGTAGCTGCCACTGGCATTTGAGAACACCCGCGTAGCGGCATCCCGCAGGCTGCTCCCCTGGGATTCAGCCTGATCCATCGCATGGGCACGAACAAAGTTCTGCTCCAGAGGCTCATCAGCCTCAGCTGCCATCTTCACGCCCTGATCGATCAGGGCCATTTGGTTGATGAACAGATCGCGGAATACCCCTGAGCAGTTCACCACGACATCGATGCGGGGACGGCCAAGTTCCTCCAGGGAGATCAGCTCAAGCTTGTTGACGCGGCCAAGGGAGTCAGGCACCGGTCGAACGCCAATGAACCAAAGAATTTGGGCTAGCGACTCGCCGTATGTCTTGATGTTGTCCGTGCCCCAGAGCACGCAGGCGATGGTCTCAGGCCAGGCACCTTGCTCTGCTTTCTGGCGCTCAATCAGACGGTCAACTACCACCTTGGCGGCTGCAACCGCAGCACGGGTGGGAATGGCCTGAGGATCCAGGGCATGGATGTTCTTACCGCTGGGCAACACTCCGGGATTACGGATCGGATCACCGCCGGGACCAGGCAGTACGTACTCACCATCGAGGGCCTTCAGCAGGCTTTCCATCTCCTGATCGGCACAGATCTGCTCCAGGCAGAAGCGCAGATATCCGAAGAGCGTTTCGAGTTCCTCGGGGTTGACTGCCTCGAAGCAAGCCTGGCGGCAGGCGGTCAGCCAAGGGCTGGGCAGCTTGATTCCGAAGCGCTCCAGCAGTTTCAGCAGCCAGCCAAAGTTCTGCTGCATGGTGACGCGGCCATCGCGGCCCGTGACCGCTTTAACCATGGCACCGACTGCCAAGCGGCAGGTTTCGGTGATCCGCTGGTTGAGTTCGACATCGGCCAGGATGCCTTCGTCGTTTCCGCGGTAGACATCCTCGATGCTGCGCCCGATGCTTTCTGCTAACAGCGAGGGAAGTGAGCGGATGCCTTCTTCTTCTCGCTCGAGTGCGGCAATACTTACGAGCGTGGCAATCGCCTCTTCAGCTGTCGGGGGTTTGCCGATGGTGTGCAAGCCGCAGGGCAGCAGACGACTTTCGATCTCCATCAGCTGGCGGTAGACCGCCCCTACGACACCGTCACGCTCCTCTTCGCTCAGCTCTGAGGCGTCCTGATCAGGAAGACTCACGTCCTTGTCGAGGTTGCAGAGCCTTGAGGTCTCGACGATGGCGTTGACGATCTGTACACCACGGCTGCTCTCACGCAACTGTTGGTAGGAGCCAACTAGCTCGCCCAGCTCCTTCAGCCCTTTGTAAAGACCGGCGTTCTCTGCCGGCGGGGTGAGGTAGCTGATGGTGGAGGCGTAGCCACGACGCTTGGCGATCGTGGCTTCCGAGGGGTTGTTAGCCGCGTAGTAGTAGAGGTTCGGCAGGGCTCCGATCAGGCTGTCTGGATAGCAGGTATCGCTCATGCCCATTTGCTTGCCAGGCATGAATTCGAGCGAGCCGTGGGTGCCGAAGTGCAAAACCGCGTCGGCACCCCAGATCTTTTCCAGATAGGTGTAGTAAGCGGCGAAGCCATGGTGGGGGCTAGCGCTTCGGGAATACAGCAGGCGCATCGGATCACCTTCGTAGCCGAAGGTGGGCTGCACGCCGATAAATACGTTGCCAAAGTGCCGCCCGAAGATCAGTAGGTTTTGGCCATCGCTGTTTAGCTCGCCCGGGGCCTTGCCCCAGTTTTCCTCCAGTCGCTGGTGATATGGGGTCAGACGCTCGTACTCCTCCACGCTCATGCGATGAGCGATCGCAAGCTCTGGTGAGCCTTCCAGCGCTTCGGCGTCGGTCAGGACCAGGTCCATGAGGGCCTTGGGGTTGACCGGCACGTCACCTACCTGATAGCCGCGCTTTCGCATCTCCTCGAGCACCCGGTGGATCGAACCGAACACATCGAGGTAAGCCGCGGTGCCGACATTGCCTTTGTCAGGCGGGAAGCTGAAGACCGTGATCGCAAGCTTCTTGTCTGTACGAGGCTTGGCACGGAGGTTGGCCCAGCGGATAGCTCGTTCGGCTATGGCATCGACACGGTCCTGCAGGGTGTGGGCCTTGCCTGTGGCGTCATCGCGGCCGCTCAGCACGATCGGTTCAATGGCGCCATCGAGCTCGGGGATGGCGATCTGCAGCGCAACCTGTACTGGGTGTAGGCCTAGGTCGCTAGCCTCCCACTCTTGTGTGGTTTGGAACACCAGAGGCAAGGCCACCATGTAGGGGCGATTAAGTCGCTTGAGGGTGTCGATCGCCTTTGGATGGTCCTGACGGGCAGGGCCGCCCACCAGGGCAAAACCGGTTAAGGAGACCGCAGCATCCACAACCGAGCTATCCGGGTTGAGGGGATCAAAGAAGAAGCTGTTCACCGGTTTGGAGAAGTCCAAACCACCGCAGAAGACCGGGATCACGCGGGCACCCCGATACTCCAACTCCTGGATCAGGGCCACGTAGTGGGCGTCATCCCCGGTCACGATGTGGCTGCGCTGCAGCACCAGACCGATCAAGGGGCCGCCGCCCACCTCACTGCGATTCTCGTACCAGTTCAGATACTCCTTGAGGTCCTCAAACATGGCGGGGGCCATGGGGTGCCAGATGCCCTGGTCGGGGAACACCACAGGCTCCGCTACCTCGATTCTTGGCCGGCTGTCTTCTCCTTTGGGGTAGACGTATTTATCGGCCAGCATCAGCAGGAAGTTGCGGAGGTTGTCTGGCGTTCCTCCCAGCCAATACTGGAAGCTCAACATGAAGCTGCGTGCGTCCTGCGCCTTCTCCACGGGCAGGTACTTGAGCACCGTCGGCAGCGTGTTGAGCAACTTGAGCATGGCGTCCTGGAAGCCGGCCCCGCCGGCCTCCTTGCGCTTGCGCATGAAGTTGGCGATAGCGCTCTTGCTCTGGCCGAGCTGGGCCATCGAGAAGCTGCCCAGTTTGTTGAGACGCATCACCTCGGGCATGGAGGGGAATACGACAGCGGCCTTAAGGCGGTCTCGGTGGGGAGCGACGGCATCCACCACTTTTTGGGCCAGATCCTCGATGAAGATCAGCGAGGCGATGAACACATCGGCCTCTGCTACATCCGCACAAAACTGGGAATAGTTTTCAGGATCTCGGAGTTCCTCGATCAGGTAGCCCGAGAGGTCCACGGCCAAGTCGCCGCCCAAGTCATTGAGGCTGTTGGCGGCCTGAGTCAGGGCGTTCTGGTATTGGGGTTCGAGTACGACGTACACAGCCCGCATCACTGACCGGCCTTCAGCTGCTTCAGGGCTGATGCGACGGCTGGAGGAACGGACCTGGGTGAACATGCGCGCGGACTGGCGATTAGGAAAGATTACGGACAGACTCAACAACTCGTGCCTGGCGTAGCGCTTTATGACAGACCAGATCCCAGTCGTGGTGGCCGGTGCCCTTGGTCGAATGGGGGCCGAGGTGATCAAAGCCGTGCATGGTGCTGCGGACTGCCAGCTGGTAGGAGCCATTGACACCTGCCCCGGAAAGGAAGGGGAGGATGCAGGTCTTGCTCTTGGTCTTGGTGAGCTGGAGGTGGCCCTCAGCGGTGACTTTGAGGGGACTCTCTGCTTGGTCAGTCAGCAACACCCGGGTGCGGTGTTGGTCGATTTCACCCACCCCAAGGTGGTCTACGAGCACACCCGTGCCGCTATCGCTTATGGCGTCACCCCGGTCATTGGCACCACTGGTCTGTCGCCTGAGCAGCTGCAGGAGCTTGGTGGCTTTGCCGAGAAGGCTTCGATGGGTGCTGCGGTGATCCCGAATTTTTCCGTTGGCATGGTGCTGTTGCAGCAGGCCGCGGCGGCGGCGGCTCGCTTTTACGACCACGCTGAGCTGGTTGAGCTGCATCACAACCGCAAGGCGGATGCCCCAAGCGGCACCTGCATTAAGACTGCTGAGTTGATGGAGGACCTTGGTAAGCAATTCAATCCCCAGGAGGTGGAGGAGCACGAGACGCTGGCTGGCAGCCGCGGCGGCGAGCGCCCCAGCGGACTGAGGTTGCACTCGATCCGTCTGCCGGGACTGGTCGCTCACCAGGAGGTGCAGTTCGGAGCCCTTGGTGAGCGCTACGTCCTTCGACATGACACCTTTGACAGAGCCTCCTACATGCCTGGAGTGCTGCTCACGATTCGCAAAATGAGGCAGCTGAAGGGGCTGATCTATGGCCTTGAGCGGTTGATCTGATCTCCGAGGACACTGGGCCCATGCTTCTTCCCCTCAAGCCAGGCGAGCTGCAGCGGCTGATCCCTGCGGTGGCCAGCGGACCACAGTTTTCCTACTGCTCGGGTTCTCCGCAGCAGCTGCTGCAGCGGCTGTTGATCTCCTCTATCGGTGGTGTGATCCCTCTCCTCCTCTCCCAGGGTGGCTTCGGAAGCCGCTGGGGCAGCGTCTGGCTTGTCGTTGGGCTGGTGATGCTGCTCTATATCCTCTGGGGACCGATTATTCAGGCCGGCAGTCGCAATGCTCAGCTGCGCCGGTTTCCCGCAGCTGCTCTCTTTGAAGGTGAGATCGCTGATTTGTTTACGAGGGAGCGGCTGGAAGGGCGTCAGGAGACCACCGACCGTCTCGGTCGGCTTGAGACCGTGGAGAATCGCCGCACCTGGCTCTGCCTCGAATTGGAGGATGAGGAGGGATATCTCGGTCAGCTGAGGTTTCCGCTCGATAAAAAACACAAGGCCATTCGCCGAGGCATGGTCATCCGCTGTCTGGTGCTGGCCGAACGGCCGGATTTCTCCCGCATTGCCCGGATCAGTGATGCTTGGGTCCCTCAGGCCCGTCTTTGGGTGGGGGAATACCCCTATCTGCTGCGTCCTGCGTTTGAGGAGCTCTGCCTCAAGCGGCTGGGCTGAGCTCCTTGCTCCGGGGCCAGAGCGCGTCTGCCATGCGGCAGGTTTGAGCGATGGGGCCTACGTCATGCACCCTGATCACTCGTGCACCACCGGCGATGGCACTGCAGACGCTGGCTGCTGTGCCCCAAATGCGGGCCTTGGGACGCGGCTCGCTGAGAACCTCGCCAATGAATCGCTTGCGTGACGGACCCACCAGTAGGGGGAAGCCGTGAGCGGCCAGCTGGGGCAGCCTTTGCAGCAGGGTGAGGTTGTGAGTGCTTGCCTTGGCAAATCCCAGGCCGGGGTCCCAAAGAATTTGATCTGTACTGACACCCGCCTTCAGGGCAGCGTCGGTTCGTTTCAGCAGCTCCTGCTCCACCTCGTCGGTCACTGATTTGTAGGAGGCCAGATCATTCATCGTGCGGGCATCCCCGCGGCGGTGCATCAGCACGTAGGGGCAGTTGCGATCTGCGATCAGAGGCAGCATCGCTGCATCGCCCATCCCGCCAGAAACGTCATTGATCCAATCGGCGCCGGCATCGAGGCTCGCAGCAGCCACCGGTGCGAGAAATGTGTCGATCGAGATCAGCAGTTCGCTGGGGAGATCACCCTCTCGCCTCGCCGCAACAAGCATCTGAAGCACAGGCAGCAGGCGCCTGAGTTCCTCTTCTGCCCCTACATCAAGGGCACCTGGTCGGGTGCTCTGGGCTCCAAGATCGATTAGGTCAGCACCTTGCGCTGCCATGCGGTGGGCTGCCTGGCAGGCTCGCTGCAACCCGCGATGCTGCCCTCCATCGCTGAAGGAATCAGGGGTGAGATTGAGGATGGCCATCACAGCCGTACGTGCCCCCCAAGGGCAGCGGCGGTCGGTGACCGCCGGGCTCATACCTCAGCTTTTACCTGGTAGTTGGCAATGCGAGCAAACCCGACGGGATCGAGGGAGGCACCGCCCACCAACACTCCGTCGATATCAGACTGGGCCATGATTTCATCAATGTTTCCGGGCTTAACTGAGCCGCCGTATTGAATCGTCAGGTCCGGGTAGCCCACCCAGTTGCGGATCAAGCCGCAGACCCGGTTGGCTTCATCTGAAGCGCAGGTCTTGCCGGTGCCAATGGCCCAGATCGGTTCATAGGCCACAACCAGCTTGGCGGGGTCTATCCCATCCATTCCCTGCTCCACCTGTCGGCGGATCACTCTTTCGGTCTCACCGGCCTCACGCTGTGCGTCGCTTTCGCCGACACACAGGATTGGGATCAGACCAGCGGCCTGAGAGGCCTTAGCGCGGTGGTTGATCTGCTCGTCGCTCTCACTGAAGTATTTGCGCGGTTCGCTATGCCCCACGATTGTGTAGGTCACGCCGAACTCTCGCAGCATCTCAGGGGAGATTTCTCCGGTGAAGGCCCCCTTCCCCTCCCAGTGCACGTTCTGGCTGGAAAGATGAACGTTGCTGCCACTCAGGGCCTGTTCCATGGCGGCCATGGCAGTGAACGGAGGAGCCAGTACCAAGGTCCGCTCGCTGGGAGCTTCAGCCACCAAGGGCAGGAAGTCCTGTGCAAAGGCACGGGCCTCCGCACAGGTCATGTGCATTTTCCAGTTACCAGCGATTACCACCGGACGGGACGCAGTGCTCACCCGTTTTGATGCCAAGGGGTGACGAGCCTAGAGGGTGGTTGATCCTTGATCTTCAGCCTGTGCCTTGATTGTGAAGCTGCGTCCCGCCAGCTCCACCACATCTCCGGCGCTGAGCTTGCGCCCGCGGCGTGTCTCCACCGCGCCGTTGACGGAAACCTCACCCTGCTGGATGCGGATCTTGGCCTCACCACCGGTTGAGACCAGGCCCTGAAACTTGAGGTGCTGATCGAGTCTCATGAAGGCCGCTGCAATCGCTGCGCGTAGCCTGCCGCCATGGTTGCACCACCCACCCGCGCCGGCTTCCGCAGGCTGCTTCCCCTGTTGCAGCCCTACCGGGGACGGTTGATCTCCGGCGGGCTTTGCATGCTTGTGTTCGTGGCCTCATGGCCGCTGCTGGCAGCCCAAGCCGGTCAGTTGATTCCTGCTATTGGTGATGGTGATTTCCCGCGGGTGCTGCGGGTGATCGCGATATCGCTCACCCTGTTTTTCATCCAGAAGTTGGCCCAGTTCGGCCAAGACACATTGTTGGCGGCACCGGCACTGCATGTGACTCAGTCGCTGCGCAGCCAATCCTTTGCCCGGCTACAGCGTTTGGAGTTTGGAGCGCTGGAGACCCTCTCGGCCGGGGATCTCACCTACCGCCTCACTGAGGACGCTGATCGCATCGGCGAGGTCATCTACAAAAACATCCAAGAGACGGTGCCGAGCATCCTCCAGCTCGTGGTGATGTTCGGTTACATGGTTGTCTTGGACTGGCAACTATCCCTGGCCACACTGATGTTGGCGCCCCTTGTGGCCCTCATGGTGAGCAGCTTTGCCGCCCGAGTACTCACTGCTGCTGAGCGCAGTCAGCAGCAGGTCAGCGAGTTGGCGGGCCTGTTGGGTGAGGCCATCTCTGGATTGCCTCTCGTGCGGGCCTTTGCGGCTGAACCCTGGCTGCAACAGCGATTTGAAGAAGAGATTGAGCTGCATCGTCGCGCCCGATATCGCACGATGAGGCTGTTGGCTTTGCAGCACCCAGTTGTTGGCTTCATCGAGGCCGCTGGCATTCTGGCGGTGCTACTGATCGGAGCATTGCGCATCAGCGCCGGTGGCTTGAGCGGTGCTGGTTTCAGCAGCTTCATTACTGCGTTGCTGATCCTGATTGATCCGATCTCGCGATTGATCACCAATTTCAATGAATTTCAGCAAGGTCAGGCCTCCCTGGGCCGACTTCGCGCGATTGAAGCTGAGCCGATGGAACGGCCTGATCGCCCTGATGCAAGGCCGCTTCCACCCTTGCGAGGTGGCCTGCGGCTTGAGCAAATCAGCTTTGCCTACGACGCCGGCAAGCCGGTGCTACAGGGGTTGGACCTGACGGTGGAACCCGGTCAGGTCGTGGCCCTGGTGGGCCCTTCTGGCGCTGGCAAGACCACATTGTTCTCGCTGCTGTTGCGCTTCAACGAAG
>CAJWXK010000004.1 GCA_913048995.1 uncultured Synechococcus sp. | reverse complement strand
GTGCGACCCCCCGGCCTACCGCGTCGTCCGCGCCGCCGACGAGTTCGGCGGGCTGCGCGCCACCTTCGCGCGGCCCGACGAGGGCTCGGTCCGGTCAGAGGGCGCCAACCTCACCGTCACGCTGAGCGGCGACGAGTGGGTGCGCCCGCTGACGCCGTCGCTGGCGCTAGCGGTTCGCGGGGTGGGCGCGCAGGACCGCTGGGCATCAGCGGTCGGCCCGGACGACCCGCTGGTGGCGCGCAAGACCGACCCGCGCTCGCTGCGGGCGACGCTGGGCACCGACCGCGACGACAACGTGCTGACCTGCGCGCGCGACCTCTATGGCGCGGACATGCCGCGGCTGGCGGTCGTCCCCTCCGGCAAGACCAATGCGCTGGCGCTCGACCTCGACGTCGAGGCGGAGGGCGAGCTCAAGGGCGAAGTAAATCGGCGGATCACCGTGGCGCGGGTGCAGAACGCGAAAGAGCGCGCGCGACGGATGGAAGTGCAATTCGCGCGCTTGCAGCAGCTGGCGGGCTTGGGCAGGATCGACGAGGTCGTCGAGCGCTGCATCGCGCAGGGGCAGGCGCGCGCACCGATGGCCCCGCGCGATCAACCCGCATTCCACTCTCGAATCCGCTCGAATCGCGCAGGCACACGAGCAGATGCTCGCGATCCGAGACGACGCGACGCTCAGACAGGCCTGCGACGAGCTCATGGCCCGTGATGGCCTGCTCTGGCGCCGCCCCTGATCACCCCCTGTCCTCGCCCCGTTCTCCTTCCCTCCGCCATCGTTGACCCATGGCTCCGCAGCTCACTCTTCAGGCCCCGCTCGAACTGCCCCCCCAAGATGTCTCCGACTATCTCGGACGGCTCTGGAGCGGGGATCAGGACCAAGCCAATGGGGCATCCACCTTCTCTTTGGTGGTCTGGCAGCCCTCCTGGATCGAGCAACACCTCGTGCGACTCGGACGCCTCGATGGACCAATTACAGGTCTGGAGCGTCCCGAACTGCTGCAGGCCGCGCGTCAGGCCACACCCGCCTGTGGTTTGCCCCCTTCCACCTCACCATTAGATCCAGAACTGGCTTGGCAACTTGGGCAGCTCCCTGGCGAATCGAAGGCCGATGACCTGCGCGGCCAGCATGTGGATTCAGCCATCAGCCGACACCAGCCCCGCCGATTGATCACCCTTGCCCCGACGCTCGAGGGTCAAAAAAGCCTGGAGACTCTTGTAGCTGCCTACTGCCCTCTCCCCGAGGAGGGCCCGTTTACGGCTGTCTGCGGTGACGTGGTCGTGATGCGCGGCGGGATGGGTGCCTTGGAACAGGCGCTCTCGATGGTGAATCCGCTCATTCCCCCCGAACTTCCCTGCTGGGTGTGGTGGAACGGGGCCCTCGATGAGGCTCCCCAGCTCTTCGAGGGCCTCAGCCAGGCTCCCCGTCGTCTGATTGTGGATACCGCCGTGGGCTCACCAGCTCGGGCTCTGGATGTGCTCTGCCAGCGCGCTGCCAGCGGCCAAGCCATCAGTGATCTGAACTGGTACCGCCTCCTGAGCTGGCGAGAGAACCTAGCGATGGTCTTCGACCAACCCGATAGGCGGGATGCCCTTGCCCATGTGGTGCAGCTCGATATCGACGTCCAGGGCCACCAGCCGGTGCAAGGTCTGTTAATGGCCGCCTGGATTGCCAATCGGCTGGGCTGGAGCCTGGAAGAGACCGGCCGTGCCGAAGGTGACGGCATCACAGCCAGCTTCCGCCGCAGTGACGGCGAGTTGGTCCAGTTCCGCCAGATGCCTGTGCCCGTAGGCGAACCAAGCACCCACCCCGGCTCGCTGGTAGGCCTGCGCATGGTCTGCAAGCCAGAGCATCGCCCCCCCCTCTGCGTCATTCTCTGCGGCGAGACTGGCGGCTGCATGCGGCTGGAGGCCGGCGGTATGGCCCAGCTGGAGCTGGTGGAGGAGGTGGTGATCTCCACAATCGAGAGCGTGCAACGCGAAGTGTCCCGCACCCTGCGCGGCGGCCACGACAGCACCAATCCGTTGCTGGCCGCTTGCGTCCCCCTGGCATCCAGACTGCTGCCTCGCTGACGAGTCGGCTGAATTGACCCTTCTGATCGCAGCCCCGTGCAGCGGCAGCGGCAAGACCCTGGTATCCCTGCTCTTGGCGGCGGTGGCTCGCAAGCGCGGTCAGGGTCTTCAGAGCTTCAAGGTCGGTCCGGACTACCTGGACCCCCAGCTTCTGGGCCGTGCCAGTGGACGCCCATGCCGCAACCTTGATCTACTGCTCTGCGATGAGCAGTGGGTGCAGCGCAGCTACCACTGGTGGAGCCGACAGCAACCGCTTGCCCTGGTGGAAGGGGTGATGGGTCTTTTTGACGGGCTCGGACCCAGTTCAAAGGGCAGCAGCGCTGCTGTAGCCAAGACCCTGCAATTACCCGTGCTGCTGGTTGTGGAAGCCAGCCGCCAGGCCGGCTCCCTGGCTGCTCTGGTGCGAGGTTTTCGCGACCATGACAGCGAGCTCCAGCTAGCCGGCGTGGTACTCAATGGCGTCTCCACCGATCGGCACCAACAGCTGCTGCGCGAGAGCCTGGAGGGCATCGGCATGCCACTGCTGGGGGTACTGCCACGCCATCCGGCCCTGGAGCTGCCGAGCCGGCATCTGGGTTTAATCCCTCCCCAGGAGCTACCGGACTGGAATGAACGTCTTGAGCAGCTAGCTGACCTGGCACCGCAGTGGCTGGAGCTCGAGCAACTGATGCCACTGCTGCACTCAGGCAACAGCGCAGGGCAAAACGCGGTCAATCCACTCGAAGAGCTTCGCCCACTCATCCCGCCACAAGAGCCGGTGGTGGCCATCGCGCGCGATCAGGCCTTCCATTTCTGCTACCCAGAACTGCCTGAATCCCTCCAACGCCTTGGCTGCCAGGTGCAGTGGTGGGCACCACTGAGAGATGAGCCACTGCCTGAGAACACCGCAGCGGTGGTGCTGCCAGGGGGCTACCCCGAGCTCCATGCCGCTGAACTCAGCCGCTGCCGTCGCAGCCTGGGATCCTTGGCAGCCCATGGACAGGCCAGGCGACCGATCTATGCCGAATGTGGTGGTCTGCTCTTGTTGGGGCGGAACCTGGTGGACCGCGACGGACAGTCCCATGCCATGGCGGCTCTGTTGCCGCTCAATGCCAGAAAAGGGGCGTTAAGCCTGGGCTACCGCACGGCCACGACCCGCAGCGATGGGCTCGTCGTTCGCCAAGGAGAGAAGTTGCGAGGCCATGAATTCCACCGCTGGCAGCTGGAACTGGTTGAGGAAGCGGACCGTACCTTGGCCGAGCCCCTCTGGCACCTGGAGGGATGGGGGGTGAGGTCTAGGGTGGAGGGATGGTCCAACGCCGCAATCCACGCAAGCTGGCTTCACCTCCAGTGGGGTGGATGCCCTTCGATAGCCCAGCGGTTTGGGCACGCCGCCGCAACGGCGGCTTCAACGACCTCAATCTGAGCCGCGGCGACAGGATGCGCTCCACAGATCTCGGCTTGAGTAGCCGCGAGCGCTGGCGCTATCTGATCCGAGGTCACGTTCAAGGCGTCGGTTACCGGGCCGCCTGCAACCGTCGGGCCAGTGAACTAGGCCTCTCAGGCTGGGTGCGCAATTGCAGCGATGGCTGCGTTGAGGTGCAGGCGGAAGGCACTGAGCAACAGCTGATCGCCCTGCGCGTCTGGTGCGAAAGCGGTCCTTCAGAGGCGCGGGTCGCCTCAGTTCTTGCCAGCCGCATCCCGCCCACCGGTGCTGACTGGTTTGAGGTCAGGCCTGATCTGCGGGGTGGTGACGGCGCCTTTAACCCCAGATCAAACCAGGCTCCATAGCGTTCAGCTGCAAGCTCTCAGCACGCTGGGTCATGACCTCCAACCAATCGATCTGGCTGCTGCGCCATGGCGCCACTGAATGGAGCCAAAACGGCCGCCACACTGGCAGCAGCGACATCCCCCTGCTTCCTGAGGGGGAGGAGGAGGCCAAAGCCCTGGAACCATTGCTAGCCGCAGAGCGGTTCGCCCAGGTCTGGACCAGCCCCCTCCAACGGGCACGCCGAACCTGTGAGCTCGCCGGCCTGGCAGGTCAAGCCGAGGTCCTGGAAGGCCTCAAGGAATGGGACTACGGCACTTATGAAGGCATCACCACAGCAGAGATCCGTCAAACGCTTCCTGAATGGTCGCTGTGGAGCCATGGTTGCCCGCAGGGAGAGGACGCTGCCGCGGTCACTCGCCGCTGCAAGGCCGTGATCGATCAGGTGATGGCCGTCGATGGTGATGTTGCCCTATTCGCCCACGGCCATATCCTGCGCAGCTTGGCTGGGACCTGGATCGGACTCGGAGCCGTCGGGGGCAAGCATCTAATTTTGGGGACAGCAACGACCAGCGTGCTGGGTTTTGAGCGCGAAAATCGGGCCTTGAAACGCTGGAACGCACCATGCCGCTGACGCGCACGCTCACCGAGCTGACCGCATGCGGTTTAGCGGTGGCCCTGAGCCCACTCGACATCGCCCTGGTGCTGCTGCTGCTGCTTGGCACAGCACCATTGTTGAAATCAAGCCTGTTCAGCACGGCCTGGTTCCTCACCAACACAGCAGCCATCGCGCTGCTCGTGACCGTGGGCAAAAGCTTGACCCTCTCCATGGAAAAAGGCGGCATCCACCAGGTGGGACTTGACCTTTTTGCGGCCGGGGCGTTGCTGGCCCTTGGCATCCGAGAGCTCGACCCCAAGCCCAAGGGCTATGAAGACCTGCAAAACAGCTGGATCACCAAGCTGGCCAAGGTGAGCCAGCTGCCCCTGGCCCTAATGATGTTGGTGGCCCCAGCAACGTTGTTGCTCAGCCCCGACAACCTCTTTCTGCTGGCCAAAGGGGCCTCGTTGGTGCAGGGGGGACACCACCAACAACTCACCGAAATAGGCCTGATTGCTTACTTCAGCTTGATCAGCAGCAGCCTGTTGCTGCTGCCGATCGTGCTGTTGCTGATCAATCGCCAGCTGGTTCAGCCATGGCTGCAGGCTGGCAAGAGCTTCATCGAAGCGCACAGCAGCCTGATTCTGGGTCTGCTCAGCCTGGCACTGGCCCTGTATCTGGGCTGGTCGGGCTGGAGCGGCCTGGACGGCTTCACAGCGATCAACTGAGCTGTTGCAGCCAGCTCTGGCGGCTCGAAGCCCCACCATCTCGGCCCACCAACCAAACTCGGCGACGAGCCCGGCTGACAGCCACATAAACGAGTTGCCGCCGGATTGCTTCCTCCTGAGGCCAATGCACATCAGGAGCGACAAACACATCCGTAAAACTGCTGCCCTGACTGCGGTGCACCGTCAGCACCGCGGCGGGTCCGACCTTGGCGAAGGAATCGCGCAGCAGAAAGAACTGGCGCCAGAGCATGCGCCGCTCACTGCCCTGGGCAACCTTGGCGCGACTGCGCAGATCCGCCAGGGCAGCA
The DNA here is from genome assembly GCA_913048995.1 of uncultured Synechococcus sp. GTDB lineage: Bacteria > Cyanobacteriota > Cyanobacteriia > PCC-6307 > Cyanobiaceae > RCC307. The sequence goes on along the minus strand of CAJWXK010000004.1, from coordinate 31,087 downwards.
TCGAGACGGGAGCGTCCATCACTGCCAGCCACCGGTGCAAGACGCAGCTGCAGCTGGGTCTCACCGGCCTCCACCTCCACCTTGAGGGTTTCGATCACCGGTGCCTCCGCTAATCCCAGATCCGCCAAATCACACCGGTCAGGAGCTACATCACGGACTAACAGCTCGCGATTTGAGCCCAGCACCAGATCGGCATCTTCTCCATTGGCCAGCCCCTCCTGACAGGCGGGGGCCATGACCGCTGCGCGCGTGATCAGCACTTCACCGGGCAGCACCGGCAGTTGATCTGCCATCTCGCCGTGGAGGGCACGGCGGGCAATGGGAACAAGCCGATCAAGGGTCCGGTTCGTGAAACAGAGCATCCGCGCCTGATCAGGATCCAAACGTTCGCTGCTGAGGCGCAGGGCCTGCTGAGCTTCGGCGATCCACTCCTCGCGGCTCACCACTGCAACACGACCACTCTCGTCATCCACCGCAGGCAGCAGCGGCGGCTGGGTGCTGGGCAGCTGGCCCTCGCGCAGCCCTGTGGCCAGCCGCAGCACCGGGCCGCCATGACGCACGACTTCCGAAAGATGCATCGCCACAGCCCGCTTCATCTCGAACACCGGGCTGGTGGGCTCGCTGACTGGCGGCAGCTGAGCTGGATCACCCACAAAGACCAATCGTGTGCCGTAGTGATGTGCGCACTGCAGGGTGATCTCCAACAGGCGACTGTCGACCATTGATGACTCATCCACCAGAACCAAACCGAGGTGCTCCAGGGCCGTAGCGGTCTGCTCGGTGGGATCGCAGTGCTCCTGATCCTCCTGGCGGCTCAGCTTGAGGCGCAGCAAACGGTGAATCGTGGAGGGATACCAAGTAGGGCGAAGCCCCTGGGACTCCAGCTGGCTGCGCAGCACACCGACAGCCTTATGCGTCGGGGCAGCAACGGTCCAACACAGTCCAGCGGCATCAGCGAGCTGCAGAAAACGGGCTGAGAGGAAGGTTTTGCCCGTGCCAGCAAAGCCACTGAGCACAAAGGGACAGCCTTGACCATCCCCGCCCAGCCAGGCCTGGAAAGCGTCGAGGGCTTCTGACTGGGCTGTCGTCAGTTGCGGGTTCGCAGATTCAGTCAGCTCAGCCCACCCCGCTGATCCAGCCGAGGTGTTGGGCCAGCATCACGGGGGTACCCACCCAGGCCTCCCCGCACAGGGCAATCAAAGGTCCCATCAAGCTGCCCACCAAAACCTCAACGCGACTATGGCCCAGGGTGGTCTTAAGCGGAGGCAGAGCTTCAGCCCCGGGCAGGGTGTTGACCCGTTCAGCGGTGCGTCCGGCAGCGCGACGCACGCCGCTGGCGTCGTACATCACCACAAAGGCAATTGTGGATGCCAAAGCAAAAAGGGAGGAGTCAAGGCCCTGCTCAAAACCGATGGCCGCAGCCGTGCCACTCACCAGAGCCGAATGAGAAGAAGGCATCCCGCCTGTCTCAATCAGCACTGCAGGACGCCAACGGCGATGCACCAGAAGCTCGATGAACAGCTTGGAGAGCTGAGCCAGGCCACAGGCCGCCAGGCCCCAGGCGAGAACACCGTTGTTGAAGAACGTCAACAGAAGATGGCTCATCGATCGCGAGAGGTGATGTAGCTGGCCAGGGCCAGCAGCGGCTGAGCCTTCTCAGCCCAGGGACTGAGCACCTCGCAGGCCTGCTTCACGAGGACGTCAGCACGGGCCTTGGATTCCTCCAGTCCAAGCAGCTTGGGGTAGGTGGTCTTATCGGCGGTGAGATCCTTCCCCGCGGTTTTGCCAAGCACTTCACTGCTGGCGGTGACATCAAGGATGTCATCAATGATCTGGAAGGCGAGCCCGATGGCGCGGGAATAGGTACGCAACGCTTCGATCAGTTCCTCATCGGCGCCTGCGATCAGTGCACCGGTGAGCACCGACGCCTGCAGCAGGGCGCCAGTCTTATGCAAATGGATGTATTCGAGGGTGTCGAGGTCCACCTCCACTCCCTCGCTGGCGAGATCAACGATTTGACCGCCCACCAAACCAGGAGCACCAGCCGCCAAAGAGAGCTCACCAATCACCTTGAGCAACCGCTCGGCAGGTACCCCTGGGCTGCGTAGGGCCACCATCTCAAAGGCCCGAGTGAGCAGGGCATCACCGGCCAGGATCGCGGTGGCTTCGCCAAAAACCTTGTGATTGGTGGGCCTACCCCGGCGCAGGTCATCGTCATCCATGGCCGGCAGATCGTCATGGATGAGGGACATGGTGTGGATCATCTCCAGCGCCGTTGCCGTGGGCATCGCTAGAGCGACATCCCCACCAGCGAGCTCGCAGCTGGCAAGACAAAGAATGGGGCGCAACCGCTTGCCACCAGCTAACAGGGAGTAACGCATGGCCTCCCTCAACGATTCGGGGCGCTCCGGTCCCAGGGACCCATCGAGGGCTTCCTCCACCTTGCGGCGACCAGCCTCAAGATATTCAGAGAAGTCGAAGCCGCTCGCGACCACAGCTGTCATGGCAGGCATCAACGCCTCAGGTGGGGGGATTCTCTCCCAACGGCGGCCGGCCGATCACCTGTTGCAACAACGCGAGCAGCGCCTGGGGCAACTCCACCACCAAGGTGGTGGCAGCAAATTCATTGACTTCAGGCCGAGACCAGGCCAACTCCCCGTGACAAGACTCAAGGGTGTGGAGCAGATCAAGGCCGCTCATGGCCCGCAGCTGCTCCTGGGAGGGCAAACCATCGGGTGTCGGCAGCGTGAAGGCCACGAAGAAACCCACAGGACGGAAGCTAAAGAAAACCTTAACTCCCTAAGGGGCCAGGCCGCCAGTCAGAGTCCAGGGCAGGGATCCGGCAACCCGTAGCGGCGCGTCCAGGCCCGAACGGCGTTCACCAGCAGCATCGTCACCGTCATGGGGCCGACCCCTCCTGGTACAGGGGTCAGCGCTGCAGCAATCTCCGACACCTCGGCCGATCGCACATCACCACAGAGACCTCCCTCGGGCTTGCGATGAATGCCGACATCGACGACCACAGCACCGGGACTGACGTGCTCGGCACCGATCAGTCCGGGCCGACCCGCCGCTACCACCAACACATCTGCTTGCCGCGTCAAAGCAGCCAGATCACGGGTGCGGGAGTGGGCCACGGTGACGGTGGCATCAGCTTTTTGCAGCATCAGCGCCATCGGCTGCCCCACCAGGGTGCTGCGGCCAATCACCACAGCGCGGGAACCGCTGAGATCCACCTGCGCTTCCCGAAGCAGAGCCATAACGCCGGCTGGCGTACAACTTCGCGGGCCTGGTTCGGAGCGCACCAACCGCCCCAGGTTCAGCGGATGAAGACCGTCAGCATCCTTGTCTGGATCAAGCACTTGCAACAGGGCCTGGTCATCGATGCCATCTGGCACCGGCAGCTGCACCAGGATGCCGTCGACAGCAGAGTTGTCATTGAGTCGCTGCAAGGCGGTCTCCAGCTCCTGCTGCGGAGTGTCCCCGCTGAGATGGGCTCCATGGCTGGCCAATCCAACTCTGGAGCAGGCCTTTTCCTTATTCGCTACGTAGACACCACTGGCCGGATCATCCCCCACCCGGAGCACCGCCAAACCTGGGGGTCTGCCAGCCAGGGGCAGGCCATCGCGGATCGCCTGGGCCAGCAGACCCTCAAGCCGAGCGGCAAGGGTGCGGCCATCGAGACGCTGGGCAGGCATCAAGGATTCGGGAGCTAGCGTCAGTCTGACCTCAGACCTGCGCTTGCTTTCCGTCTTCCACCGCTGGCAACGGAACATCAGGCGGCGGCTACAGCGGCGCTGGCGCCACTGGCTGCGCCATGAGCAACCCCGACGCTTGAGCGTGCGCTGGAACGCCCGGGACGGCCTGCTGGTCCTACTCGCCTGCTTCGGGGTTGGCGTGATCTCGGCCTGGCCCTGGCTGGTTCAGCCCTCGCTGCGGCCGGGTATTCCTGCACCGTTTGAAATCCGCGCACCCCAGGACGCTTCGGTGGTGGATACCGAGGCCCTTGCTCAGCGCCGCTCCCAGCTCGGCCCTCGCATCCAGGTGCAGATCACTGATAAGGAGGCCACCCGTCAGCTGCAGCAACGCCTCAAACGGCTGCTGAATGAACTGATCACCAGTAGCGACGCTGGTGGGGCACGCCTACGGCCCATCAGCCTGACCCCTGAGGAAGAAGCCTTCATCAACACCCTCACCGAACAGGGTGAGCAGCAGTGGCCGGACTCCGTCGAGCAGGCCCAGAACCGCATGCTGGCCCAGGGGGTCGTCAGCACCCTGGCGGAAGGTCAGTTACAGGAAGCCGCCTGGCTGCAGCTCGATGACATTCCTGAGCCAGGGCGCAAGCTTGGGGCCAAATTGATCACACGCTCGCTTCAAGGCAGCACCAACCTGCGGACCGACAACGGCCTAACCCAGCTGTTGCTCAACGACCTGATTCAGCAGAACGGTGTGCCCAAGATCCCCGTTCAGGCTGGAGAGGTCATCACCGTCAAAGGAGAGGTCATCAGCCAACGGGCCTATGACGTTCTCGATAGTTTTGGACTAATCAGCCGCAGCCCGGCAACCGGCTTGTTTCTAGTGCGCTGGATCGAGGCCAGCATTGGCTCAGCGCTGATGCTGATGATCTGCCGGCGCTGGAAGAACGATCTCAACGTGCCGCAGGCGCTGCTGTTGCTGGGCACTCTGGCGGCAGTGCAGGGCTGCAAGCTCTGGTTTGGCGTCTCAGTCAGTGCCCTGGCGGTGCTGGTTCCCCCAAGCCTGCTGCTCGCTGAAGGCCTGGGTTCGGCCTGCGGCCTGAGCTGGCTGGCTCTCGCCACCCTGCTGTGGCCAATCCCGCTCAACAACATCGGCACGGCAAGGCTTCTGGTGGCTGCCGGTGTCGCTGTGGTCGGTGTATTGCTTGCAGGCCGCCAGCGCTCGCGCGCCGAGACCCTGCAGAGCGCCGTGCTCCTCACCGTGGCTGCACTTCTCGTCGAGGCGGCCCTGATTCAAATCATGGGTGGAGCCGTTGGAGGCGAGCTGCTGAGTGAGGGCGTGCTGATGGGGGGTCTGCTGCTGCTCGGCCTGCTGCTGTCGCCGATGGTGGAAAAGATTTTCGGGATGATCACCCGCTCGCGTCTGCTGGAGCTCTGTGATCTGCAGCGCCCGCTACTGCGGCGACTCTCATCGGAGGCACCGGGCACGTTTGAACACACTTTGATGATCTGCGGCCTGGCCGAGGAAGGGGTCCGTGCCATCGGCGGTGATGTTGACCTCGTTCGTACCGGCGCGCTGTATCACGATGTGGGCAAGCTGCATGCACCGCAGTGGTTCATCGAGAACCAGAGCGGCGACAACCCCCACGACCACCTCGATGATCCCTGGCGCAGCGCGGAAATCCTGCAAGCACACGTCGACGAGGGCCTCAAGATGGCTCGTCGCTACGGTCTGCCCACTCCGGTCGCTGATTTCATCCCCGAACACCAGGGCACACTGCGTATGGGGTATTTCCTGCACAGGGCTCGGGAACAAAACCCCAATGCCAGCGACCGGCCCTTCCGCTACCGAGGACCTCGACCCCGATCGAAGGAGAGCGCGGTACTGATGTTGGCTGACGGCTGCGAGGCGGCTCTGCGCTCGATGCCACCTGAGACAAGTGAAGAACAGGCCTGCGACAGCGTGCGCCGCATCATCCACGCCCGCCGCCATGACGGTCAGCTTGATGACAGTGGCCTTGGACCTGCGGAGATTGAGCTCTTGGTGCGCGGATTTGTCCAGGTTTGGAAGCGCATGCGTCACCGCCGCATTCCGTACCCGATTCCAGCGAGAAAAGCATTCAGCGCCTGATCAGCCCTTCACAGCATCGCCACTGGCGCTGGGCAGGATGTAGCGCTGCAGGAAAACAAACAAGGCCAGCACTGGGAGGATGGACACCATCGCTCCAGCAGCAACCAGTCGCCAGTCGAGCGAAAAGGAACTCGAGAGCTGCTGCAGTCCAATGGGCAAGGTGTAGAGCTGGGGGTCATCGAGAATGACCAGGGGCCAGAGGAAATCGCTCCAGGTGCCGATGAACACAAACATCGCCAGGGTGATCAGATCAGCCCTCGCTGCTGGGATCAACACGTTCCACCACTCCCCCAGCGCACTGCAGCCATCCATACGCGCAGCTTCCTCCAACTCCTTGGGCACCCCCAAAAAGCTCTGACGCAAGAGATAGATGCCAAAGGCCGTGGCGGCATTAGGCAAGATGAGGGCAATCAGGGAGTTGCGCAGCCCCAGCTGCACCATCAGCAAATAGAGGGGGATCATCACCACCTGAAAGGGAATCAGGATCGTGGCCACCACCACGGCCAGCACGATGCCGCGGCCGCGGAAGCGCATACGAGCCAGGGGGAAAGCAGCCAACGAGCAAAACAGCAGGTTGGCCATCACCGCAAAGGCGCTCACCACTGTGCTGTTGAGCAGATACCGGCCCATGGGGCTTTGGCTGAACAACGTGCCGTAGGCCTGCAGGCTCGGCTGGGAGGGGAGCAAGCTGGGCGGTGACACAAAGATGTCTTCTGCAGGACCCTTGAGCGAGGTGCTCAACAGCCACAACAACGGAATCAGCACCACCAACGCCACGACCAGCAACAGCAGCAGCTGGATCAGCAGCGACCACAGGGGCAATCGGCGGGGATTCACAGGGCCGGTGCTTCCACTGGTTCGGGGCTGGTTGCCGGCAGTGGCGTCTGCTGGGGGTGCAGCGGCCGCCGTTGCTGACCGCTAACTAGACGGTTCAGCGCATTCACGAACGCTTGGGCCGCTGCCACCACCACATCGGTATCGGCGGCATGACCGGAGTAGAGGCGGCCGTCCTGTCGCAGACGGATCGTCACCTCCCCCATGGCATCGATGCCCTCTGTGACCGATTTGACGCTGAACTCCACCAACTCATTCGGCACCATCACCAGACGATTGAGGGCCTGGCAGACCGCATCGACAGGACCGGTGCCAATGGCGGCCTGGGAACACTCCTCCCCAGCCGTGGTGCGCAAGGTGACGGTGGCCGTAGGACGCAGCTCGCTACCGCAGCTCACCTGCACACCGACCAGCTGATAGTGGGCTTCCAGCTGCTGAGTGTGGTCTCTGACGATGGCCTCTAGATCACGGTCTGTGATCTCCCGCTTGCGATCAGCCAACTCCTTGAAGCGCGCAAAGGCATCATTGAGGTCGTCCCCCTCAAGCTGATAACCAAGCTCTTCTAAGCGTGCGCGCACGGCGCTCCGGCCGCTGAGCTTGCCCAAGCTGATGCGGTTATCGGTCAGCCCAATCGTGCGGGCATCGATGATTTCGTAGGTGAGGCGATTCTTGAGCACCCCGTCCTGGTGAATCCCAGACTCGTGAGCAAAGGCGTTCGCACCGACGATCGCCTTGTTCGGCTGCACTGCCATGCCGGTGAGGTTTGAGACCAGGCGCGAGGATTTGTAGATCTCCTCGGTTCGGATGGCGGTGAGGGGCTCGCTGCTCCCCTCCCCGCGGCCCAGGAAGGGATTGAAATAGCTGCGGCGCACATGCAGCGCCATGACCAACTCCTCGAGCGAGGCGTTGCCGGCCCGCTCGCCAATGCCATTGATGGTGCACTCCAACTGGCGAGCACCGCTTTTAACTGCCTCGAGGAAATTTGCCACCGCCAGACCCAGGTCGTTGTGACCATGGACTGAAATCACCGCCTGATCGATGTTGGGCACCTCGCTATTGATGTCAGCGATCAAGGCACCGAACTCCCCAGGGGTGGTGTAACCAACAGTGTCAGGGATGTTGATGGTGGTGGCGCCTGCAGCAATGGCTGCCTCGATCACCTGATGCATGAACTCTGGATCGCTGCGACCGGCGTCCTCGCAGGAAAACTCGACGTCCTCCACCAGGGAGCGGGCATAGGCCACCATCTCCGGCACGATCTGAAGCACCTCTGCGCGGCTCTTGCGCAACTTGTGCTCCAGGTGGATGTCACTGGTGGCCAAAAAGGTGTGAATCCTGCGATGGGCGGCCGGAGCCACGGCCTCAGCGCAGGCCTTGATATCGCCTTTGGTGGCGCGCGCCAGGCCGCAGATCACTGGACCATCCGATGTGCCAACCGAGGCAGCGATGCGCTGCACGGCTTCGAAATCGCCTGGGCTGGCAAAGGGAAATCCAGCCTCAATGATGTCGACACCCAGACGGGAGAGCTGCTGGGCGATGGCCAGCTTTTCGTCCAGGTTGAGGCTGGCTCCGGGCGATTGTTCCCCGTCTCTGAGGGTGGTGTCGAAGATCAAAACCCGACCCGGGTCGCGCGCCATACCCCTTATGCGGACTGACTATGAGTTAAACCCATTCTAATCCTTCCCACCCAAGCGCAAGTTGCTGGCCGTAAAGTGCCGCGATCGAAAGGGATTCATGGTCGCCGGCGCTCTGGCACTCGTGCTCCACGGCCATCTGCCCTACGTCCGCAGCCGCAACCCCGGCTCACTGGAGGAGGACTGGTACTTCCAGGCCCTCAGTGAGAGCTATCTGCCCCTACTGGAGTCGCTCAACAACTGCCTCAGGCAGGGGGCCAGACCACGGCTCACCATGAGCCTGTCGCCCACCCTGCTGTCGCTGCTCAGCGACCCTGTGTTGCAGGAGCGCTTTGAACCGTGGATTGAACAGCGCTGCCAGCTCCTGGAGCGCTGCGCCCCGGATGAGCAAGACGCCGCGGCTGAGCTCCACGCCCATTTCCAGCGCCAGCTCGAGGGTTTCCGTCGGCATCAGGGCCAAGTCCTGCGGGGATTCAAGGAACTCCTGCAGCTCGGGGTGCTCGATCTGATCACCTGCAGCGCCACCCATGGCTATCTGCCGCTGCTGCGTGACCCCCCCCAGGCTGTGCAAGGCCAACTGCGCACAGCGGTACGCGAGCACGAACGTTTGCTGGGGGTGAGACCTCGCGGCATCTGGCTGCCGGAATGCGCCTTCTACGAGGGTCTGGATGCCGAACTGGCAAAAGCCGGTCTGCGCTACGCCGTGCTTGATGCCCATGGCCTGCTCCACGGTTTGCCGCGCCCGAGATATGGGGTCTACGCGCCGATCTGCTCCTCGGCCTCAGTGGCCTTCTTTGGCCGTGATAGCGAAGCCACCCTGCCGGTTTGGTCGGCCAGTGACGGTTACCCAGGGGATGCTGCCTACCGTGAATTCCACCGCGACATCGGCTGGGAAGTGCCGGAGGAGGAGCTCCAGGCCGCCGGCATTCTCAGCAGTCGCCCGCTTGGGCTGAAATTGCGCCGCGTCAGTGGTGGTGACTGCCCCCTGAACGGCAAGCTTCCCTACCAACCGGCAGCAGCGACGCGCAAGGCCCAAGAACATGCCCACAGCTATGTGAATGAGCGGCTGCGGCAACTTGAGGAGCTCGACGGAGTGATGGATCGTCCCCCCCTGGTGGTCGCTCCGTTTGATGCGGAACTCTTCGGGCACTGGTGGTTTGAAGGTCCCCAGTTCCTTGAACAGGTTTTTATCCAAGGTCAGACGGCAGGACTGAACTTCAGCACATTGCGCGATCACCTCAGCAACCAGCCCCAGCTCCAGGTCTGCCGTCCCTCCCCCTCCAGCTGGGGCCAAGGCGGCTATCACTCCTACTGGCTCAGTTCCAGCAACGCCTGGGTGGTTCCCGAATGGCACAAAGCGTGCCTTGCGATGGTGCAGGCCGTGCAAGCTCCGCAGCGCCAAAGTCAGCAGCAGCAGCGGATGCTGCAGCAAGCAGCCCGCGAACTGCTCCTGGCCCAGTCCTCGGACTGGAGCTTCATCTTGCGAGCCGGCACGACCACCGAACTGGCCCGCGAGCGCATCCGCCGCCACCTCGAGCGCTTCTGGCGCCTTCTCGACGGCCTCAAACCGGGGGGCCAGGTGGATCAGCGATGGCTCAGTGCCGTGGAAGCAGAAGATGCACTCTTCCCCACGATTGACCCAAACAATTGGCGCAGCTAAACGCCACCGAACAACGGCAGCGGCTGAATCAAGCCCTGCCCCAGAGCGAGCGATTCAGCACTCGTCTTGAGCGCAAGGACCAGCTCGATGTGCTGCAAATCAATTTGGGGCGGCTATGCAACATGCGTTGTAGCCACTGCCATGTGGCCGCAGGGCCAGACCAGGGCCACACCCAGATGGGAGGGGAGGTGGTTGAGCAGTGCCTGGAGGCCATGGAGCGACTGCAGCCCCAGGTGGTGGACCTCACCGGCGGTGCCCCGGAACTTCACCAGAGCTTCCGCCAACTGGTCTTGCGTGCGCGGCAACTGGGCTGCCGCGTGATCGATCGCTGCAACCTGACCGTGCTGCTACTGCCGGCTCTCGCTGATCTAGCTGACTTCCTTGCCGAGCAAAGCGTGGAAATTGTTGCCAGCCTGCCCGGGCCCGAGGTTCTCGAAACCGACCGGCAACGAGGAACCGGCACCTGGGACGCCTCGATGCAAGCCCTGCGCCGTCTCAATGCCCTCGGCTATGGCCACGAGGGCACAGGCCTGCAGCTCAACTTGATGAGCAATCCCGATGGAGAGACGCTGCAGCAGTTGACGCCGTGCGACACCGCCCGCTGGCGTTCAGTGCTGGCCGAGCACGGTGTGGTCTTTAACGACCTGATCGGTCTTAACAACATGCCGATCGCCCGCTTCCTGGAGGACCTAGACCAACAAGGACGAATCGGTCCTTACCTCAAGACGTTGAAAGCGGCCTACAACCCCTGCAGCGTCATGGGATTGATGTGCCGGAACACGCTTTCGGTGAGTTCCAGCGGAAAGCTGTTCGACTGCGATTTCAATCAGATGCTGGAGCTGCCCTTGGAGCTTGAGCTCAGCAGCGTCAGGGCAGAGGACCTCCAAGGGCGAGGCATCATGACCGCTAACCACTGCTTTGGATGCACCGCTGGACAGGGCAGCAGTTGCGGCGGCGCCACGGTCACCACTGCAACATCTTCCCCATCAAACTGAGCTCGCGTCCTTTGGGTTGCATCAGCCCCCAGCGCACGGGATTGGATGCACCGCCGAAGAGCTGCAACATCGTCTGGAGCAACGTTGGTGTCGGCAACGTGTTGGCCAAAAAGCCGAACCAACGCTCGTTGGGCAGGGAGAAGAATGCTGCGAAGAAAGCCCGCAGCTGAGCTTCGTCAAAACGCATCAGCTTCTCGAGACCAAAGCGGTAAAGCCCGTGGCGACGGCGCAGCTCCGCAGGCCAAAGATTCCCCCAGCCGGCCTGCGCCAGATCCCTCCCTCGCTGACCATCATTGATGGCCTCAGCCAACGCGGCAGCCAGGCCAGGACCACGCCGCAGCAGGCTGCCCACCATGTAACCGCTGGCGGGGTGCACCATCGAAGCCGAACCTCCAAAGCCCAGCAGCTGTTGGCTGAGATCAGGCAGAGCCGGGTTCATCGGAAACAGGCAGTACTCGACATGCTCCACCGCCTCAATCGCGATACCGCGATGGTTCAGGCGTTGATGCAGCCTTCGCTCCAGTTCGCCGTAGGACAACGCCGGTGCGAGGGCCAATGAGGTCTCCTCGACAAAAAAGCGCCCACCACCGAGATCCATGGCGTAAAGGAACGTTGGTGGCCCCTGGCGCTGCTGCTCGCTGAGGTGATCACAGCGGTAATCCATCAGCACGAACTGGCCCGGTTCCACCGGCGCTTGGCTGAAACGGCCGACCACCCCGTAGGCCGCCTGCCCAGCAACCAGTCCATCGTTGGGACGCTGAAGGAACACCGGCTCATGACCGGTGGCATCAATCACAATCCGGGCATGATGAGCAGCACCATCACTGGTTGTGATGGTGCTGCCATTGGAGTCATGGCTGAGTGACTTGGCCTGAGACTCGATACACAAGACACCATCACGAGCGATCGCATCCAGCCAATGCTGTTGCAAGGCCGCTTTATCGAACAGGCCGTAGTCGCGGCCGTGGCCAAGCCGGCCCTCATCTCCGAGGCACCCGGAGCCGAACCAACTGACGGTGTTGCTCCAGCGGTGCCCCAACAGATGCTGAAGTCCCAATTGATCCACCTCCTCGCCCCAGATCCCAAAGGTGTTCTGCCAAGGGGCTCGGGGATCACGCAGGCTCATCAAGGCCACATCGAGGCCCTGAGCCCCTAGCTCAGCAGTAATGCACAGTGCGGCAGGGCCGCCACCTAGCACCAAGGCATCCAAGCCAGCTGGACCACTCACGCCTCGGCGTCGTCGCTCTGGGCTGCAGGGGTGGCATTAGCGGCGGCTTCTGAATCAGCGGTGGCTTCAGCAGCTCCGTCCGCAGGAACGGAAGCGTCGTCCTCTTCAGCAGCAGGGGGTACTAGCACCACCTCAGTGAGGCGATCACCCTTGTCGATGCGTTGCAACCGGACGCCGGTGGCAGCGCGGGATTGTTGAGGGATCGCTGCGGACTGCAGGCGCACGATGACCCCGCGCTCACTGACAAGCAACAACTCCTCATCGGCTCCCATCACCCGCAGTCCGACCAGGGAATCACTATCACTACGGAACTTGATCCCCCGCAGCCCCATCCCCGCACGCTTTTGCAGCCGGAACTGATCCACAGGGACCCGCTTACCAAGGCCACTGGCGGTGGCCACCAACACCCAGGGGCCTTCGCTGCTGGCGGCTTCATCAGCCTCATCAGAGCTGTCTTCTCCGGCGGCCGCGACCCGATCAGCCAGCTCGGCGGGCAAGACATCCATGCTCACGAGGCTGTCGCCATCGCGCAGTGCCATCGCGCGCACACCGCGAGCCGTACGGCCGAGAGGACGCAGTTCCTGATCATTGATGCGGAAGTGGATCGTCATGCCCTTCAGCGAGCCGATGAGGGCGCTGTCTCCCGGACGGGCCAATCGCACCCAGCGCAAGGCATCCGCCTCCTCAAGGCTGATGGCGATCAGGCCGTTGGCGCGGATGTTGGAGAAGGCTGAAAGCGGCGTGCGCTTGATGAACCCACCGCTTGTGAGCATCACCAACTGCACATCGTCTTCAAAGGCACTGACGGCCAGCAGCGAAGTGATCTGCTCCTCACGCGGGATGGGCAACAGCTGAACAACAGGGGTGCCTTTGGCTGCGCGGCTGGCGATCGGCACCCGATAGGCCGGTACGGAGTAGACAACGCCGCGATCCGAGAACAAAAGCAGGGAGTCGTGGTCGTTGCAGCTGATGAAAAGGCGCACGGCCTCCTCGCCCTGGCTGCGCGTGCCTGCCTTACCGCGAGTGCCTCGGCTGGTGGACTCAAACTCACTCACCGGCATCCGCTTGAGGTAGCCGTTCTCGGTCAGCAACACGACCGAACGCTCATTAGCGATCAGGTCGATGTCATCCAAGCCACCCTCGAGATCAAGGATTTCAGTACGTCGGGGGGTGTCGTGGCGTTCCTTGAGCTGGCGTAGCTCGTCTTCGATGATGGCGAGCACCCGCTCACGATGCGCCAGGATGTCTTTGTAATCAGTGATTTTGGCTAGTAGATCCTCGTGCTCCAGGCGGATCTTGTCGGCCTCCAACGCCGTAAGACGGCGCAACTGCATCTGCAAGATGGCATCAGCCTGGATCTCCGTGAGTCCATGACCCTCCATCAGCTCTTTTCTGGCCGTTGCCGCATCAGCAGCGTTGCGGATCAATTGGATGATGGCGTCGAGATCATTGAGAGCCACCAATAGGCCCTGCAAGATGTGATCGCGCTCTTCGGCTTTGCGCAGCAGGAAACGAGTCCGCCGCTCGATCGTCTCGATACGGAAATCGAGGAACACCTCAAGCATGCGCCTGAGGTTGAGAAGCACCGGCTCACCTTTAACCAGCGCCAGCATGTAGGCACTGAAGTTGTTCTGCAGCGGAGTGAGTTTGAAAAGGTTATTGAGCACCACCTGGGGGTAGGCGTCGCGCCGCAGTTCGATGACAACGCGCATGCCATCGCGATCGCTCTCGTCACGGATGTCGGCGATACCTTCGAGCTTTTTGTCATTGACAAGCTCAGCAATGCGCTCAATCAAAGAGGCCTTATTGGTCTGATAAGGCAATTCCGTGATGATCACCGCATCACGGTCGGGCCGACCTTTGACCTCGATCGTTTCAATCGAGGCAACACCTCGCATGGTGATTGAGCCGCGGCCACCTTCATAGGTCTCACGGATGCCCTTGCGACCGAGAATCTGACCACCGGTTGGGAAGTCAGGACCAGGAATGATCTTGCGCAGCTCACGATCATCGACCTCGGGGTTGGCGATTAAGGCCAACACGCCATCAATCAGCTCGCCGAGGTTGTGGGGGGGAATATTGGTCGCCATGCCCACGGCAATACCGGCGGAACCGTTCAGCAGCAGCTGAGGCACCCGCGCCGGAAGCACGGTGGGTTCTTGCTGGGAACCATCGAAGTTGTCGATAAAGTCGACGGTCTCGCTTTCGATGTCCTCAAGCAAGCTGTCTGTCGTTAGCGACTGCAACCGCGATTCGGTGTATCGCATGGCGGCCGGGGGATCGTTATCGACCGAGCCGAAATTGCCATGGCCATCAATCAGCGGGGCCCGCATCGAGAAGTCCTGGGCCATGCGCACCAAGGCGTCGTAAACCGCGGTGTCGCCATGGGGGTGATATTTGCCAAGCACCTCACCCACAACGCGCGCGCATTTGCGGTACGGGCGCTCTGCGGTGAGCCCCAGCTCATACATCGCGTAGAGAATGCGCCGGTGCACCGGCTTGAGTCCATCGCGGGCATCTGGCAATGCCCTGCCCACGATCACGCTCATCGCGTACTCCATGTAGGAGCGCGACATCTCGTTGCGTAAGTCCGTTTGGATAATCCGTTCGGTGGCTCCGCCGGAGTTTGTGGGTCCGGTGGGATCCGCCATGCCGCTGCCTGCTGCGCTAAGCCACTTGAGAACCCAACATTACTGATGTCCGGGGACCTCGCATGGTTTTCGCACCGCGAAGCTGCGCGGAGCTGTTGCAGCGCCAGGAGCAAGGGGACCTTCGGGTCTGCACCGCCCTAGCGTTCCGCAGCCGCGTCGAAGCCAGTGGGCTTGAGCAGGCCTATGCCGACACTGATGTGGTCGCGGCCGGCAGCTGCTCGTTTACCGACCAGGGGCAGCTGTGGCTCAGCCTGGGGCCAAGCGACCCACCTCTGAGGCTGCGGCAGGCCCGTCTTGGCGGAGTCAGCACCAGCGGCGGTTTCGGGGCAGGCGAGCTCTGCCTGCCCCTTGGCGGCCGAGCCAGCGGTGAACGCCGGCTCGGTGGCGCACAGGTTCTCGATGCACTGCTAGCCGGGGAAGAAGTGCCGCTGGAGCTGCAAGGGGAAGGCACAACCCTTCATCCCCGCCGTGAGCTCCAGACCACCATCCAACTGGAGCGACTCAACCAGGCGCGGCTGCTGCTCGCCCGCGGAATCAGTGAAAACGGAGTGGTGGCCGTGAGCAGCAGCGAGGGGCTGCTGGCCAGTCCCTTCGGCGGGCTGCTGGGGCCCTTTGGCAATGCCCTGTTCAACGGCAGCGGCGCTCGCAGCATCGGCATGACCATGCCCGGGCTGCATCAGCTCGGAGCCGGTTCCGCAGTGCTGGTCGCCGGTGCTATCGGCCGTGTGCTCGGTCCAGGCAGCGGCCATCAACCCCAAACCCGACGACAACCCTCAGGCCATGCCCGCGCCCCGGGGGCAGCAGTGGCGCTCAGCGTCGAGCTGGCATGCCTTCAACGCCATTGGATTCGCCCGTGTTGGTTTGAAGGTCATGGCGCTGCACTCCTGGTGGCCATCGCAGCACCAGTACTGCTGCTTGGAGAGCGACAGGCGGCGCAGGCAGCGGTGCCCGACAGCTCTCTGGAAGCACCAGTACTGGATTTCTCCATTCCACGCCGCATTCGTCCAGGCTTTGGGACGGTGAGCTATCGGGAACTTCTCGCTGGCCGAATCCAGGTCGATGGCCAGCAGATCCCCGCTGCACCAGCCTGCAGCCTCAGCCTTGGCGACAGCCTCACCGAACTGTTAGCGGAACACCTTCGGGATGGGCGCTTCCCGTTACCCGCACAGATCACCCCGTTAAGCCAACAGGGCAGGCTTCACCCTCTTGAAGGCTAAATCCAGCAGTCGGAGATAAAATCTTGCCGCTGATCTCATGCCCTGCGATGGAAGTCACCCCGGGTCCCGCCGCCTCACCGCAGCCTGAAGAGACGCCCAGCCCTGAAACATCGGATGCAACGCCTGCGACCCCAGCAGCTGAGGAGCCTGCCGTGGATATCGAGGCCCCTGCTGCTGAGCCTGTTGCCGCAGCTCCAGAGCCGGAGCCTGTAGAAGCCAAAGCTCCAGAACCAGCTCCTGCTGCTCCATCTCCCGAACCAGCTCCAGCCAAAACGGAAGCGCCTAAGCCAAGTGCCATCTCCAGCACCGTCAACGTGCCCGCCGACCCTGACGCCAGCAACGGCGAAGGCGGCGAATTTCAGTTGCTGCTTGCCAAGCTCAATGAACAGCTAGGCGGTATTGATCTCGGCAAGATCTGGGAGCAGAGCAAGCAACCGCTCAAGCTTGTTGGCCTGGCACTGGTTGTGATCTTTTCGCTGCAGTTGCTGGGTGCTGTTCTGGGGACCCTGGATCACATCCCCATGCTGCCGCGGCTGCTGCAACTGGTGGGACTGATCTGGCTGAGCCTGTTCGCCAGCCAGCGCCTGGTGCGCAGTGATGAGCGCAAGAAGATGATCGACACCGTCACCAGCACCTGGAAGGACATCACTGGTAAGGGCTGAGTCCAGAACACCTTGAGAAGGGAAGGCTGATTGTTAGTTTTCTTCTTCTGTACGCGATGAGTTGTCGGTGGACATTCAGCTGGGGCGCTCCCGCACGGTTCGTCGGGCCTACGGCATTGATGAGATCGCCCTGGTGCCCGGTGGACGGACCGTTGATCCTGCCGTAACCGATAGCAGCTGGTCCATCGGTGGGATCAGCCGCGAAATCCCGATCATCGCCAGCGCCATGGACGGCGTTGTCGATGTGGGCATGTGCATTGAGCTGGCTAAGCAAGGAGCCATGGGGGTACTGAACCTGGAAGGGGTTCAGTGCCGATACGAGGACCCCAACCCTGCCCTTGATCGCATCGCCTCGGTGGGCAAAGAAGAGTTTGTGCCCCTGATGCAGGAGCTCTACAGCCAGCCAGTGCGTGAGGACCTGATCCGGCGCCGCATTGCCGAGATCAAAGAAAAGGGAGGAATTGCAGCCGTCAGCGCCACACCGGCCGCAGCCCTGCGCTTCGGTGCGGCCATCGCTGAGGCCGGTGCGGATCTGTTCTTTGTGCAAGCCACCGTGGTGAGCACCGAACACATCGGCCCGGAAGGGCAGCAGACCCTGAATCTGGAGACCCTCTGCCGTGAGATGGGCGTGCCGGTCGTGATCGGCAACTGCGTCACCTATGACGTCGCACTGCAGCTGATGCAAGCCGGCGCCGCCGCTGTGATGGTGGGCATTGGACCCGGTGCCGCCTGCACCTCACGCGGCGTGCTGGGGATCGGCATTCCCCAGGCCACAGCGGTGGCGGACTGCGCCGCGGCCCGAGAAGACCACTTCAAAGCCACCGGTCAGTACGTGCCGGTGATCGCCGACGGCGGCATCGTCACTGGTGGAGACATCTGCAAGTGCCTGGCCTGCGGCGCCGATGCGGTGATGATCGGCTCGCCCATCGCCCGCTCCGCTGAAGCCCCAGGACGCGGCTTCCACTGGGGCATGGCCACCCCGAGCCCAGTACTGCCGAGAGGAACCCGCATTCAGGTGGGCACCACAGGGCCGTTGGAGAAGATCCTGCGCGGTCCTGCCAGCCTCGACGATGGCACCCAAAACCTGCTGGGCTGCATTCGCACCTCGATGGGCACACTGGGGGCGCGCACACTGCGTGAAATGCAGGAAGTGGAAGTGGTGGTTGCGCCGTCCCTGCTGACCGAAGGCAAGGTGTACCAGAAAGCCCAGCAATTAGGCATGGGCAAGTGAAAAACGAATAAACTCGTCTCACCTTGGGTCTGAATGGTCGCGGGCGTTAGCCTGGGCCTGTGTGGCTTCGGCCTCACACTCCTCACACCACCCCGCCCGGCGCGCCCGGGCTTTCGTCTTACACATCGGCAGCACGGGCCAGTGCCCCACGCTCACCATTGCTAGATTCCGCGTCACTCTCTCAACGCTGATGTCGAGCGCCGCTGCCGTCACGGATGCCTCCTTCGATCAGGACGTGCTTCAAAGCGACGTTCCTGTGCTGGTGGATTTCTGGGCCCCCTGGTGTGGTCCCTGCCGCATGGTCGCTCCGATCGTTGATGAGATCGCCAAGGAGTTCGAAGGACGCATCAAGGTGGTCAAGCTGAACACCGATGAAAACCCCAACGTCGCCAGTCAGTACGGCATTCGCAGCATCCCCACCTTGATGGTGTTCAAAGGTGGCCAGAAAGTCGACACCGTTGTCGGTGCTGTGCCCAAGACCACCCTGGCTGGCACCATTTCCAAGTACCTCTGAGTGACAGGTTCGGTTCCTGAGGCGATTCAACAAAAGCTTGGGGCCCTGGCCCAGGAGCTTGACGATCATGCCCACGGCACATTCGCCAGCGAGGTCCTCACCCACCTCCATGCCATCAGCCAGTCCCAGGCCGATGCCGCTGACTGGGAAGTCATTGCGGGCACCCTCGGCGACATGGCCGAGGCCTTTCGCGTTTTCCATCCGCACCGCCAGACCCGAAAAGTGGCGGTGTTCGGCTCAGCCCGCACCCCTGAGGACGACCCCCTCTACAACCTGACTGTTGAGGTGGCTGAACAAGCCGTCCGCTGCGGCTTTGAAGTCATGACAGGCGCTGGCCCAGGCGTAATGGAGGCAGCCAATCGTGGCGCCGGCGTTGGCCATTCGTTTGGTCTCAATGTCCAGCTCCCCTTTGAGCAGTCGGCTAATCCCTATATCGAAGGCGACAACAAGCTCCTCACCTTTCGTTATTTCCACACCCGCAAGCTGTTCTTCCTGCGAGAGACCGACGCGGTGGTGGTGATGCCCGGCGGCTTTGGCACGCTCGATGAACTGTTTGAAGGTCTGACCTTGATTCAGACCTCAAAGAACCCTCCGGTACCGATCGTGCTGCTCTGCCCTGAGGGCGACGATTACTGGCAACGCTGGAATGACTATGTCAACCGCGCTCTGCTCGATCGCGGCCTGATCTCTGCTGAGGATGTGGGCCTCTACACCACAGCCGCCACTGCGACTGAGGCGCTCGAGCAAATTCGTCACTTTTACCGGGTCTTCCACGCCAGCCGCTTTCGAGGTGATCAGCTTCAACTGCTGCTGCATTGCGAGTTGCCGGAGCAAGAGTTGGCGCTCATCAACGAACACTTCTCGGACCTCTTACTTGGCGGACAGATCAGCAGCCGCCGTTGCCAGGACGAGGCTGGCGCTTGCCGCGACTGTCTTGAGCTCTGGTTTGACCAGACCAAAGTGGGCAGGCTCTATGCCTTGATCGCCCACCTCAACAATCTCTCCCTCTCACCGGAGACAGCGCTGGAGCCCCCAGGCCACCGCCTCGGGCAAGCGGCGTGATCGGCGTTATCGATTACGGCATGGGCAATCTCCACTCGGTGGAGAAAGCCCTCCAATTGCTTGGAGCACCCTGCCGCCGGCTGAGCAGCGCGGCCATGGAGCCAGACATCACAGCCCTACTGCTTCCAGGTGTGGGGGCTTTTGATCCAGCCATGGAGCGACTCGACAGCTTGGGCTGGAGCGCTGCCTTAAAAACCTGGACCAAGGCCGAGAGGCCTTTGCTAGGCATCTGCCTAGGGCTGCAGCTTCTCTTTGACTCCAGCGCCGAGGGCTCGCGCCAGGGATTGGGGCTGCTGCAGGGTCGTGTTGAGCCTCTGCCACCTCAGGACAAGGAACGTTGCCCTCACATGGGCTGGGCACCACTGCGACCGGGCAGCAGGAGCCCTCTCATCAGCACGAATGAACCAGCGAGTTGGATGTATTTCGTGCACTCCTTCGCTGCCGTGCCCACCGATGCCAACTGCATCACAGCCACGGCCCCCTATGGCCGCGCTGATGTGGTGGCCGCTGTTGGCCGCGGTCAGCTGCAAGCCACCCAGTTCCATCCTGAAAAATCAGGGCGCTGCGGTCTCGACTTGCTGCAGCGCTGGCTGAGCAGCCTGGACTGAAGCATGGTGCTGCGGCTCAGCAGCGGCAGGAAGCTGCACAGCCCTGAGGGACTGATTGCCAGGCCCACGACGGCCATGGTGCGTCTGGCGGTGATGAATATGCTCGCTAGTGAATTACCTGACTGCCGCTGGCTTGATCTCTGCAGCGGCAGCGGTGCCATGGCTTGTGAAGCCCTGCTGCATGGAGCCAGCTGGGTGCATGCCGTGGAGCGGGATCGACGGATCGCTGCAGTGGCTCGGCGCAATCTGCAAGACCTAGGAGAGCGCTTTAGTTCTCGATGGCAGCTCAGCAGCATTGCCATCGAGAAATTGCTGCTGCAGAGCGACAGCACACCATTTGACCTGATTTACGCCGACCCGCCTTATCAGGCAGGACTGCATGGCCCGATCGCAGAACGGATTCGAGACCAGAAATGGCTCAATCCCAACGGATCATTACTGCTGGAATGCTCGGCCAACCAGCGACCAGTTCCTCCAAAAGGTTGGAAGGAGGTTCGTTTCAAGCGCTACGGGCGCACGATGCTGTTGCGCTGGCAATTGGAGGAATCAGCCGCCGAGCGCACTGCCGCGGCGATATTGGTTCCAAGCGGCGACAAACAGGCCCAGAAGAGTGACGGGAATCAGGCCTAGAACGATGCCGCAGAGCAGGGGTTCGATCATCGGGCCGGTCCGTTTGGATCTAATTTCGTCGCAATCTAGGGGGCGACGCGCCAACCTGGGTTGCATTCACTCCCAGTGACACGCTTTGACGCGCAGCGAGGCCATTGAAGAATCACCCCGCAGACACGGGTTGATTACTGCCTTGGTGGCCCTTGCCCTCGCCGCCGGCATCGTGCTGATCACCCTGGTCGCGGGCGCCAGCCAGCGTGATCCCTATGTGCGCAGCAGCCTTGCGTTGCGTGGTGATCAGGACCATGGCAGCAAGCTGTTCTTGATCAACTGCGCCGGGTGTCATGGCATCGCGGCCCAAGGCGTTGTTGGCCCCAACCTGCATGGCGTCAGCCAGCGGAAGCACGATCCTGCCCTGATCCAGCAAGTCATCAGCGGCAAAACCCCTCCGATGCCGAGCTTTCAACCCGATCCACAGTCCATGGCCGACCTGCTGGCCTACCTGCACGAGCTGACGTGAACCCTGAGCTGGTGGTGGTGCTGGTCGAACCCAGCGGCCCGCTCAATATCGGCAGCGTGGCCAGGCTGTGCGCCAACTTCGCCACAGGGCCTCTGCGCTTGGTGGCACCGCGCTGCGATGCCACCGGCGACCAAGCAAGGCTGATGGCCGTCCATGCCAGTGAACGGCTTGATCAGTGCACCCAGCACCCAACCCTGGAGAGCGCAGTAGCTGACTGCCGCCGGGTGGTGGCCTGCTCGGGCCGCATGGAAGCCCGAGAGCGGGACCACCTGACTCCTGGGCCGGCCCTGCAATGGCTGATGCAAGAGGTTCCTGGTCCCAAGCGGGTGGCCATGGTGTTCGGGCGCGAAGACCATGGGCTGCACAACAGCGAGCTCCAGTTGGCCGGTCGGCTGCTGCGAATTCCAACAGCGGAGAGCTACAGCTCGATGAACCTCTCCCATGCTGTGGCGGTCTGCCTGGCTGGGCTTCAACAGTTGGAAAGCCTGCCAGCAGCGCTCGAGGCAGAGCCTTTACCAGCTCAAGGAGATTTGGAGGCCACGCTCAAAGATGCTGAGGCCCTGCTGCTGGAGGTCGGATTTCTGTATCCCCATACCGCTGCCGCCCGCATGGGCAAACTCCGTCAGCTGCTCCTGCGGGCCGAACCCCAGGAAGCGGAGGTTGCGCTGATGCGGGGGATGGTGCGTCAACTGCGCTGGGCCAGCCGCCATGGCAAGCCAGAAGAGGGCCGGTAATTTGAATCCTCTCCGCCCCAGGCCGTGAGTCTGCGCCCCCCCCAAAGCCGAATCAGCAAGCGCCAGCTGGATGCTGGCTGGACCCAGCCGCTCCTGCTGCTGGTGCGGCTCCTCATCCTTGGCGCCGGCCTTGCGGTCCTGACGGGAACGGCCTTGAAGTTCATGGCCCCTCGCTTGGGGGCTGGCACGCCTGAGAGGCCCGCGCTGCTGCCCCCGCTCCAGGACACCAGCAGCGAGGAGCTCGGCCGCTTTGAGCCGCGCAACGAGAACAAGGCTCTCAGCACCAAGCTGGCCCAGCTCGCGGGCACACAGAAGGACTTGAAGGTGGGGGCCTTTGCCCTGGTGCTTGATAACGGCAACTATGCCCAGTTCAATCCCGATCTGGTGCTGCCGGCAGCCAGCTCGATCAAGACTCCAATCCTGCTGGTCACCCTCGAGGCACTCGATGCCGGCAAGCTCAAACTCGATGAACTGCTGAGCCTCAACAAGACCGTTGTTGGTGGCGGTTCGGGCTGGATGGGTGGGCAGCCCCTAGGCAGCCAATTCACCGTCTTGGAGGTGGCCACCGAGATGATCCGGGTGAGTGACAACACCGCCACCAACCTGCTGATCCAGCGCCTAGGTGGCAAGACCGCTCTCAATGCCCGTTTTCAAGAACTGGGCCTAGAGGGCACCGTGATCAACAACTGGTTGCCAGATCTCGAGGGCACCAACACCACCACCGCCCGCGATCAGGCCCGCAGCATCGCCCTCGTGGAGACAGCTGAAGTGCTCTCGCCCCGCAGTCGCGACCTGTTCCGCCAAACCCTCGGCACCTCCCGCACCGACACCCTGATCCCCCGCGGCTGGTTGCAAGGCCTTAGGGGCGGTGGCGGTGATGTCAACGCTGCCCTACTCCGTCGCGGCGTTCGCGCCTACAACAAAACCGGAGACATCGGCATCGCCTACGTGGATTCGGCCCTGATCGAACTACCCGACGGGCGACGCGCTGTGGCCTCCTACATGGTGACGGGGCCCTTCAACAGCCCCCGCAGCACCAACATGATTCGTGCCCTCAGTGGCGCCACTGCCGCTGCCTTCAAGTGATGCGACCCCTGCTCCTGCCAGCCCTCCTGGGCGCCACCCTGCTGGGCATGCCATCCCTACCCGTGAGCAGCCAGGAGCTGCGCAGCGGAGAGGTGCGGCCACTGCCTGGCGGCCTGGATCAGCGGCTGATGGTCAATGACAACAACCCGGAGGTGGTCACTGAAGACGGCATCTTGCTCTCCACCTTTGATGGCAGCGGCCGCGAGGTGCCATCGGCTCATCTCAACGTGCCGCTGCAGGGGGCCTTTGATCTCTTCAGCCACCACGTCTATGCCGGCGCCAAAGGAGCCACCGAGAGCACCCTCTGGCTGGGGGTGATCCTTGGCAACCGCAGCGATCAGGAGGTCACAGTGCGGGTGCCCAGCGGGGCGACCTACCTCTCCCAGCCTGGAGCACCGTTCCTGCCGATGCCGCCGCGCATGGAGCACGACGGGCTGAGCGTCTACGCCGGCCCCGGCAGCCGCACTGCCGGCGATCTGATTGCTGGTGCACCGCGGCCAGCGGAGCTGCCCGAGCAGATCACCCTGGGGCCTGGGGCCACCCGGGTACTCCTGACCCTGCCTTTACCTGTCAAAGGGCTTGACCCCCTGCTCAACGGGCGCACGCTGCACTTACGCCTGTTAAGCGATGGACCGGTCTCCCTGGCGACGGTGGGGCTGATCAGCGACAACGCTCCAGACGCCTCAGCCCTACTCGGCCTGCTCGATGGTGGCCTCAGCTCCAAGGAGCACCGCGCCAGCCCCAAAGGGGCACCGGGCTCGATCATCTACTCACGCGTCAGCGGCGTGCAGATCGGCAGCCGCTGGAGTGGCCAGCTCAGTGATCCAGGCAGCCCAACGCTGAAAC
Source organism: uncultured Synechococcus sp. (assembly GCA_913048995.1). Taxonomy (GTDB): domain Bacteria; phylum Cyanobacteriota; class Cyanobacteriia; order PCC-6307; family Cyanobiaceae; genus RCC307. Next base: position 7,170 of record CAJWXK010000004.1, on the reverse strand, counting down.
TCGGCAATCAGCCCATCTCTTGGCCGATTGCCAGCCTGCAGCGCGGCAGCCTCGGCACCGCCCAGGTGCAGAGCGCCCAGCTGCAGGCCTTCTATCCAGGAACCTCCTGGGAGGCTCACGGCAACTACGGGGTCGAATACGACCTCAAGCTGCCCCTCAAGAACAGCACGAACCGGCCTTGCAGCTATGACCTGCGGCTTGAGTCACCGCTGAAAGCCGATCGCCATCAAGGCGGCCTCAAGTTCATCAGACCAGCCAAGGGGCCGATTTTCTTTCGCGGCACCGTGGAGGTGCGCGGCAGCGACGAAAGTCCCGGTCGGCGCTACCTGCACCTGGTGCTGCGCAAGGGGGATCCAGGCCAGAGTCTGGGCACGATCACACTCGACCCAGGTGAGCAGCGCATGGCCCGAGTGCGCCTAATTGTTCCGGCCGACATCACCCCTGTACAAGTGCTCACCGTGGTGCCTGTGAAACAATCCGAATCCTGAAGACGGCACTCCGTCTGCGACCCCTTGCCTGTTGCCAGTGTCTGAGGCTCTGAAAAGCCGGGTGTTTCCCTTCACCGCCATCGTCGGCCAGGCGGAGATGAAGCTGGCCCTGTTGCTGAACGTGATCGACCCGCGCATCGGCGGCGTGATGATCATGGGAGATCGGGGCACCGGCAAATCCACAACGATCCGTGCCCTTGCTGATCTGCTGCCGGAGATCCCGGTGGTGGAAGGCGATCCTTACAACAGCTCTCCCAGCGACCCCGACCTGCAGAGCGCAGAGGTGCGCCAGCGGGTCAGCCAGGGCGAAGCCCTGCAGCAGGGAAGTTGCCAGGTGCCGATGGTGGATCTGCCGCTGGGCGCTACAGAAGACCGGCTCTGCGGCACGATCGACATCGAGAAGGCTCTCAGCGAGGGCGTGCGGGCCTTTGAACCAGGCCTCTTGGCTAAAGCCAATCGCGGCCTGCTCTACGTCGATGAGGTGAACCTGCTCGACGACCACCTGGTGGACGTGCTGCTCGACTCGGCTGCATCGGGCTGGAACACCGTGGAGCGGGAAGGCGTCAGCGTGCGCCACCCGGCCCGTTTTGTGCTGATCGGCTCAGGCAACCCAGAGGAGGGTGAGCTGCGGCCCCAGCTGCTCGACCGCTTCGGCATGAGCGTCGAGGTGCGCACCGTGCGCGACCCCGAGCAGCGGGTGCAGGTGGTGGAGCAGCGCAGCGACTTCGACAGCGACCCTGAGCGTTTCCTCGGACAGTTCACAGAGCCCCAAGAGACATTGCAGCAGCAGGTGGTGGCTGCCCAGGAGCGACTGGGCTCAGTCGTGATGGATCCTGACTTGCGCCTAAAAATTTCAGAGGTCTGCGGCCAGCTGGAAGTCGATGGTCTGCGGGGTGACATCGTCACCAACCGGGCGGCTCGCGCCTTGGCTGCTTTTGAGGGGCGCAGCGAGGTCAATGACGAGGACGTGGCCCGGGTGGTGGCCTGCTGCCTGCGTCATCGCCTGCGTAAGGACCCGCTGGAGGCGGTGGATTCCGGTGACCGCGTGGTCAAAGTCTTCTGCCAAGTGTTCGGGCTCAACCCCGAGGACCGCGACGCTTTCCAGCTGGCGCTGGCAGCCTGAACCCATGCGCATCCTGGGCATCGATCCAGGTCTGGCCCGCGTGGGCTACGGCGTGATCGATGTCAACCCTGAAAGACGGCGTGATCCACCTGTGATGGTGGATTGCGGCATCATCAGCACTGGCGCAGGCCGTCCGGAAGGTGAGCGGCTGGTCGAGATCGCCCGTGATCTGCGCCAGCTGCTGAGGCTGCACCGCCCCCAACAAGCGGCGGTGGAGAAGTTTTTCTTCTACCGCTCCTCCAACACCATTGCTGTGGTGCAAGCCCGCGGGGTGCTGATGATGACCCTGGCCCGCTTTCGCATCCCGACGGTGGAATACCCACCAATGCAGATCAAGCTGGCCCTAGCGGGCTCAGGCCATGCCGAAAAGGGCGATGTGCAGGATGCCGTGATGCGAGAGCTGCAGCTCAGTGAGCGTCCCAAGCCCGACGACGCTGCCGATGCCCTCGCGGTTGGGCTAACGGCCTGGTACCAGCGATGAACGCCAGCGCAGAGGCCAAAACTGAGCAGCGACGTCACTGGCGTCAGCAACGCCAACTGGCGATGGTTCAGAGGGCAGATGCGCTCACCGCAGCGGTGCATCAGGCCCTAACCGAACTGCAACGACCAGGGCGACTGGGGCTGTTCTGGCCTCTTGGGGCGGAGGCCCGGTTGATCGACCCTCCACCGCGATGGCCCGGCGGACTGGCCCTGCCGCGAGCGGAAGCGGGAGGCCTGGTTTATGCCGCCTGGCAGCCCGGTGATGACCTGGCAGAGGATGCCTGCGGCATTCCCGCACCCACAGGAGCGCCGCTTGAGCCTGCGCAGCTGGCTCTGCTGCTGGTGCCAGCCCTGGCCGGCTCCAGCAGCGGGATTCGCTTAGGCAGCGGCGGCGGCTGGTACGACCGCTTCAGGGCCCAACCCGAGTGGCGTGCTGTGCCGGCCTTGATGGTGATGCCGCATTGCTGCAGCTGCGCCGAGCTGGTCGTTGAACCCTGGGATGTGCCGTTTGATGGCTGGATTACGGAGCGGGGGAAGCAACTCCAGTGTTAAGCAAGGTTATCGAGCCCCCCAGCCACTGATTTTTCTTTGCAAGGATGCTGCCGTTGAGATGACCGCTCAGGTGCCCACCCCTTCCTCCCAGCCCCGTCCGATTCAGAGCAAGCCTGCTGCATCCGCCCAGCGTCCGGCCCAGGCGCTTGAGCTGATGATCGGATCGATGGTTGGCATGGTGCAGGCCGGCCGCAGCTGCCAGAGCAACAACTGAAACTGGGATTCGGGACCTGGCCTGCAGAGCAGACAGTCCTTACCGTGCGGCCAGTGAAGAGCCGCGCCATGAATCACTTGAAGGTTTCATCAGTGCGCTTGCTCACCGCAGCAGCTGTGCTGATCCTCCCCCTACCGGCCCACAGCCATGCCGTGGAAACCCGCTACAGCGGCCTCATCAGCGGCGGGCTGCTTGAGCTGAACAGCAACTTCTCCAGCGGTGAACCGCTGGTGGAGGCTGAAGTCCGCCTGGAATCCCATGACGGCAGCCAAAGCATTCCACTGGGGGCAACCGATGCAGAGGGCCATTTCAGCGCCACCTTGCCCGAACTGGACTCCCAGGCCTGGGATGTGGTGATTGATGGCGGCATCGGACACCGCGACTATTTGGGTCTTGATGAGGAGATGGAAATCAGCAGCCGCGGCTTGCAGCAGGTATGGCTCGCCATCAGCGGGATGCTGGGCGCCACACTGGCATTGACCGGCAGCATCAGCCATGGCCAGCGGCAGCGCCGCCCTTGACAGCATCGTCGCCAAGCTCAAAGGCAGTAACGACCCCAAACGCCGCTACGAGTACGTGCTCTGGCTGGCCAAAAAACTGCCAGCGGCACCAGCAGATCTCAATTGCGATGCCAACCGGGTGCGTGGCTGCGTTTCGCAAGTGTTCGTTGCGCCCACCTTGGAGAACGGTGAGCTGCACTGGCAGGGCGATTCCGATGCTCAGATCACCAAAGGACTGCTGGCTTTGCTCATCCAAGGCCTCAATGGACTGAGCCCAGAACAAGTCGTAGCAGTCGATCCGAGCTTTATTGCCGAAACCGGCCTGCAGGCGAGCCTGACCCCATCAAGGGCCAATGGCTTCCTCAACATCCTGCGTCATATGCAGGCTCAAGCTTCTGCATTGGCCTCATCCGGCTGATTTCTAGGATCAGGGTCTGTTGCACAGGCCTGATGGCCATTGGAATCGGTCTGTTGGGCCTCGGAACGGTGGGTGCCGGAGTCGCGCAGATCCTGCAGACGCCTGATGGCCGTCATCCTCTGGTCAAGGAGCTTGAGTTGCGCCAGGTGGCTGTGCGCAACCTGGAGCGAGCGAGGCCGGTGGAGCTCGCCGCAGAACTGTTGACCACGGACCCTTCAGCGGTGGTCACCAACCCGGCGGTGGATCTGGTGGTGGAGGTGATGGGTGGGCTGGAGCCTGCCCGCAGCCTGATCCTGGCGGCGATCGAGGCCGGCAAAGCCGTGGTCACAGCCAACAAAGCCGTGATTGCCCGCCACGGCGCTGAAATCGCCGCTGCAGCCGCTGCCAAGGGGGTCTATGTGCTGATGGAAGCGGCCGTCGGTGGCGGCATCCCGATCCTTGAACCGCTCAAGCAGTCCCTCGGCGGGAACCGCATCGAACGGGTGAGCGGCATCATCAATGGCACCACCAACTACATCCTCACGCGCATGGCGGAGGAGGGGGCCAGCTACGCCAGCGTGCTGGCTGATGCCCAGGCCCTCGGCTATGCAGAAGCGGACCCTGCCGCCGATGTGGAGGGTGGTGATGCCGCCGACAAGATCGCGATCCTGACTGGCCTGGCCTACGGCGGCCTCGTGCCCAGGGAGGCAATCCCCACAGAGGGCATCGATCAGCTCGACACCCGCGACATCGACTACGCCCGCGAGCTGGGCTTTGTGGTCAAGCTGCTGGCGGTGGCCGAGCGCCACGGCAGCGATAGCGATGGCACCGAGGTGCTCGATGTGAGGGTGCACCCCACCCTGCTCGCCAAGGACCACCCGCTGGCCGGAGTGAATGGGGTGAATAACGCCATCCTGGTGGAAGGCGACCCCGTCGGACGGGTGATGTTCTACGGACCCGGGGCTGGCGCGGGGCCCACCGCCAGTGCTGTGGTGGCCGACATCCTCAACATCGCAGCCATCAACCAGGTCGCCAGCGGCCCGGCCGCTGGCCAGGACCCACTGCTGGCGGCCAGCAGCTGGCGCAAGTGCCGCTTGGTGGATGCCGGCAGCACCTGCCACCGCAACTACGTGCGCTTCCAGAGCACGGACCGGCCTGGCGTCATCGGTCACATCGGCGGCTGCTTCGGGGCCGAAAACGTCAGCCTGCAGTCGATCGTGCAGTTTGAAACCGAAGGTGCCGGTGCCGAGATCGTGGTGATCACCCACGCCGTGGAAGAGACCGGCTTCCGACGTGCCCTGACAGCCATCTTGAAGCACCCGGAGGTGGAAGCCGTCACCTGCTGCATGCGAACCCTCTAAGCGGCCACCCACCGAAAGAAAACTTGAAGGTCTAAGTTGATGGGGTGGTTCGCTGACAAAGGGCCAGGTCGTTCACTCTGAACATTGCCTTTCCCCCAGCCTGCGGAACCATGCATCCAACAGCAGCTCCAGCATGCGTTTGCATCAGGGCGATTGTGTTCACCTCAGCAGTGATGACGGCACCTACCAGGTGATCGCCATCGATGATCGGCACGATCGTTGCTGGGTTCGCAGCTGGCCACTGCAAGCCCAAGGCTCACCGGTGTTTGAGGTATCCCTCGGCAACATTGTCTTCAGCGGGCAACCGCAGCCGGCCGCATAGGTTCATCAGCAACAGCAGACGGCAGCGGGGTGCACGGCAGCAGCAGATGGCACAGGAGTTTGCTGGCCACCTTGCTGGTCGTCGTGGGCCTGGTGGCGCTGACCTCCTGCCGCCAGAGCCGTCGTCCAGTCGATGGCCCGTTGGTGGTAGCGGCCTATGGCTCAATCCAGACCGTTGATCCCGCCCAGGCCACCACGGTTATTGCCCTGCAGCTCATCAGCGCCCTGGGCGATCCGCTCTATGCCATCGATGCCGATGGCCGAATTGAACCGAAGTTGGCCAGTGGTCCGCCGCAGCTGAGTCGCGATGGCCTGCGGGCGGTCATCCCACTGCGGCGGGGTGTGCGTTTTCACGACGGCACCCCCTTTGATGCTGAAGCCATGGCCTTCAGCCTGAAGCGATTCCTGAGCATCGGCAAGCTCAGCTACGTGGTGGGCAACCGCATCAAGGCGGTCAAGGTGCTGGATGCCCACCGCCTTGAACTGGAGCTGCGGCAGCCCTTCAGTCCGCTGGAGGCGCTGCTGAGCTTCGCCAGCCTGACGCCAGTCTCTCCAACCGCCTACGCGGAGTACGCCGATGGTTTTCGCGCCGGTGGCTTTGTTGGCACCGGCCCGTACAAGCTGAGTTTTCACAGCCCTCAACTGCAGCGCCTTGAGCCCTTTGAGGACTACTGGGGCAAGCCGCCCCAAAACCGCGGCATCGCCCTGGTGGGCATGAGCACCTCCACCAGCCTGTATGGCGCCATCCGAGGTGGAAGCGTCGATGTCCTGCTCTCCACCAGCTTGGAGCCGGAGCAACAGACCGCCCTGCACCGCCGCGCCAATGCCGGAAAGCTGCGAGAAGGAGCTGGCCCAGCCCTGGAGATCGGCTATGTGACTCTGCTGAGTGACCGGCCACCGCTTGATCGCCTCAAGCTTCGCCGTGCCCTCGCGTACAGCCTCGATCGCGAGCTGCTCACCAAACGGATCAGCGATGGCCTGAGGCCACCGCTGCGGGGGCTGGTACCACCAGGGATTCCCGGCGCGCTAGCCGCATGGCCCAAGGCTGACCTGTCGCGCTCGCGCCAACTGCTTGGCGAGGAGGGTTACTGCCAGGGCAATGTGCTCCAGCTGCAGCTCACTTACCGCTCCAACGTGCCCACCGACCGACTGCTCGCTCTGAGCTGGCAGGAGCTGCTGCGCAGCCGCCTCGGGGACTGCCTGGTGCTGGATCTCAAGGGAATGGAATCCACCACCGCCTACCGACAGCTGGGCGATGGCGCCTTCCAGCTGATCCTGCTGGATTGGATGGGGGACTACCCCGATGCCGACAACTACCTGACCCCATTGCTGGAGTGCCGCCGCAGTCAAGGCAACCGCTGTCTGGAAGGTGACAGTGTCGCCAGCGGCAGCTTCTGGACCGCACCAGGGCTACAGCAGACCCTGCTGAAGAGCAATGAGGTCCGCGGCGAAGAGCGTCTGGCCCTACTCGATCAGGTGCAACGTGAAGCCGCCCATGGCTCCCCCTATCTGCCCCTATGGCTCGTAAGGCCACGGGCCTGGGCACTCAACAGCGTCTCCGCGCCGCAATTTGACGGCTCCGGGCGACTGCTGTTTGGTGCGCTGCAGCGCCAGGAACAGCCATGAGTCGGCGTCAGGTCCTGACCCGCTACATCGGCAGCCGCCTGCTGCTGGCACCAGTGATGCTGTGGCTGATCGCCACACTGGTGTTCCTGCTGTTGCGGGTGGCTCCGG
>CAJWXK010000003.1 GCA_913048995.1 uncultured Synechococcus sp. | reverse complement strand
GTGATCGGGACATCTGTTTTGTGGGTCTCTGGGAGAGCGAGGCGGCCATCGCTGCTGCAAGGCCTCAGATGATTGCGTTGCTCAACAGTCAGCGCCCGATGCTTGAAGAGCTCAGCTCAGATCTCGGCCTCACCGATCCGGTATCCGGTTCCTTGGTAATCAGCAATTGAACAACACAGGATCAGCATCTACCAGGCTTGCAGCAGCCACCGCCATGGCATTGCAGCAGACAGCTCTGACATCTGCACCACTTGAGTGAGCCGACGGAGACAGCTTGGCTTCAATCAGCTTTTGATCGACTCAGATCGCGGCTCTTTCAAGCTGAACTAAGGCCCTGGTGTGAGTGGCCGCTCTGGCAGAGGATGAAACACGCGCTGATCAACGTCGGCGCTGCGTCAGATCCTTGATCAATCGCTGATGCCACGGGGTTATATCGATCGGCTCCTCAACAGGGAAACTCTGGGTCAAGGGACTGTTATCCAACTCTCGCCGCACCTGGCGCAGTGCAAAAAAGAGCACCAATGCACCGATTCCAGCGAGCACCAACAAAAACGGAAGCGCGGTGATCAGGACAAAAGCAAACAGCACCAACCCCAGCAGTTGGGACACCAAGGTGAACCAACGAGAGGAACTCTGTGCCGGAGGGAGGTAGCGCATCATCTGACTGATGTCTGGCTTTAGCCTTGCACGGCTCAAAAGGTTGGCAAGGCCGGCAACCCGCTCAAAGATGGCCCTGCCACTGGTGCAAAGGATGGTCATGTCCTCGCTGCACCTCATGGCGGCATTGGGCAGCACGCTGATCCATCTGCAACCACTCCAGGCGCAGACCACACCTGTGAGCTTTGCTGATTACCTCAATGGTGTGAGCTGGCCGGATGGGCAGGTGCTGCGTTTCAGCGAGCTGGCCGGTTGCCGCGAGACTTCCGGACCGGCCCCGGTGCCGAATAGTCCAGGCCGAGTGAAGCAGCTGGAGCAAGAACTCGCTGCGATGCAACAACATCACAAAGAAGCCAACCACCTTCTTTACGCCGCCGGAGCCAGCCGATACAGCCACCTGCTGGAGAGCTGGCAGGAAGTCTCTCGCTCCAGCGGTGAAGTGGTGCAGGAACTTCAGGCCAAACTCAACTGGGAGAAGCAGCAAAACGTCTCCATTGAGGAGGTAGCGCTCAATTACGGCTGCGACCGCGGCACGGTCAACGTGCTCTCCGCTGATGGCTTGCAACGCTGCAGCGTTAGCCAGGTGAGATACCACTACCGGGGTGGGCGCCATGACGCGAGCTGGGATGACTGCCTTTGGCTGGAGAAGCATGATCCTCCCCCCCAAGCGCTCGACACTGCAGGCGGGAGCATCAACCATGACCAGAGGATCTGGGTTTACGCGCCGTGATGTTCAACCTCAAACAGCGACTGCAGTCCCTGCGCATGCTGAGCAGCCTGGGGAAATTTCTGCAAGATCCAGGAAGTCTGCAAAGTGTTTACGCCATTGCCGGCAGCATCCAGGACAGTCCGATGGCGGCGCAGATGATGCGTCACATGCTTGAAAAACCTGGCATTGATGCCATGACCAAGGACGGCTGGCGACCTCAGCCCATTGACCTCGATGTCCTGGCCGATCTGCCAAAGGGATCTCTTGGACGCTGTTATGCCGAACAGCTGCGCTCCCAGGGCATCACACCAGAAACCCTGATCGATCCCAGCCCCATCAGCAGTGAGCGGGATTTGATCATTCACCGGCTCAAGGAAACCCACGACATCGTTCATGTGCTGACGGGCTTTGGCATCGATGGTCCCGGCGAACTAGGACTGCAGGCCTTCAACCTGGCGCAGAACCGCTCACCCCTGGCTGTGCTGCTGATCTTTGGGGGATTGCTGAAGTCCCTGCAAGAGGACGAGCCCCTCGAGACCCTGCTCCACGCCCTCAGCCGCGGGTTTGAGCTGGGGTTGAGGGCCAAATGTGTGGTGAGTTACCGGCTTGAGGATGGCTGGGATCGTCCCTTGCAGGAGTGGCGCGAGGAACTTGGCCTGAGTGCTCTCCAAGCCGAGTGATGGCAGCTCTGGATATCTGACATCGCAGTAAATCAAGATCAATGTTGGCGGTAGATCTCTCTACAGATCAGCGTTCAGGCCGAGTGGGATGGTGTGAACCATCGGCGCAGCGCAGGCATGGAAATGATGGAGATCTCGTGCAGCGCCATGGCTGCGATGCTCCTCTTTCCGCTCTTGTGGCTCCTGCTGGTGCTGTTGGACGGCTACAGCCGCAATAGGAACTGGAAAGCGCCCAAAAAGTGCTGAGCCATCCACAGCAGCAGGCCCGACGCGCCAGCATGTAACGAATTCGTTACAAAGCCATGACCCTTGGCGAAGTTTTCCTCGAATCCGTTTCCAGCGGCGTCATCACAGGTCAGGAGATGGCCTGGGTGGCTTCATCCCAACACACCTTCACCCGCGCAGAGGAAGCGGCAGCGGTCCGGTTGGGACGTTTGGTCGATGAGGGGCAGATCAATTTGGGGTGTCGCCTGCCTCAGCAACAGCTTCAGCACAAGGTCGTGATGGAGCAATGGATTGAACCCTTGGGACGACGCCTGCACCGCTGAGTCACGTTCCTCAGTGAATCCTCAGCGGAGGGTCAGCATCCAGTCACATCTAGGCATTTGAGTGTTGGTCAGTTCAAGAGATGTTGAATGACGCTGACCCCAGCTGCGACCCGGCGCCCTCAACTGACCGAAAGGGAGCGCGTGGTTCTTGAGCTTGTCTGCGCCGGCCTGACCAACAGAGAAATCGGAGACATTCTTGTGATTGCTGAAACCACAGCCCGTGGTCACGTGCAATCCATCATCCGCAAGCTCGATGTTCGAGATCGCACGGCAGCTGCAGCAGAAGGAGTGCGCCGCCAAATCGTGCCCTGAAGGCTCTATGTCGAGGATCCGTTGTACTGCAGCAGATCCTGAATGAGGCAGCGCAATTGATGGCATGTAATCGTGGTGCGCTCGAGCATCGCGCGTTTAACTGTTGGCTGCCGCTGCATTTGGTCCAACAAGGTATTCATCAAGACGCAGCTTTGCAGTAGCTCTTTCTGAGCTTCAGCAAAACCGATCGTTCCCTTTCGCTGCAATGAACTGCGGCAGGATTGTTTGGCTGATTCTATTAACCCAGCACTGTGGCGTTGGCGCTGCAGTGCCTTCAATTGCTCATAAGAGGCTGCCTCAGGAATACTCACAAATCTGTTCTCGTCTGCAACAAGCATTTCAGTGCTGCGCCCCAAAGAATTGAGTTCAAAGCCAGCATCCGCTGAGAGTGTGCTGAAGCACAGCAAAACCAAGGCAATACTCAGCCATGACTCAGATTGGCATGTCCAATGAATGATTAACTGACAAGATCTGGTTTATCGCTAGGGCAATCCCTCCAGAGACTGGATAGGGCTGGAACAGTCAGGCCATGACGACAGCCCGCAAAACTGACAGCACAAACAAACAACTGAAGTAGTTATTCATCTCCACTGAATACAATCGGGGCGATAGGATTCGAACCTACGGCATCCGCCTCCCAAAGACGGCGCTCTACCAAGCTGAGCTACACCCCGTTGATTGGATTGTAGACCCTAGGGGGACGCCTCAGGCCAGACCCCATGGCTGGACCCACTGACCCTGCTCACGGGTGGAGCGCTGCACAACGACCCGATGGCCATGGGCCCCACCAGGGATGCGAACGGGCGAGGCGAGACAAGTAAAGAACAGTGGAACCCAAATCAAATGCATCCAAACCATTTGATTGAGAATGAATTGCTTTCAACAAAGCAAAAGGCTGAATGTAGTCGAGCATGGTTCCAATTCAATTAATTATTGGCCAATAAATAATGGTAAAAATACTTAGTTTGCTTCCATCAACTGATCAGCAAGCTTCAAAACGCTGTGCAGCGCACCTTCACAGCGACCGTATCCAGGACCGGCGATCCAGTCACCGCAGAAGCCAACGCCACTAGCACCACACCACTGCAAATGTTGGGGCAACGCCCCCAGAATCGGCAGCGATGCACCCCAACGCATCACACCAAGGGATTCCGCCTGTTCGGCCCACCATTCACCACCGGGCCAGGAGGCGGTCAGCTCACGCCAAGCCTCCAGCTGACGTCGTTCCTGCTGCTGCAACAGCAACGGCTGGCTTTCAGGCGTAATCGCCTCTCCACCATCGAAACCGTGGAGCACCACGCCGAGGCGACCATCGGCCTGGGTCTGCAGCACCAGACGCTCTAGCCCCCAGCGCTGCTGAGCCTCAGGCAGACACCACAACTGACGTGGCAAATCTGCAACGGGCGGGGAAGGAAGACTCAACATCAGGTTCCAGCGCACCGTCGCCTCGATCCCAGCGATGGAAGCCAGAGCCTGATCAAGCTGCAGATCCTCCCCGCAGGCAACAGCGCTGCGCAGAGGAACATCTGGCCAGGCCAGCATCGCTAGCGAGCGGGGATGGGCCAACAGGTTGCCGCTCAGCACCAGGCGACGCGCTTCGATCACTTGATTGTGCTCGGCATCGGCCAACAGCCAGATGCCACCGTGACGTTCGATCCAGCGCAGCCTGAGCCCGAAATGGCACTGCAATTCAGCAGGCCCGTGTGCCATTAGAGATCCGGCAATTGCAGCCATCTCCGGGACACCTCGCCATAACTGACCGCTCAGCAGCGGATGGGCCGCCGACTCAGCCCAACCACCTTGATGATCAAGCCCAAGCAGGGGGCGAGTTTCCCGCTGCAACTGGCCTGCCTCGATTAAAGGCTGCAACAGTGGTGCCAGTTCCTTCTCAATCCCGGCACTGAGGTTGAGCAAGGGTGCCCCGTGATCGAGCCGCAAACCCTCATCACGGCGGCTGCGCCGGGTGGCTGTTCGTCCGCCAGGTCCCCGTCCGGCTTCAATCAAAGCCACCGAGCCGTCAAAACCCCGCTGAGCCAGCCGCGAAAGCAGAGCGCAGCCGGACAATCCAGCACCAACAACAGCCAGATCAACAGGCGCCATGCCCGTCATGATGTCGAGTGCAATGAATTAATGCGAGCTGTCAATGACCTGATTGCTGTGTTGTGCAGCGACAAGTACCCCGTTGAGCTGCACAGCGAGCGACTCAAGCTGGTCTGACGAACCCTGCCAAGTGAGCGCAATCAGCGCTCACTTGGCAGGACTGTTGCCCTTGCGGATCCTGGCTAGATGAGCCTGCTTCTTTGCTGTTTTTGCAGCAGTTCATTCAGCAGGTTGACGATCCGTTCCTGGTAACTGGTGCCGTAACCAACATCAGCCAGTGCTGCGCGGATTGCTGCCTTGGCCTCGGGCTTCACAAAGAAGGTGATCGCGCCTTGCCACGACGGCTGGACTGCTGGTTGGAATCAAAGCTGTCTGTCATGGTTTCCCTTGTCGAGCTGTATTTCAATCGTCTTCAAAGCGGCCTATGAGCACCTCCCACAGAAGAGTGGTTCAAAAAAGCCTGCTCCCCCCTGCATGGGGGAACGTCGACAGAAGCCATAGAAGCTCAGCAAGCCTTCTTAGGGAGCCGTCGGACAACTTGGATCGACGTCTTGAGGGGCTCAATAGCCATAGTCAGGCCCTTTGACTACAGGCATCGGGAGACTTGGCGGACAGTCAGTCCAAACATTTCGCTTAATGAGGCCGAATCAACCTGCCTCTTTTCGAGATAGAGACAGCCTTAAAGCGTAATGTTGAGTGTCGTAAGACACTTGTCATAAATAAAAAGTACCTTCACGAAGGGAACTATCCAGAAAATGGGTCGCCTGAGATTCGAACTCAGGACCAATCGGTTAAAAGCCGAGTGCTCTACCGCTGAGCTAGCGACCCGTGCCCTTGCGAGCGAAATGAAATTATCACGCAGTGCCGCCCGCGACCATGTCTGAATCACCCTGGCCTGAACCGTCCACCAATGCCGCCGCATGGGTCGCTCCCAGTGCAGTGGTGATTGGTGATGTGGTTTTAGAGAACGGCGCCAGCATCTGGCCAACTGCCGTTGCTAGAGGCGATATGAGCAGCATTCGCATTGGAGCTCGAAGCAATGTCCAGGACGGGACAGTGCTGCATGGCGACCCCGGTGAGCCAGTGGTCATCGGCGCCGATGTGACCATCGGCCACCGCGCTGTGATTCATGGCGCCACGCTGGAGGATGGCTGTCTGGTGGGCATCGGCGCCATCGTGCTCAACGGAGTCACCGTGGGGACCGGAGCACTCGTTGCCGCAGGTGCTGTGGTCACCAAGGATGTGCCTGCGGGAGCCCTGGTGATGGGAGCGCCGGCCAGCGTGAAGCGGCAGCTGAGCAGCGAGGCTCAGCTCAAGCAAATAGAGCATGCTCGCCATTACGCCGAGTTGGCGAGACAGCACCACCAACGCGAGCGCAGTGGCTGATCTCAAAAATTTTAATTGCTGCAATTTGGGTCAGGATCAGTCAGACCCCACAAGGACCTGCGTACGTTCCGTAATAATCTCCAGGCACTCAACCAATCCACCATGGGCTTTCTGCGGATTCTGCTCGGCGGCGTACTGGTCCTTGCCGTCGTTGGCTATTCCGCCTACAGCGTGGTCACGACAGGGCAGTTTCTCGGTATTGACGCACGCCTGTTTGTGGTTGTTGCTCCCGTTCTTGCTGCGGTCAGCTGGGCTGGTTTCAACATCGGCCGTGCCGCCGTGGGTCAGCTGCAGCTCATGCTGAAGAGAGCACGCGGTTGATCCTTTGAGCGTTCTGGTGATCGGCGCCGGCCTGGCGGGCACAGAAGCCGCCTGGCAGGTTGCCCGTTCGGGTATCCCGGTCACCCTGGTTGAAATGCGACCTGTGAAGCGTTCACCGGCTCATCACAGCAGTGAATGTGCTGAGCTGGTCTGCAGCAACAGTTTTGGTGCCCTCAGCAGCGATCGCGCTGCGGGCCTCTTACAGGAAGAGCTCCGCCGTCTCGGCTCCCTGGTGATCGGCAAGGCTGATGCTCACGCCGTTCCCGCTGGCGGGGCCTTAGCTGTTGACCGGGGCCGTTACAGCGCTGCTCTGACGGCCGAACTTGATGCTCATCCTCTGGTGACGATTGAGCGGCGCGAACAACTGGAGCTACCACCTACAGGCCAAGTAACTGTGCTGGCCACAGGTCCACTCACCAGTGATGCCCTAGCCGATGACCTGCGGCGCTTCACCGGTCGTGCGGACTGTCATTTCTTTGATGCCGCCAGTCCCATCGTCGAAGGTGAGTCGGTCAATCTCGACGTGGCCTTCCGTGCCAGTCGCTACGACAAGGGAGATGCGGATTACATCAACTGCCCGATGGACAAAGAGCAGTACCTCGCCTTCCGCGAGGCCCTGCTGGAGGCCGAGCAGGCAGAACTGAAGGATTTTGAACAGGAGAGCGCCACGTTCTTCGAGGGTTGTCTGCCGATTGAGGAGCTGGCCCGGCGCGGGGAAGACACCATGCGCTATGGCCCCTTGAAGCCCATTGGTCTGTGGGATCAACGCTGGGGAGATGTCAATGACCGTGATGTGCGCCGTGCCAAGCGCGCCTATGCGGTGGTGCAGCTGCGCCAGGAAGATCGTGATGGGCGCCTCTGGAACCTGGTGGGCTTTCAGACCAACCTCAAATGGGGTGAGCAGAAGCGGGTGCTGCGCCTGATCCCCGGGCTTGAGAACGCTGAATTCGTGCGTTTCGGGGTTATGCACCGCAACACCTTCTTGGAAGCTCCTCAGCTGCTAGAGCCCACCCTTCAGTTCAGATGTCGCCATAACCTGCTTGCTGCTGGCCAGATCACCGGCACCGAAGGCTATGCAGCCGCAGTGGCCGGCGGCTGGTTGGCTGGCACCAATGCTGCTCGGCTGGTCCAGGGGAAGGAGCCGATCAATCTGCCAGCGACAACGATGGCTGGCGCCCTGACCCACTTCATCAGTGAGGCCCCCAGCGGCAAGTTTCAGCCGATGCCCCCGAACTTTGGCCTACTGCCAGAGCTGCCGGAGCGAATCCGTGACAAGCGATCCCGCTACGGGGCCTACCGGGATCGGGCCCTAAGCGATCTGGCCCCGTTCTGCCAAAGCGCCTCAGCCCCTAAGGTCGCCGGGCCTGCAACTGCTGTTCTGTGAGCACCGCACCGGCCTGGGATGTCATCGTCATCGGCTCAGGCATCGGCGGGCTGGTCACCGCCAGCCAGCTAGCAGCCAAAGGCGCCTCGGTTCTGGTGCTGGAGCGTTATCTGATCCCCGGCGGTAGTGGCGGCAGCTTCCAGCGCGCTGGCTACACCTTTGATGTCGGAGCCTCGATGATCTTCGGCTTCGGTCAGAAGGGTCATACCAACCTGCTCACGCGCGCCCTGGCCGATGTCGGCGAGCACTGCGAAACAGTGCCTGACGCGGTGCAGCTGGAGTACCACCTGCCTGGCCATCTCAACGTGGCGGTGGATCGCGATTACGACAGCTTTGTGGAGCGTCTCAGCGCCCTGTTTCCCCATGAAGCCAAGGGGATCCGAGCTTTCTATGACACCTGTTGGCAGGTGTTCCGTTGCCTTGATGCAATGCCGCTTCTCTCACTCGAGGACCCGGCTTACCTGAGCAAAGTCTTCTTCCGCGCGCCCCTGGCCTGTCTGGGCCTGGCCCGCTGGCTGCCGTTCAACGTCGGTGATGTGGCACGGAAGCACATCCGTGATCCTCAGCTGCTGCAGTTCATCGACATGGAGTGCTTCTGCTGGTCAGTGATGCCAGCAGACCTGACCCCGATGATCAATGCCGGCATGGTGTTCTCTGATCGTCATGCCGGCGGTATCAACTACCCCAAAGGAGGCGTAGGGACCATCGCCCGCAAGCTCGTCAGTGGGCTCATGCGCCATGGCGGTCAAATCCGCTACAAATCGCGGGTCACCAGGGTGCTGTTTGAGGGCCAACGGGCCACCGGCGTCGAGCTGGCCAATGGTGAATGCCTAACTGCGCGACGGGTGGTGAGCAATGCCACTCGCTGGGACACCTTCAGCGGAGAGGGTTCCGCTCCTACTCCTCTTGTGGATGCTGCCCATACCCCAGCCCGTGAGGGGCGCTGGCGGCGGCGATATAAAGCCTCACCATCGTTCCTCTCGCTGCACCTGGGCATTGACGCAGCCATCGTTCCTGATGGCATGCACTGCCATCACCTGCTGCTGGAGGACTGGCAGGCCATGGAGGATGAGCAGGGGGTCATCTTTGTCTCGATGCCCAGCCTGTTGGACCCCGATCTGGCCCCTGCAAACCGGCAGATCCTGCACTGCTTCACGCCCTCGGCCATGGAGCCGTGGCAGGGCCTGACTCCCAGCGCTTATCGAGTCAAAAAAGAAGCCGACGCCGACCGCCTGATCCAACGCCTTGAATCACTGCTTCTACCGGGGCTGAGTGGTGCGATCCATCACCGCGAAGTGGGCACACCCCGCAGCCATCGCCGCTTCCTCGGTCGGCACAACGGCAGCTACGGACCAATCCCTGCGCTGCGTCTGCCCGGATTGCTGCCGATGCCGTTCAACCGCAGTGGGGTGGAGGGGCTGTATTGCGTCGGTGATTCCTGCTTCCCCGGCCAGGGACTCAATGCCGTGGCTTTCAGCGGCTTTGCCTGCGCCCACCGCATCGGCGCGGATCTGGGCCTCAATCCCTGGGCGCTCCCCGCCTGAGCAGCAATCTCCATAGGCTGGATGTCCTGAGGTGGAAGCCCATGACTCTGGAGCCGATACCGAGCGCAGCGGAACTGGCCGCCTACCTGGAAGCCCGCGGCGAGATGGTCAAGCCCGCGAATCTGCATTTGCTGCGACTGGCCAAGTTGCGAGAAGCACGGTCAAAAATCAGTCCTGAGGAGTACCTGCTGCGAGTTGAGCAGGCCCATGCGGATCTGATGCGCCTTAGCGAATTGTGGAAAGACCGGGATTCCGAAGTCTTGAGCGGGACCTACATCCCCAGTGCATTAATCGAACCACTACCCGGCTCACCGGAGGACCGATGAACCCAAGTGCAGCTGAACGGCACTGCTACCCAATGGCACCCCTAATCCGCTACACCTTGGTGCTCCTCTATCTGGCGCTGGTGCTGCCCTTGCCTGCGCTGGCACCTGATGGACTAAGGCTATGGCTGCTAGTGATGGTGCCCCTCGGTCTGGTTCTGGTTCTGGCCATGGTCAGTGAGCGGGTGGAGCTCGATGGGGAGGGGCTGCGCGTCGGGCCAGCCCCGTGGTGCGCCTGGCTGCTGCGCCGCAGCTGGCAACTGCAGTGGGATGAGGTGAAAGCTCTGGTGCCGGTTGGCACCAGTCAAGGCGGTCGGGTCTACTACGTGCGCACAGGCCAGAAGGCCCATCTGCTGCCCCAGCGGGTGGAGAACTTCGAGGATTTTCTCGGCCGCTTCAGCAGCAACAGTGGAATTGACATCAGTGGAGTGCAGCGACTCACTCCGCCTTGGACCTACAAACTGCTGGCCGCATCAAGCGGTCTGATGGTGGCCGCTGAACTGCTGGTGGGGGGAGTTCGTTTCAGCCGCGGCCTCTAAGCTCACCTCAGGGAGGTTGTCGAGGCTGAAGCGGTATCCCTGCTGCCGCACGGTTTCAATGCCGCCACCTTCACCAAGACCAGCCTGTTCAAGCTTTCGGCGAAGCGTCAGCACCTGGGTATCGACGGAGCGAGGTCCACCACTGAAGGGAGGCCAGGCCATGGTCAACAGCTCTTGACGGCTACGAACATGGCCAGGCGGCATCAGCAGGGCGCAGAGCAAGGCGAATTCACGCGGGCTGAGCTCAACAGGCTGATCGCGGAGGGTGACCTGACGCAACAGCAGGTGAACCGAAAGCGGGCCGACAGTCACCTGCTCCTGCAGTCCTCCAGTGCGGCTGAGCAATTTGCGGCAACGGGCCGCAAGCTCCTCGAGGCCAAAAGGCTTACGCAACACGTCTTCAGCGCCGCTATCCAACAGAGAAACAACAGCCTCAGCGCCAGAGCGTGCTGTCAGGACCATCACCCTGCAGCGCAGCCTTGCGGCCAACTTCAGAGCTGTGGTCTCCTCGAGCAATTCAGCGCTCACAAGAAGGTCGGGCTGCTGCTCAGCGCAAATATCAAGTGCCTCAGCGGCAGAACCAACAGCAGCAGCCATGTGACCGTCCTGTCGCAGACGCTGCGCGAGAACCATCCGCAGAGTGGGGTGGGGCTCCACCACCAGGATGCAGGCCGGGCTTATCGCCCCGGAGGAGGTCACACGAAGAAAACAAGGCCCTCTACCGTAAGCCGATTCCTCCGCCATGCTGGTAGCAGGCGATGCCTTGATCAGCTGTCCCATGACTGCGTTACAGGATCCTGACGCGATCCGCCATTTCCAGAGCCTTTGTGATGCCTGTCAGGAGCTGACTGACCGCCACCACAGCCCTGCAGAGCTGCGCTTGTACGCCGACGGATTCATCCATGCGCTGCGCCGTAGCCAACAGCTCGATCCGATCACCCAGCGCCGCTTTGAGGAGATGTCCGAGCGCTGGTTGATGGATCCATCCAGCTTCATTGGTCCTGGCGGGGACTCCAGCACGCTGTTTGAACGGGAGCGCCGCTGATTGCTTCAGCCGAAGCGGTAATGCTTACGAACCGCTTGATGCACCTGCCATGTGCATGACATCCCAGCCGGGAACTCAACGAAATCACCTTGCCCAAAACGCACAGACTCGCCACCCTCGGGGGTGACGGTGACGTCACCTTCGAGGATCAGGCACTGCTCACGCTCTGAGTAATGCCATGGAAAGGTGCTGACCTCGCAGGACCAAATGGGCCAGGAATAGATGTCCAGAACCTTGGTCATCTCCTCTGGACAGTTGCGAGTCAGCTGAATCATGCCCTGATCAACTGGCAAGGGCCACAGTGACGGTCTCGCGCAACTCACCGGAGTTATACATTTCGATCATGATGTCTGAACCCCCAAGGAATTCACCCTTCAGATACACCTGGGGAATTGTGGGCCATTCAGAAAATTCCTTGATGCCCTGACGAATATCAGGATCAGCTAGCACATCAAAAGTCTCAAAGGGCACCCCCAGAGAATTGAAGATCTGAACGACATTGTTGGAGAAGCCACACTGGGGCATCAATTTGCTGCCCTTCATGAAGATAAAGACAGGGCTGCTGGAGATCAAACCTTCGATGCGGCTCTTGAGCTGGGCGTCCATGGAGAACTCGACTGAGAACTTGAGCTTATTGGGGGCAGGAGGTGGTTAAAGCCAGAGCATGAATGGCTTCAGTGGCCAGTTCCTGGTTGAGAGCTTTATAGACAAGCTGGTGCTGTTTGATGCGGCTCAGGCCAGCGAAAGCTGTAGAGACAACCTTCAGTTGCAGGTGATCGCCACCCCCGGTGAGATCCTCCACCTCAACCTGGGCATCGGGCAGGGCCTGACGCACAGCTGCGATCACTGAATCAGCCTGGACCATCGAACTCAGTTTGCGGAGGGAGCAGGTGCGTTGTAGGGGATCGAAACGAATCCAACCTCGAGAAGCTGCTGATAAGCCTTGCGGCCATCGGCACTGGCAGGCGTCATCAACTTGACGACTTCCACCAGGAGAGGCACGGCCACTTCAGATTGACTTTGACGCCGATAGGCCGCTGCCAGACGCAGGTTGGCCGATGCCAACGCCTCAATCGCCTCACGCCCGTTGGCATCCATTGCACGTGGAATGCGGGCGTCCAAGCCTCGGAAGGCTCCACCGAGATCGCGGTAGAAGGACAACAAGGAACGCGCCGCGTTGCGAGCCTTGTCGTAGGAGGCAACGGCACCGCTGAGATCGCCACTTGCAGCCTGGGCGTCACCCTCGGCCAGCAGAGCCTCCACCGATGAAATATTGAAGGTGTCTCCACTGCTTGCGGCGACAGCAGCCGCAGGCGTCGTGTCCGCCTGAGCGAGGGCAGGCAGAGGAGCAAGTGCCAGGGCCAGGCTGGCGGTGAGCAAAGTGCGGCGCATGGGCCCTGATCTGGGTCGATCGCGAGACTTTAGGTGCAGCGAACTCAAGCCTTCAGGCTGTGACGGGCCGCTTCCTCAGCTGATTGCATTGCACTGGCCAAACGTTGGGCGAGATCAGCGGCCGCAGCCTTGCCCTGGCCCTCAAGCTGCAGAGGTTGGCCAAAACACAGCGCGGCATGATCACGCCAGCGGGGAAACGGCCGGCTGTAAGCGATGCCGACCGGCACCACAGGAACTGAACTCATGCCTTTTGTCATGGCGAGAGAGGCCAGGCGAGGCAGGCCGCGGGCGACCTTAATCAGCGCCCCATCACGGTTGATTCGGCCTTCAGGGAAAACGACGACCTGCTGCTGGGCCTCCAGCAAATCGAGTGCAAAGCGAAGGCTCGCGGTTCCAGGCTTGGTCTGATCGATGGCAAAGCAACCCAGGCGATGCAGGAACCATCCCTGCAGACCAACCATCTCGCTGGTGGTCACCATGAAGCGGCAGTCGCGACCGCTGACGCGACGGCCAGCAGCACGGGGCAGAAGCAAGGCGTCCCATCGAGCGCGGTGGGTCGGCGCCAGAAGCACCGGTCCGCTTTGAGGCAGATGCTCGAGACCTGTGATGGTGACGCTGCTGAAAAACAGAGGCAGCGCTAAATCCTCGGTGGCAAGGATCGCCAGTGGCGCCAGCCACGGAACCACGTCGCACTGGACAGAGCGCGCACGCTGCAGGCGGGCCTGATCAGGGGTAGCGGATTGGGCAGCCATGGGCGAACCCTATCCAGCGATGGCCTTTCTAAAGTTGTTCGTTGGACAGCAGATCCGATGGCCAGTCTCGGCGTCAATCTCGACCACATCGCCACGGTGCGCCAAGCCCGCAGAACCGTTGAACCAGACCCGGTCACCCTGGCAGTGCTGGCCGAACTGGGGGGTGCTGATGGCATCACCGTCCATCTGCGGGAAGACAGGCGGCATATCCAAGACCGTGATGTGGAGCTTTTGCGCCGCACAGTGCGCAGCCGCCTCAATCTGGAAATGGCAGCGACCGCGGAGATGGTGGCCATTGCTATCGATCTAGTCCCAGACATGGTCACCCTCGTGCCGGAAAAGCGGGAAGAGGTGACCACCGAAGGTGGCCTGGATGTCATCACGGCAGGAGATGGCCTCTGCCGCCACATCCAGCAGCTGCAGGGGGCAGGGATCCCGGTCAGCCTGTTTGTTGATGCTGATGCCGAGCAGCTGAAGGCAAGTGCGCGCAGTGGCGCGCGATGGGTCGAGCTACACACCGGAGGGTATGCAGATGCCAACTGGAGCCAGCAACCTTTGGAACTAGCCAGGCTGGTGGAAGGCTGCCAGCGAGCCCAGGAGCTGGGGCTACGGGTTAATGCCGGCCATGGACTCACGTATCAGAACGTTGAACCGGTGGCCGCCATCGACGGGATGGAAGAACTCAATATCGGTCACACGATCATGGCTCGTGCCCTCGCAGTCGGCCTAAGCGAAGCGGTGCGCCAAATGAAGCAGTTGGTGAGCAGTCCGCGGCGGGAGCCCCTGTTCGGCGAAGGGGCCTTGCTGCAGAATCCGGATTCAGTGGATGTTGAGGGTCAGCCCTAACAATGGACACCTATTACTTCGTGGCCGCCAGCGAACGGTTCCTGACCGAGGAGGAGCCTCTCGAAGAAGTGCTGCGCGAAAGAGCTCGTGATTACAGCGAGAAAGGGAAAACGATTGATTTCTGGTTGGTGCGTCAGCCTTGTTTTCTGAATGCAGCAGAACTCAAAGATCAGACCACGGACATGCCAAGACCGGCGGCTGCGGTGATCTCCACAGACAGCTCGTTTATTGATTTTATGAAACTACGCCTGGAATATGTGCTCAAAGGCAGCTTTAACGCGCCTAGTTCGTCAGTGCCGGATCCGCTTGCTTCTGAGCTGAGGAATTAAGCGACTGCTCTAGGGCCTGAAATTCCAGATCGCAGCCATGGGCGCTTGAAGCCAGCAACGACTGCAGCCGAGCCAACTCCTCAGGGTGTAACTCACCATCTTCTGACCACTGCAGGTGCGTTGGCACTTTTACTTTCAAACGAACAAATTAAGACTCCAATTGTGTCAGCGATTTCCGTTTTGCAGGGCCGTCAACAGGGGCAATCTCCTTGAAAAAAGCTAAAGAGATGGACGAATGAGCCGATGCTTCGCCTGATCAGCAGCAACAGCATCGAGCAGCTGGCAACTGCCTTGGCGACTGAGCTGCGACAAAGCTTCCCGGACAATCCACTGCAGGCCCAGCAGGTGCTGATCAGCACCAACGCCATGAGTCGCTGGCTTGCACTGGCCCTCAGCGAACACCTGGGCATCTGCGCGGGTGTGGACTTTGATTTCGGCGGCCGAGCCCTGCGTCATTTGGTGCTCGAGCTCGACGGGAGCCTTAGCCATCCAGCCGATGACCCCTGGGATCCATCTCGGCTTCGCTGGAGCGTGGCTGCTCTGCTCGAGGCCATGCCGAGCTCAGCAACCTGGCAGCCGCTGCTGCAGCTCTGGAATCGCCCCGACGCAGAAACCAGCGGGTTGGACCGCTATCGCCTGAGGCTGTTGATCCAGATCTGCGACACCCTTGATCAGTACGCCCTTTACAGGCCAAGGATGGTTCGCCGCTGGCTTGCTGGCGAAGACTGCGACGCCAGCGGAGCGCCTTTACCAGAACAGGATCGCTGGCAACCAGCCCTCCTGCGCGCATTACAGGATCGTCTGGCCTCTCAAGGTGTAGCTCACCCGGCTGAACGCTTACTAGGGGCGCTGGAGGCTGCGTCTCAACTCACGCCGCAAGCCCAACCCCTGCATGTTTTTGGCCTCTCAAGCCTGCCGCCAGCAATGTGGCAGCTGCTAGCGCAGCAAGCTGGTAGCGGGGCTCGATCGGTGATCATTTATCAGCTCAGTCCCAGCCTCGATCCCTGGGGTGAGGAGCCCGTCAACGCCGAGGCCGAAAGCGCACTGGAGTCCCTGGAACAGCGACTGCTGTATCGCGGCCATCCGCTGCTGGCCAGCCTTGGGCGCACCCAACGTGATTTTCACTGGCAGCTTGAGCTGATTGCCGCCGAGCTGCAGGAGCGCTTCTGTCGTGAGCCACTGCCGCCTGAACCGCCGGCAGCAGGAGACGGACTGCTGCAGCAGCTCAAACGCGACATGCATCTCGGCCTGAGGCGGGCCGAGGGAATGCCCGGTCTTGAACCTCCCCTGAGCATCGAAGCCGAGCAGGTCAACCTGCTGGTGCTCGCCTGTCATGGCGACCGCAGGCAGGTGGAGGAAGCCCACAACACCGTGCTCGCACTGATGGCAGCAGACCCTGCACTTGAGCCGCGCCATGTGCTGTTGATGACCTCCGATGTGGCGCGGTTCACACCTCTTGTTCAGGCGGTGTTTGAACGACCTGGCGGCAGCGCTGATCCCCGCCACCTGCCCGTACGGGTCACCGATCGAACGCTGCGTCAACGCAATCCGCGCGTGGATCTGGTCTTCCGCCTGCTGGATCTGGTCGGTGGCCGTCTCGACTGCGAAGAGGTGCTTGATCTATTGATGCTTCCCGAGGTGGCCGCACACCTCGAGCTCGATGGCCTCAGCCAGCCTCAGTGGCGCTCCTTACTGCAGGCCGCCGGCATTCGCTGGGGCCGCGACGCTCAGCACCGCGTCAGGTGGGGCTATCCGGATGATGCCCAACACAGTTGGCGCTGGGGGCTGGACCGCCTGCTGCTGGGCCTGCAACTGGAAGATGCTTTTCCAGAGAACGACGCTGACGCGGGTCAATGGCAAAGCATCGCCGCTTGTCATGGGCCGCTGGCCACCGCCGAGGTGGTCCTGGCGTTGAACGACGCCTGTGGCCGACTCTTCGAACAGCTGCAACAGCTGGAGGCCCCCCAAACCCCTGACGCATGGAACCGCAACCTGGCGCAAGCGGTGCAGCAACTGGGGGGCAGCGGCAACGACGACGGATGGCAGTCCCCAGAGCTTTACGCCTTGCTGGAGCCCCTGCGATTAGCGGGAGATCAGAAACTGGAGCTAGACAGCGCTGCGGTGGTCACCCTGCTGGAGGAGGCGGAAGCCCAGGAGCAGGGGCGGTATGGCCACGTCAGCGGTGCCGTCACGCTCAGTGCCCTGGAACCAATGCGCTCGATTCCTCACCGGGTCGTGGTGCTTTTAGGTATGGATGAAGAGCGGCTGCCCCGACGGGATACACGCGCGGGCTTTGACCTAATGCTGCGCCAGCGCTGGCGGGGTGATCGCGATCGGCGCCAAGAAGATCGAGCCATCTTGATGGAGGCACTGCAGGCCTGCACCCAGCACTGGATCGCCACTTTCACCGCGATTGATCCACGCAGCGGCGAGGAGCGCAACCCAGCGGCACCTCTTAGTGACCTACTGCGCTGCCTCGAGAGCAGCTACCGCACCCCAGCAGGTGAGCCGATCACGACGCTTGTAGTGCAGCAGCGGCAACCCCTACCACCACTGCCACGGGCAGTGCAACAGGTCACTGCTCCATGGCCTCCCTCATTGCAATGGCCCCTGCCTGAAATCGCTCAAGCAGGCCTCGAGGAACTGCAGCGCTGGCTACGGGATCCACACCGGGCCCTTCTACGAGCCCATGACATCCGTCCACTAAGGCGAGCACAGAGGGAGGAGGATCCAGAGGAAACCGACGCTGATGGCCTCAGCCGCTGGAACCTCACCCAACGCCTACTGAGCCTTGGCAGCGAGCGACTGCAGGAGAGCAGCTGGCCGGCGCAGCAAGAGGCTTTAGCCATGCGCGCACTGCTGCCGCCAGGACCAGCCGCCCAGCTCGCCAGCGCAGACTCACTGCAGCGCAGCCGTTTGCTGCTTCAGCGCAGCTTGGATTTGGGCGATGAAGAAAGCTCCGTGGTGCTGATCTGCAGCGGACGCTTTAACCCGAAACGACTGCTGGATGGCTGGCTGGATCACCTCTGGGCCAATGCCGAGGCGCCACGCACCACACACCTGGTGGGTCTGGTCAATTGCCGCGATGGCGATGCAGCAGGCAGCTGGCAGCTGCTTCCCATCGCCCAGGAGATCGCTCAAGAACGTCTGGCGGATCTACAGCAGCTCCGGTGCAAAGGCCTGCAGCAACCAATCTCCTTTGTACCGGAGCTGAACTGGCTCAAGCTCAGCCGGCAGCAGGCTGAGTGCGGCGATTCCCCTCTGCCGGGACTCACCGCCCGCCAACTCAGTGAACTCAATCCCGAGAGCCGTGAGGGTTACCGCTGGCCTGAGGCTCTGCTGCAGCTGGAAGCGGGCGAATCACCAGACCTTGATCGCTGGCTGCAGCAGCCTGAGGTGTGGGAGCTAAGCGAGCGGGTGCTGCTCCCCCTCAGTGAGGCCCTCGCCGCTGGGGGCTTCACGCCGTGATCAGCCCGCTGGATCTCAACGGCCCGCTGCAGAGCGGCACCCTCGTGCTTGAGGCCAGTGCCGGCACCGGAAAGACCTATGCGCTCAGCCATCGCGTGCTGCGCGAGGTGGGAGAGCAGGGCCGCGCCATCGACACGATTCTGGTGGTGACCTTCACCCGTGCCGCCGCCGCGGAAATCCGCCGGCGCATCCGAATGCGGCTCGAGCAAGCCGCCACTGCCCTGGCTTACCGCATCGCCGGTGAGCCCAGTGGTCTGGCTGATCCCACCCTGGCAACGTTGATCGAGCGCTGGAGTCAGGCACCAGAGGCCCTGACGATTCTGCTGAATCTGCTTCAGGGCCTCGATCGGATCGACCTGGCACCGATCAGCACCATTCATGGCTTCATCCAGCGACTGATCCGCGACAACGGGGTACTGCTGGGCTTGGATCCTCAGGTCCGATTGCAGGAGAGCAATAGGCCTTTGCTGCAGGAGCTGGTCAATGACTGGCGCCGCAGCCGATTGTCACCAGCACCGGCGCCATGGCAAGCCTGGGTGGCCTCGTACCAGGACATTGACGCTGATGGCCTGATGCAGCTGGCCCAGCTGGTGGATGAAGATCGCGACATGCTCCTGCCGCCACCCGTAGCTGGGGAACTGGACCCTGCCAGGTTGTGGCAGCAGCTTGAACAACGTTTTCTCTCCCAGCTCGAGGACGAAGGCCATGCATCAGCTGAAGCCCTCAAGCAGATCTGCAAGGGCCGCGGCAACGACAGTCCTGCCGGCAAGCTGCTGGGAAAAACCAAGCTCGAACAGTTACCAGAACTGATCGCGGCCGCCCATTCAGCGTTAGAGAACAAACCAGCCAGCAGCACGGCCAAGCGTTATCGGCTGCTGGCTCAGGCCTATAGCACCAGTCAATTGCGACGAGTTCTGAGCAACTCGGATCAGGCTCCCACTAGCGGACTCCATGGCAGCGCCGAGCGCTTCTGCTTTGAACCGATTGAGGCCCTTACCTCTGATCTGGTGCATCAACTAAGGCGGCAGGCCAGCCGCCAGCGGCAGCGCCGCAATGAACTCAGTTTCGGGGACCTACTGGAACAGGTGGATCCCGATCACCTCAGTGCCGAGGTTTTGGAAGGCCTGCAGCGCTGGCGAAAGCGCGAGCTGAGCTGCTGCTTGATCGATGAATTTCAGGACACCGACCCGATTCAGTGGCGCTTATTTCAGGCTCTTTTTGATGGGGAAGCACCACTAACCCTGATCGGCGATCCCAAGCAGGCCATCTATCGATTTCGTGGCGGCGATATCCGCACCTACCGCACAGCCACCACGGGGGATGACAGACAACGGCACTCACTGGACACCAACAGGCGCAGTGATCCTGCACTGCTGAATGTGCTCAATGGACTCTTCTGCCCTGGTGAGGCCTTTGGGACTGAGGCCATTGGCTACAGACCGGTGCAATCACCGCAAGGAGCTGAGTCCAGCCGCCTGCGGCTGGCCGATGGCAACCCGGCCCCACCCGTGAGGCTGCGCTGGCTTGGAGAAGAAGAGAACGGCTCAGCGCTCAAGCTCGGCGCCCTCCGTCAGGAGCTGCCACGGAGGGTCTCTGACGACCTTCAGCGCAGCCTCGCCGCTGGCATGGAACTTCTAGAGGGTGACCTGTGGCGGCCTTTGCATCCAGGCGATCTAGCGGTGCTGGTGAGACGAAACAGCGATGCGATTGCCCTGCAGCGGGAACTGCAGCGGCGGGGCATTCCGGCACGGATCGGACGCGGTGGTGATCTCTGGCAGAGCCCCGAAGCCGCCAGCCTGACCCTGGCGCTGGATTGCCTGGAGTTAGAGGGGGATCGTGCCGCTGCAGCAGCTGTGGCCTTCTCCAGCTTGGGAGGTTGGCATGCGGAGGAACTACAGACCTGGCCTCAAGAGCGATGGGCCCAGTGGCTGCTGCAACTGCAGCAGGCCCGCCATCGCTGGCAGCAGGTGGGACCCCTGGCCGCTCTTGAGGTGATGCTTGCCGGCGGCCCTGCCCTGGAGCGCCTACGGGGGCGGCAAGGCGGTGAACAGCGCCTGAGCGATTTGCGGCAGATGGGGGAGCTGCTGCAGCTGCAGTGGCAGGACCAGGGTCGCCCCTCAGCCGCACGGCTGCAGCATTGGCTGGTTCAGCAGCAGCTTCATGGCGGCACCGGTGAAGACAGCCAGCAGCGCATCGTCGCCAGCGAGAGCATGGTCACCCTCACCACCTTGCACTCCAGCAAAGGGCTGGAGTTCCCCCTCGTCTGGTGCCCCTGCCTTTGGGATTGCAGCAGCACCCGATCACTAGAGACGCCTTTTCGGGCCTGGGACGATGAGCGCCAGAGACGGGTCCTAGAACTCAGCCGGCGACCAGGCAGTGAACCAAGGCGCCAGCGGCTGCAAGAGACCCGCATCGAGGAGTGGCAGGAGCAGCTACGCCTGGGCTATGTGGCCATGACCCGCGCCAAGCATCAACTCTGCATCGACTGGGGAAGGATCAAGGACAGCGGTGCCAGCCTGCCGGCCTGGCTGTTGCATCCGGAGCAGCGTCAGCTGCGGACAGAGACCCCCTGGGATGGGATCAGCAGCTTGATCAAGGAGGAACCGGACCTCCTGAATCTGGTGCAGCGCCGGTGCCAGGACCTCGGAATCAGCCTGGAGAGCGCTGAACCCCCAAGCCCACCGGCCTACACGCCAGCAGCAACGGTGTTTGCGGCAGCACCTAAGCAGGCGCTGCCGCAAAGGCGAAAGAAAAACCACTGGGGCCGCTGGAGTTACAGCCGGCTGCTCGATCAGAGCACAAACTCTTTGCCATCACAGCGTGAAGAGGAAGGCTTTGATCCCGACCGCGACAACAACAACCTCGACCCTGGAGAGAAGGAAGCCCCCTGCTGGAGTGCCCTGCCGGGAGGAGCGGGCTTTGGAACGCTGGTGCACGCCATCCTCGAAAAGCTCGATTTCCAGTCCGATCCGCTCGGCGACCAGGTCAAGAAGCTGGTCCGCGATGAGGTAGCCCGCTCCGGTCTTGCCGCTGAACTCTCCGAGACTCTGCCGCCAGCCCTAGAGATGCTGCTGCGCCAGCCCCTCGGGGGTCCCGCAGGCGACCTGCGACTCAATCAGATCGCAACAACGGACACCCTGCGCGAACTGCCCTTTGACCTGCCTCTGAGCGGCTTTGCCAGTGGTCCTGCCGTGGATGTGCTGGCCGATGCGCTTCAAAAGCTGGCCAAACATCCCGATCCAATCGTGAAGGGCTACGCCACTGAGCGCCTCCTACAGCGTCAGCCACAGCTAAGCAGTGGGTTCCTGAATGGTGTCATCGATCTGATCGTGCACCTTCAGCCGAGCGGCACCAGCGATCACTGGCTGGTGCTGGATTGGAAGACCAATCGCCTGGGTCGACCGATCAATGAGCTGATGGCAGCCAAGGACTACTGGCTGCAGGCCCAGCTCTACCGCCAGGCGGTACGACGCTGGCTGGAGCTCCGAGTGGGAAGCAACCACCCCTTGCGCATTGATGCGGTGATGCTCTTCACCCGCAGTGGAGAAGGAGCCTGGCTGCTGCAACCACCAGGGGAGGCATGAGCGAAACCTCTCGCTGCCAGAGGGCCGCCGAGCGACTGCTGCAATTGGCCCCTCTGGGGGTTCAACAACACCGCGAAGCCCTACTTCCGCTGTTGGAGCAGCTGCTGCTGCGCCAACAGGAAGGAGCCGAACCATTACCCATCAGGGCTTCTGACCTGGAGAAGCTCGGACAGGAGTGCTGCAGCGCCCTGACCCGACTGCCACTGGAGCTCGTGATCAATCCTCAGGGGGGCGCCCAGCTCTGGAGCCGAAGGCGTCAGCAACAGCAGCAACGGCTATTGCAGCAATTGGTGCTGAGGCTGGATCTACACAACGGAATGCTGCTCACCGGCGGGGCCGGAACCGGTAAGACCACATTGGTCCGAAAGCTGCTGCAGGAGGAGGAGGGACGCCCTACATGGCTGCTGGCTCCAACTGGAAAAGCTGCAGCAAGGCTGCGCGAAGCCCTCAGTCCACTGCCGCAGAGCATGCGATGCGCAACGGTGCATCGCGCCCTGGAAGCCGACTCAGAAGGCGGCTTCCGACGGGGGAGTCATCGCCCTCTGGAGGCGGAGGTGGTGGTGGTCGACGAGGTCTCGATGCTGGATGCCGCTTTGATGCAAGCGCTGCTCGACGCTCTGCCACCTGCGGCGCGTTTGATCTTGGTCGGGGATCCGGCCCAGCTGCCACCCATCGGTGGCAGTGGGGTACTTGATGCCCTTGAGCTCAAGCTTCAGGAACAACAGCCTGACCGCCTTCATCACCTCGAGCGCTCCCACCGCTTCAATGAAGCCACTGCCCTTGGCCGCTTTGTGCAGCAGCTGCGGCGTGAAGCCAGCTGCGCAGATCTACAACAGCAACTGGATGAACTGAAGGGAGCGAACCTGCATTGGTGGCCCCTGCAGGAGACATGGCCAAGGCAGCTGCTGCAGCGGATCGAGCAGCACCGCCAGGAGCTGCGGCAAACGTGCCTGGATCAGGAATTTGATGACACCAGCGCACTCGCTCGCCTCGATGAACTGATGGTGCTCTCACCCAGACGACGCGGCCGCTATGGCATCGAGCAGCTCAACAGCCGCTGGCTGCAACTCGATCCGGCAGAGCCACGCCGCTGGCCTGCTGGAACACCACTCCTGGTCGGGCGCAATGACGCTGGCTTAGGTCTGGCCAATGGCGATCGCGGTCTGGTCCGCCCAGGCGAGAGGGGTCCTGAGGCCGTGATTGCTAGCGCCGAGGGGCCCGTGCGCTTCCCCATCGGGCTGATACCAGCCCCGGAGCCTGCGCTGGCGATGACTGTGCATAAGAGCCAGGGCAGTCAAGCCGTCGAGGTGATCGCTGTGATCCCGCCAGCAGCGAGCATCGATCGGCGCCTTCTCTACACGGCACTGACCAGGGCACGTGAGCGCGTGGATCTGTTCAGTCCCAGACTCGATACGCTCGAGCTCAATGATTGATTGCCGCCATGGATCCTTTTTTTGGGGTGCCAATGGTTCAAACACCACCGGCGGAAATACGGCAATGTCTGCGCAGCCAACTTGGACTGGATGTGGAGTTCAACAGCGACACCAATCTCCCGGCACTTGACACCACCACCGGCAGGGTGAGCAACCAGGAGCTAGCGATCGCACAGCGTTACTGCAGCACTTTGGAATGAATCATTGCGATTGCCCTAACAAAAAAAACTGCCTGCCACGCTGACATTGACCCCATCGGGTCTTCCCCTGCGCTGGCTGCCGCCATGGATTCCGACCTCTATCTGCTCGCCTGGAGCAAGCTGCAAGAGGC
Organism: uncultured Synechococcus sp.; assembly: GCA_913048995.1. Lineage (GTDB taxonomy): Bacteria > Cyanobacteriota > Cyanobacteriia > PCC-6307 > Cyanobiaceae > RCC307. Next base: position 21,969 of record CAJWXK010000003.1, on the reverse strand, counting down.
GGCCTTCCTTTGGCTCAGCGATGTGCCCCTTTCCGTGAGTGCCCGCGAAGAACTACAGGGCCTGATGCAGCGAATCAGCCCTTCCCAGCTGGCGGCGATCGGTGCGCGCCTCCGGCCGCTGCTCAGCGACAGTGAGCATGTGCAGAATTTCATTGAATCCGTGCTAGCTCCGCGCTCCCAGGCCTGCTAAAAGCTGCCTATGGAGCGCGTTCATCGTCCCTGGGGCTGGTACGAAACCCTCACCAATGGCGACGGGTACCTCATCAAGCGGCTTTGGATTGACCCTGGTCAACGCCTCTCCCTGCAACGGCACCAGCACCGACTTGAGCATTGGTATGTGGCCTCAGGCAGCGGTGATGTGAGCCTCGACGGGCAAAAGCTTCAAGCGCATCCGGGCAGCAGTTTTGATGTGGCCTGCGGCTGCGTGCACCGAGCCACAGCAGGCACAGAAGGATTGCTGATCATCGAAATTCAGCGAGGATCCATCCTCCGCGAGGACGATATTGAGCGCTTTGCTGATGACTATGGCCGAGTCGCTGCAGCCGTCAGGTGATAAGTTTCACAAGTTGAAATTCCCCGTGTGAGGGCAAGGCAGTTCAGAACGTGGGTTCTGCCGGCCTGAATCAAAGGACTTTCAGGCCAACCCGCGGCGTCTGACGCCTTTCCCTGTGATCCAAGCGCAACAATCCCCTTTGTCTGAAGACGGCGCCCTGACGGCCGTTCCTGACAGCAATGAATTGGTCAATTCGTCGAGCGAAGTGGAATCCACCGACGAATCCAGCAAGGCCGTATCTGGTTTTGCCGGCTTTGGCCTGCCTGACTCTCTGCTTGAAGCTCTGGAGCGCTGCGGCTACGAGCAACCTTCTCCGATCCAGGCTGCATCCATCCCCGAGCTGATGCTCGGTCGCGATCTGCTCGGCCAGGCTCAAACCGGCACCGGCAAGACCGCAGCCTTTGCCCTGCCACTGCTTGCACGCATCGACCTTGAGGCGCGCCTCCCCCAAGTCCTCGTGCTTGCACCCACCCGGGAGCTGGCCATTCAAGTGAGTGAAGCCTTCCAGCGATACGCCTCCTGCACCAAGGGATTGCATGTGCTGGCGCTCTATGGAGGCTCGGATTTCCGCGACCAGATCCAAAAGCTGCGCCGCGGGGTGCAGGTGGTCGTGGGGACCCCCGGGCGGGTGATGGATCACATGCGCCAGGGAACCCTTGATGTCTCCGGGCTGCAAGCCTTGGTGCTCGATGAAGCCGATGAAATGCTGCGGATGGGCTTCATCGATGACGTGCAGTGGGTGCTCGAGCAACTGCCCACGCAACGTCAGGTGGTGCTGTTCTCAGCGACGATGCCACCCGAGATCAAGCGCATCTGCCAACAGCACCTGCAAGATCCCGCTGAGGTGATCATCCGTACACAGAAGTCGGATGCCACTCGAATCCGGCAGCGGCACATCCTGCTGCCGCATCATCAAAAGCTCGGGGCCCTGCTGCGGGTACTCGAAGCCCACGGACCCGGTGGGGTAATCATCTTTGCCCGCACAAAAGCGGTCACGGTGACGGTCGCCGAAGCTCTTGACGCCGAAGGAATGGCCTGTGCCGTGCTCAACGGTGATGTGCCCCAATCACTGCGGGAGCGCACGATCGAACGCCTCAAGCAAGGCAAGGTGGATGTGCTTGTCGCCACCGATGTCGCCGCCCGTGGCCTTGATGTGGAACGCATCGGCCTGGTGATCAACTACGACGCCCCCTTTGACAGTGAGGCCTATGTGCACCGGATCGGCCGGACCGGACGCGCCGGACGCGAAGGGGACGCCATCTTGTTCCTGTCACACCGGGAGCGTCGTCTGCTGCACAGCCTGGAGCGTGCCGTTGGCAGCCAGATTGAAGCGATGGAGGTGCCCTCCGACGCAGAGATCAACCAACAACGTCTCGACAATCTGCAGCAGCAGTTAAACGACCTCCTGGAGCAACCTGTACCAGAAGATCGGCAGCAGGAAGTGGCCCTGATGGAGGAGATCATCCAGCGCCTCAGCAGGGAATCCAGCGCCACACCTGAACAGCTTGCCCTTGCCGCCCTGCGGCTGGCTCAGGGAGACCAGCCTCTTCTAGTCGTGCCGCAACCCCAGCAGGCTCCTCGCCAGGGACGCCAGGGAGAACGGGGCGAGCGCCGTCAGGGCCGTACCCCCAGTTCGATGGAACGCTTCCGCGTCGAGGTGGGCTGGCGCGATCGCATCAAACCTGGCCATTTGGTCGGGGCCATCGCGAATGAGACCGGCCTCGACGGTCGCCAGATCGGCAAGATCACAATCTTCGATGACCACAGCACAGTCGATTTACCCCAGGGCATGCCACCCCAGCTGATGCAGAGCCTTCAACGGGTACGAGTCATGCAGAAGGAACTGCAAATCAGCAGGGTGGCGCCAGCCTGACCAGCCCCCCACCTGCACCTACAGAGCAGACAGGTGAAGACTGCAGACGTTAGATAGGAACGTCAATGAGGCCCCCACCGGATGCGAATTGAACGGGCTATCGCCCCGATCGCCCTAGGGATCGGGTTCAGCGCCGCAGGGATACTCCCCTTGCAAGCTGATCCGATAGCAAAGGACAAGAGCAACGCTGTGATTCAGAGCTTCTGCATGGCGGCCTTCAAGAGCGAGTTTGCACGAGCCGGCAAGACACCGCCGCAGGGCATGGGGGCGTTTACCTGTGACTGCCTGGGCCAGCGGATGCTGTCGGGCGAGGATCTGAGCACGGCCCGTGAGACCTGCACGATGGAGGCAAACCGTCGCTTCCCCCTACCCAAGGGCTAGGCCCCGAGAGCAGGTTTTCTCCAATGCCGCCGAGCTCAGTAGCAAGCTCATAGCAGTCATGCCGCTCAAGTTCGTCATTGGCATCCCCAGTCAAGACACAGGGGAGTGCAGCCCGCTCAGCCATGCCGGCCTCCGATACGTGGGCGCGGGCATTGTTCTTTATCTGCTATCACGTCATCACAGACGGACGCAGAGAAAAATACGTTCACACCAGCACATCTTCGTTAACGGCATTTAGGCCTATTGGCAGACGCTCAATGCAGCGCAACAGTGGTATTAACAACACAGGGAGGTTCCGCATGACGGAAGACACTCCACCCGAGCCCAACAGCTTCAGGCACTGATTCAACGGTTTGAGCTGACCTGGCATCCGACTACACTGGAACTGATCCCAGGGCCTGAGATCCCCAGCCGCAACAGCCTTATACGTCCTGTCCAGCCGCTGAGGAGCTCGGCACATCCACACTCAATCATATTAATCAGTCCAGCTGAATTTCAAGGCACACATTCACTGACAGTGACTGAAAAACAGGTTTGATTGCCATGGAATGCGGCCCGGGCTAAGGCTGTTCTTTCGTAATCAGTGCAACAGAGGGCATACCTGACTTCACGCCTCCGTCCTATGCAAGGGCGAGACTATCTTTCAACGGTGTGATGACAGTCCAGACAGCCCTGATCTATCAGCCATTGACTTCATTAAGCACTCTTTTCCCAATCGTTTAGGCAATCAACAGCACGGCGCTTGCATGCGCCCTTTTAATCAATTGCAGATCTGGGCCCTTGATGGTCCAGCCCACTGAAGGGCTCCCGCCCAGCGGGGGCCCTTCCGCTTGTCAAGCAGCGATACCCTGCGGTGATGGATCTGCAGCTCTCCCGCTATGAGCCGTTGCCAGCGCCGCCGGTGGACAAGGCTGCGCTGATCGAGGTCGCGGTGGACTCTCTGCACCCGACCCAGATGTGCGTCGGCTGGGCGGAGATCAAACACCGCATCGAAGATTTCAAGGCCGAAAGTGAAAAGGATCGCCGCGACTACCTCCTCACCAGACCCGTTCCTGTCGCTCGCAGCAGCGATGGTCAATTGTGGATGGTTGACCGCCATCACCGACTGAGAGGCCTGCTGGAGGTAAATCCAAAAGCGACCGCATGGGCCTATGTGGCGCTGGACGTCAACGCCGCATCGGCTGAGATTGTGCTGCGGGCCCTACAGCAGCGGGGCTGGCTCTATCTCTATGACGGCCGTGGGCTGGGGCCTCTCCCCCCCTCCGCCCTACCTGCCTCCCTGCTGGGATGCCAAGACGATCCCTTCCGGAGCTTGGTGTGGAAACTCAAGCGAGAAGGTGTCATCGAAGCCGCCCCGCTGATTCCCTTCCATGAGTTCCGTTGGGGGGCCTGGCTGCGCCGCAAGGCGCTGCCACCGTTCAGCTCCGATCGACTCGATCCTGCCCTGCCGGCAGCCCGCTCCTATGCCCGCTCGGCAGCCGCCTCCAGGCTTGCAGGCTGGAAAGGCTGAGCTAAGTAGTTCTGCTCAAAAGCCCTGATTGGTAGCCGTTCTTGCAGGTAAGCGCCTTGTGGAGGTTGAACCTTGGTTTGTTCCTCACACCACCACCATGGGTTTTCTTGCAGTTGCCGGTTGCCTTGCTCTGGCCGCCGCCATGTCCAAGCTGATGACCGAGACCGAAACATGATCCTCGTCATCGGCGCATGTCTTGGACTGACCGTGCTGATGCTGACCACCCTGACGGATAAGACCTGATCAGAAGGAATCTGGAACTTTCTGATCAGCGCTGATTATTTATCCCCACAGTGAAGGGTTACCGAGAGCGGTAGTGGGGGAGGGTTCAGCCCATGGCACAATCCGGTCATCTCTCTAAATCCAAGCTGCCGCTAACGGCAGTTCTGATCGCCCTGGTTGGGGGCGTCAGTTTTGGAGCCTTTGCCCTCAAACCGCTGCTCAAATTGGCGACAGATGCTCCGCCAATCCCATCTCTGCTGAGCCCCACCCCTGGCAAAGTCCTACTGGAAGGCAAGGATGCTTCCGGCCAACGCACGGAAGATGCTCCGCCGTCAGGCCTATCGCTGCTGAGCTCAGTTCCAAGCGAAGTTCTACTGCTAGGCACCGATGGTTCCGGCCAACGCACGGATGTGATGGCCAGCCTCAACCTGAGCGATTCAGGGGTTCATCTGACCCAGATTCCCCGGGACACCTTTGTTCGATCAGCCAGCCACGGCGAACACAAGGCCAATGCGATTTACCTCTTTGGCGGTATCAATGCCGTTGAGTCAAAGGTGAGCGCCATGCTCGGCCGGCCTGTGAGTCATCACGTGATCGTGAACCTCGGAGCCCTACGGCGTATTGGAGATGCCCTTGGCGGGTTGGAGATCGATGTAGCCAAACCACTGCGCTACAACGACTACACCCAGGGACTGCACATCGACATTCCTGCTGGGCGGCAACGCCTCAATGGCAACCAGCTGGAGGGGTTCCTGCGATTTCGACATGACGCCGAAGGAGACTTGGGCCGGATGCGCCGCCAAAGACAGGCCCTGCAAGCACTCAAACGCAAGCTGACAAGCCCGGCAGGGATTGCCCGCCTCCCACAACTACTGCATGCCGCTAGCAGCAGCATCGAAACCAACCTCAACCTCATCCAGCTCACTGGACTGGCGCACATGCTTGTTAGCCAGCCACTGAGCGGTTCACGGATGCCAGGCCACCTCGGCTACCGCAACGGCATCAGCTACTGGTTCATCGGCAATCCTGATCGTCGTCTCTAAATCAGCTGGCATCGGCGCCAGGTTGTAGATCACCAGCACTGAACATACGAAATGCGCTGATGAACAGAGCCACTCCAAAAAAAGTACCGATGGCCCAGAGCGTATCGGTGGGCCACTCAGCCAAGACGAGCACGCCTAACAGACCGGTGATCACTCCATCAACCAGAACAGCCGCGCGAGCGGGGCCCGAGGCAGCTGCTGCAGCTGCCAGCTCCATCACCGCCTCAACGAGCAGCAATGCCCCCAGGAACAACGTGAGACTGAAGCTGCTATCGAGCGGATAAACCAGGACAAATAGTCCTCCGCCTAGATAGAGAAGGGCGGAAAGCAGGCGAAAGAGCTTGGAACGCCCATCGTCGCCAGCCCCGAGGCGCGTTAGCTGAGACACACCAGCCACCACAGCAACAGAACCGAATCCGATCGTCAGCGCAATCGCAGAGAGAAAGGGGAACACGATCGAGGCCATGCCGGCGAGCAGCAACAGCACCCCGGTGGTGATGCGCAGGTTCCGGCTCGAAGGAACGGCCATGACAGCGATAGAGCGTGAGTCCTGACACTAGGAACAGCATCAGCTTCTGACCGTCAGCTGCTCTTAACCAATCCAACCCCAAATGGGAATCATGCTGTCCGCATGAGCGATTCCTCAGCGGTTCCCAGGCCCAATACCCCGCAGGGGGCAGTGAATGCAGAACTCAAACGCCGCTTCCAGCAACAGGCCCAACGCAAGAGCATCCAAGAAAGCCGCTCCGGCACAGTCCCAGCTTCAGAAGACAGCGATCTGGAATTACGGGCCCAACAACTCCGCAACGAAATCTGAGCCAGCTTTCGCGATCGGCAGCAGAATGTGCCCTTGGTTACAGTTATTACGTGGAGCACAACCCTCTCGAGCGGCTGCGGCGGATCCGCCGGGAGGATGCCTTAGAAGCCCTTGACCGACCTGCTGTCTTGGCGGCCTACAGCCGCAGGGAAAACATCTTCATCAGCAAACGTCACGGCATTTGGGACTGGAACCGCGATGGCATCCCCGGCTGGCTACTGCCAGTCCTGACCGATGCCGGTCTATTGAGCTGATCAGACTCAGTTGAAGCAGCCCTTCTGCCTCTGCACACTGCGCACATCTTTTGCTTGGTGCAGACCCGTTGTTGGCTCCGCTGCTCCGCAACAGTCTCAAGCTGGCAACAGCGGCCTTCATCACCGCTGCGATCGCGTTGTGGACTGAGCGCGTCGAGTTTGTCTGGTATCCACTGATAGCCGTGGTGGTCGTTACTGATGACAGTGACGACCAGACCTTGAAGGCAGCCACCAGCCGCGTCTTAGGTACAGCCATGGGAGGTGTGATCACCTTCATCGTTCACACGATCGTGCAGGGCTGGCCCGGAGTGCTGCTGTCCCTACTGGTGATGATTCCGGTGCTGCGTTATTGCGGCTGGTCCAGTGGACTGGCCACCGGAGGCTTACTCAGCGTGATGTTCCTGATGATCCCCGACTACACGCGGCTCGACTGGAACTATGTGTTTAATCGCGGCCTTGACACGGTGGTGGGTTGCATCATCGCCATTTTGGTCGGTCTGCTGTTCTGGCCTTGGGGTGCCTACGGGGAACTGCACCAGGAAGATCAGAACCTGCGCAGAAGACTCACCGAACAACTTGAGCGTTACAACCTCTGGTTGAGCGGGCAACAGGAACGACCGTTGCCATTAGCAGTGGCCCCCCTCTCAGCCGCGCTGCAACGCATTGAGCAGATCATCGCCAAAGAGCGCCGCGGAGCCAGGCGCGAAAAACTGAGACGTACCGGCTGGTCAAGGCGTGTGTTGCTTTGGCAGCACACGCATTTCCACTGGATCGCCTGGGAGCAGATGCTCTCGGAACTGCCTGATGCAGTGGTTCAGCGATCACCACTGATCCGCAGCAGTGTCAAAGCGATGCACCAGGAACTGGGCCAAGGCCAAGCATCAGAAGCTCCAGCTCCGATGGAGCAGTGGCGAACCATGGCCGCTGAGTGCAACCTGCCGGTCCTGACGACACTGGCGGTTGCTCAGGAACAGCAACCACTCCATGGCAGTGTGCGGGCACTGGCGCGGAGTGTGCCGTGTTAGTCACGCGCCGCGAGCTCAGGATCGCCTTCATGGCCGGTCTGGGCAATGCCTTTGGAGTCATCAGTGGTGTGGCCTTTGGGTACTACGTCCCCTTGGCGGTCTTCGCCTGCAGTGGCGGGACCTATGGCGCCGCCTGGGAGCTAGGCCGCCAGCGACTGCTGGGCACTCTCCTTGGAGGCGCGCTGCTCTCCATCTCCTTCAGGGGGCTGAACGGGATTCACTTCACCCTGGCAATCGCCATCACCCTGGGATCTCTGCGCCTGCTGGGAGGACTGTTCCGCCTGAAGGTGGGCTACAAGGTCGGCGGCCTGATTGTGGTGATGGGCTGGCTAATCCATAGCGGCGACATGTCGATGTGGATCTCTCTACGGCTGTTCTGGACGGCTGTTGGTGTGCTGATCACGATGCTGGGCCTACAGCTGTTCTGGCCGATGCGCAGCAGCGAACAGGTATTCAGTCATTACGCCTCAGTCCTCGATCAGCTGCAGAACGGTCTGGAACAGGCCCTTGCCCCGCTTGAGGGTTCAACGCTTAGCGGACTGGAGGCCCGAGCACTCCAGACCGCTGCCCGTAACCAGATCATCGAGCTGCGCACCGAGCTCCCCAATGTGGCGCGGGAACTGGGGGAGAACTCAAATCGCCATCCACGCTATGTCCTGATCACAGATCTGATCAATGCGGCTTCAAGGCTGACCGTTGCCATCTGCGGACTGCTGCGCCAGCCGCCGGTGAGACCCGATCTGGAAAGCCTGCAACCAATCCACAAGGCCGAACGCGATGTGCTTGTCGCCCTCAGCGAACGACTAGAGGCGTGGAAGTTCAATCTGCTGCAACCGCGCCGGCAGGGGCAGCTTGTGGCATCCCCTCCAAATGAGCTCTTCACACCGCCGCAGAGCTGGCAACTGATTTACCAGAAACTCGACAACAGTGATCTGCAATCCTTGGAGTTGATCCAGCTCGAACGCATGGCAAGCCGAATGCAGCGCTGCCGACAGGCCTGCCGAGCAGTGATCGAGACCGAACGTCTATGGACTCAACTAGCGGGCAGCTGAATTCAGGCCTGGGGCCGCGACGACCACCAGCGTTCAAAGCGATAGCCCAAGATCACCAGCAGCACCACCAGCCAAAACCAAAGCTCGGGGGCATTGGCATTGAACAAAATCAAAAGCAGCACTACATCAGCCACCAGCCAGGGCAGCTCACGGCGTAGCAGTGCATTACGGATCAGGCGCGGACGGGCCATGGGTTCATTCAATCGTGTCGGGCTGCTGCAGGAACGATCGATTCCAGAGACGATCCAGCCGCAACGTGCGGTAGCCACCAGTCAGTGAGCGCAGACCAGGAATGACGTAACTCAACGGTGATCGCCATTCAACATATGCGTGGGAGGTTGCTGTCAGGCCTTCACGGATTGGGAAGACTCCACTCCCCCAAGAGAGTGTCCAGCGGTAGCCATCAAGGCTGTTGACATCTCGCTCCAGTTCGATCTCTGCGCGCATCACCGGGCCGTCTTTGGTGAGAGCCTTGGCCAGCTCGGGGTTCCCAGTGGTGGTCGCCACATCCTCCTCGGTGGAGGGCAAGGTGAGCACGCTGCTCACCTTGCCAACGATGCCGCCAAAACGGCCCCGCTGCTTCCACTGCGGCACGACTTCCACCGGCAAGCCAAGAGGCAAACGGCGAGCATCAGCCGGTGAGTAATAGGCGACTGCTTTGAGATCCGGCGCCTTAGTTGTGGTGTTCGCAACATTGCCAATGGTTCCAAGACGATCCCGCAGTTTCACCGTCTGACCAGGGATGACCTGCAGGTCGAGAACATGGCCATCACGGCCGGCCACCACAGTGCCGTCAAATTCAATCTGTGCTTCTGTCACTGCGATCTGACGCCGGAGATCATCAATGCGGAACTGACGCTTGAGGGCCTCGGTTTCAATCGTCAGCTTCACCTGCTGATAGTCAGTGAGGACCTGCTTGCGATTGATCTTGACGTCATCAAGGTTGACGCTCGTGTCAGTGAATCCCTGCTGCACTGAGACCACAGCACGGGAAAGCGGAGCCACCACTTGACGCTGGCTTAGCCACTCCAGGTTGCTGAGCTTCGCGGAGAAGGTGTTCTGCAGAGCGCTATAGCGGCGTACGTCGTCATCCAACTTGGCGAGGGTGACATCAAGAGCAGTCTTTTCGGTCCCTAAGCGCATCGCATCGCGCTGGTTGAGATCGTCGTTGATCACCTCCAGCTGGGCCAAGTTGCCGCGTTGCTGCTGCAACTGACGCTCAAGAACAGGCAAATAGAGGGTCATCAATACCTGACCCTGACGGACTGAATCACCCACCTGCGTCTTGACCTTCAGCACCTGGCCATCAACGCGGGCATTGAGAACGCCAGCGTTATCGGGGTAGATGAGCACCCCATGACCCCTGACCTCTGTTGGCACTGGCCAGAACAGGGCCCAAAGAGCGAGCACACCACTCACTCCCACCAGCGTCACCCCCACCTGGCTGTGATCACTCAATCCGGCCCAGGCCGAAACGATGCGATCACGCTGGTGGGCGAATCGCTGCACAAATTTTGATTTGGCCTGCTCCAGCATTGGGATCCGGCGACTCACTCCGGGCAGAAAAAGCCAAGTGGGGCCAAACTGCGCCAGATTTCTCAAAGGCAGAGTGTTGCAGCAGCGCTGGCTTTGCCTGATGCGGTGGGCAGCCGTCGCGCTGGCGCTCAGCTTCGTTGATCAGCCAGCCTCCAAGGCTCAGCAGCTGCTTGAGAATGACGAAATCGATGGGGGCGTGCAGCGACTGGAGCAGAGCTGGCGCCAACTGGACCTCCAGCTCCGCGCCCTTGACGCGCTAATCCCGGCTGAACCGGAGCCAACCACTGAACGCTTCGCTCCAGCGCAACCTCTCCCCAAGTCACTGCTGAAGCCCAATGCCGCTGCCAGCTCGGCTCTGAGCCCAGAACCTGGCTCCCCAACTCCTCTGGAGTTGCCCGATGCGACTGAGCTCAAACCCGGAGTGATTGAGTCGGTGAGCCTCAAGCGTGCCCTGCAGATTGCTGTGGCCAACAATCCTGGGCTGCAAAGCCAACGCCTGCGCGTCGCCGCAGCCCTGTCTGAACTGCAGGCCGCGCTCGGCACCTACTGGCCACAGATCAGCGCTTACGCCGAGGGCAGCACCGGCAAGGCCAGCAACAACATCAACGTCCCCACAGGCAACAACAGCCTGAACAAGGTGCCAGCACTATCCAAAAACGGGCTCAGAGCTGCTTCTGGCAAAGCCACCGATGGCCCCTTCTATACCCCGGCAGGTGGCGGCGCCTACTTCAATCAAGTCGAAAATGCTGGCGATGCCGGGTTGCAACTGGACTACGCACTACTTGATTTTGCGCGAACTCCACGGGTGGAAGCGTCCCGATCCAAGCTTCAGGAGCAACGAAGCCTCTACGCCAACCAGCTGAGGCGACTGCAGCTCGACGTCAGTGAGGCGTATTACCGACTTCAGCAGGCTGATCAGAACGTCCGCATTCAAGATGCCGCGGTGCAGAACGATCTAATGATTCTGCAGGACACGCTCGATCTTCAGCGAGCAGGTCTAGTGCCACGCCTTGATGTGATGCGCCGCCGCGCCATTGAAGCGAGCGATCAAGAAGCACTGATCCAGGCCATGGCGGACCGGGCCATCGCCAGGCGTGCCCTCAGCGTGGTCCTCAACGTCGATCCACAAATCAGCGTGACGACAGCCGATCCAATTGAGCCGATGCCTGCCTGGCCCCTGGATTTGGAAGCCAGTCTGCTGGCGGCCTACCGAGGCAATCCGGAACTGGAGGCGATTCTGGCCGCCCGCAATGCTTTGGCGCGACGCAGTGATGCGGTAGCCGCCGATCTGCTGCCAAAGCTCTCACTATTCGCCAATGCCGGGACCTACGGCGTCAACGAGCAGATGTACAACGTCATCGGTAAAAACGGCGGCTGCTGCGGCAGCCCCATCAACACGGTGTTCAATAACAGTGGCTACGACTGGTCCCTGGGACTCAGTATCACCTGGCTGCTGTTTGATGCGGGCACTACAGCCGGACGAGCCCGCGCCCTTGATCAGCGCTCACAAGCCAGCGCTCAGGATTACGCGACGCGACGCAATGCGATTCGACTTCGTCTCGAAAGTGCGTTTTTTAACCACGAAGCGAGCCTGGCCAAGCTGGCCTCAGCGCGGCGCGGTGTGGCTGCGGCAATGGAGGCCTTCCGCGATGTTCGCCTGCGCTATCAGACAGGGTTGTCGAGTGAATTGGATCTCTCAATCACCCAAGAGCGCCTAATCAGCAGCCTGGTACGGCGGCTTGACGCAACGGTTGACGTCAACATCACCTACGCCCAGCTGCTGCGTGAACTGCTTCCAGTCCCGCGTAATCCGGCAGCACCATTCACCCCTGCGCTCACCTATTCAGCAAACCAAAGCAGCTGAGCGGCTTCCAGTCACCCGTCAAGAGCGCTTGCGCCATCAAGGGAGCCAGCACCGGCGCTTGAACAAAAGCAACACTGAAGCCAGTAAACAGGTGAAGCTTGCTGCACTCCGGAAGCGGACCCATCAGTGGCAAGAGATCAGTGGTGTAGGCCACGGGCCGCTGATGAAGCCTTGCCGCTGAACAAGCTGCAGAGGGGAGTTGAGGCAACAAGCCTTGACCAGCGGCCATCAAGCGCTGCTGCTCCGCCTGTGGCTCAGGTGAATGCTCCAAGGACTGGTCAAACCATGAGGTCTGTCCGATCAAGATCCCGCCACCAGGTCCTGGGCAGATGCCGGGATCCAGCACCAGTGCCTGGCCGGCATCGGCAAGCTGCCGCTGACGCCGCTGCCCCAGGAGCGGCATGATGATTGTCTTGCTCGTCAGCTGCAGGCGCTCGATTTGAAGGACGCCAGCCCAGCTAAAGCGCAACACTGATGGCCGGGGCAGATCAAGTTGCTGCAGCAGAGGCGCCGACAAGGCACCTGCGCAGAGCACAGCTGCATCGACATACTCGAGCCGTTGGCTCAGTGATGCCGCATCAAGCGGTGGCAACCGAGTCACGCCCAAGCGCTGCAAGGCTTGATCGATCCCGCGCTGAAAGCCATCAGGATCCACTCTCAAGTAGGGCATCTGTATGGCTCCGCCCAGCGCAGCTCCTTGACAGAGTGGTTCAGCGCTCCATAGGTCTTCAGCGCTGAGATGTTCAAGCCGCGGTTGCTGCGGTAACGCGTCTAAAGCAGCTCGAGCAGCTGCCACAGCAGCGGAGGAATCGAGCTCAGACCAATGCAGCCAGAGATTGCAGCTGTTGACACCTAAATCACCACAGCGATCTTGCAAAGCGTGCCAATGGGAAGGGGCAGTGGCCAACAGCTGTCCGAGCTCATCACTGCCCACACCCCACCAGGGCACTCCGCCGTAGCTCCAACCAGTTGCGCCAGCCGACATTGGTCCGCCGGCCAGCTCCACCTGGGCGCCGGCTTCTGCCAAATGCAGCGCCAGCAGCGCACCACCAAGGCCACCACCAACCACCAGAAAGTTCAACGAACTGGGAACGCCCACTGCCATTCATCCAGCCAACATGAATAAATATCTAACAACACTTGCAAGCTTGGTTGGGCACGACCTCACCAACAGGAAGGCCTAGATACGGTACAAACCAATCCAGGCTGACTACCAAGAGAGCATTGAACCAACCAAAAGAAAAGACAACGTCTTAACCAACAATCAGCTGGACCATGTCAAAAGCTTTTAAACAATCACATCCAGTATTTCTCAGCCACAACACGAGAAGCGAGACCACAAATCAGAGCAATCAGAAGAACGGCGATAAAGAACAGGTAATAAGCCATTGGGGGACAATGTCCAGCCTTTTTGTCGACCGACACTAGCGTGGTCAGCTCATCTGGCAATACTCAGGCAAGATTCTGGAACAGGGCAAAGGATCAAAAGTGACAAGCAGTTGAATTGGGCCTGAACCGAGCAGAGCAAACAAAATTACACATCACTTCGCAAATGCCATGACCAAATCAACACATCAAGGCAGATTCAGAATTGATGAACCTCAGCACTGATTTTCCAAGACAAAGTTCTGACCAGATTTCAGTAATTCAAGGTGAACGAACTGATCACCTGATGGAACATGGCTTCCACTTTGTCCCAGCGGGCTTCATTGGTGCTGGCCGCCAGGGTGTAGAGCTGGCCCTTATCAGCCACCACCGTGGCGAGCTCATGACGGTCGCGATCGGCCAGGTGCACCTCATACTCCAGGTCGTAGAAGGTGCGGCCCAGATCCTCGCGTTCACTGGCTTCCACCAGTTCGGCCTCGCGACCGCTGCCCGGAGGGGCAATCACAGTGCTGCGCAGCTTCTCACCTACAGCGACAACACTGCCTAAATCCTCCAACTTTTTCTGCGGATCAACCGGAGCAATCACCAAGCTGAGCGTCTCGTCACTGTTGATCAGATCGTGAAACACGACCTCAGGACCATTAGAGACAGACACGCGATTCCAGCCCATGGGGTAGAGAAAGGCGTAACGCCCATCAGGGCTGCTGAAACGCTGCAAGCCTGCGGCAGAAGCTGAGCAGCTCACCAACAACACCGCCAGCAACAGGGGCAGGAGTGCTCGCAGCCAGCGAGAGAGGCGAGAAAGTGCCACGGAAGAACTCGGCCCAAGTGCGCACCATTGTGGCGTGATGGCCTGCCTAGATTCCGGCCAGCTTGAGCACGGCGCTGACTGTCTTCACCCGCCCCCTAGCCAGGCTGATCGAGCAGTTTGAACGGCTGCCTGGCATCGGTCCGCGCACAGCCCAGCGCCTGGCTTTGCATCTGCTGCGCCAGCCTGAGGAGCAGAGCCGCGCGTTCGCTGATGCCCTGCTCGCGGCGCGGCAACAGGTGGGACAGTGCCAGCGCTGCGGTCACCTTTCCGCAGACCCGCTCTGCGACATCTGCCGCAACCCCGAGCGCAACATCGGAGTGATCTGCGTGGTAGCCGACTCACGGGACCTGCTGGCTCTAGAACGCACCCGTGAATTCAAAGGCAGCTATCACGTGCTCGGCGGCCTGATCTCGCCGATGGATGGAATCGGCCCAGAGGCCTTATCGATCCAGCAATTGCTGCAGCGGCTTGATCCAGAGAATGTGCAAGAGGTGATCCTGGCGCTGACCCCCAGTGTCGAGGGTGACACCACCAGCCTCTATCTGGCCCGTTTGCTCAAATCCTTCTGCCAGGTCAGTCGCATCGCCTACGGCCTGCCGATGGGCAGTGAACTGGAATACGCCGACGATGTCACCCTCGCCCGAGCCCTGGAAGGTCGTAGGACTGTGGAGTGAAACAGGTCTCGTGATCCGCTCCACCCGCTACAGCTCCATCGCTCCTACGGAGCGGCTGCCGGAATGGCTGCGCCGACCAATCGGCAACGCCAGCGAGCTGGAAGCAGTGCAGGGCGTTGTCAAACAGCAACGGCTGCACACCATCTGCGAGGAGGGGCGCTGTCCCAACCGAGGTGAGTGCTATGCCGCCGGCACCGCCACCTTCCTTTTGGGGGGACCGATTTGCACCCGCAGCTGCGCCTTCTGCCAGGTGGAGAAAGGCCAGGCCCCCGTCGCCCTCGACCCCCTCGAGGCTGAGCGGGTCGCCGAGGCGGTTGAGACACTGAAGCTGCGCTACGTGGTACTTACCGCTGTGGCCCGCGACGACCAGAGCGACCATGGCGCCAGCCTCTTCACCAACGCCATGGCGGCCATCCGAGGCCGCAACCCCCTGATCGGAATCGAGGTGCTCACCCCTGACTTCTGGGGCGGACACCGTGATGAAAGCGCTGGGCTCAACGCTCAACGCCGGCGCCTACAGACGGTGCTCGATGCGCAACCCGTGTGCTTTAACCACAACCTGGAAACCGTCGAGCGTCTGCAAGGAGAAGTTCGACGCGGTGCCAGTTGGAAGCACTCTTTAGGACTACTGGCTGCCTCTAGAGAGCTTGCACCATCGATCCCAACCAAATCAGGACTGATGCTTGGTCTGGGGGAAAGCTTCGATGAGGTGGTGGCGACCATGCAGGCGCTGCGGAGCGTGGACTGCCAGCGGCTGACCCTGGGGCAGTACCTGAGGCCATCACTGGCCCACATTCCTGTTGCTCGCTACTGGCACCCTGATGAATTTGAGCAGCTCGGCAGGATCGCAGGTGAGCTTGGATTTGCTGATGTGCGCAGCGGTCCGCTCGTGCGCAGCAGCTATCACGCTGCCGGCTGAAGAAAGACCTCAGCGGGCATTGCGTGGGTAAATCCCATCACGAATCACATCGTGCATGGCGGCATTGGGACCCACCTCAGCATTGACGGCTTCAGACCAGCGACGCAGCAGTGAGGTGAACCAGAACAGCACAGATAGCAGCGCGAAGGGATAGTGGAGTGCTGGCCCTCCCAAACAACGCGGGCCAGACACCAAATGGCTTGAACGGGGTGGAGCGTGTGACGACCACAGAGATCAAAAGGTAGCCATGGCCACCGTTCTGCCGCATTAGGCATTCATGCTGATTTTGGTCAGGCGGTCTGATTGCCCCCGAGGATCCACTGACCTTCTTTTTGGCGTGGTGCTAGCGGTGATCCGTGATGCTGAGATTGGTCATGGCCCTGCTGCAACCCAATCGCATCCGGGTGCTGACGATTGGCAAGCTCAAACGGTCCTGGTTGGCGGAAGGAGTGGCGTTTTACGCCAAGCGGCTTCCCGGACTTGAGGTCGTAGAGCTCAAAGACAGCACCCAGGCCAAGGAAGCCGAGGCGGTACGCCAGGCCAGAAAACCCGGCGAACGGCTGGTGCTGCTCAGCGAGGAGGGCCAAACACTGGATTCATTGAAGTTCGCAGAACTGCTCAGCAGCTGGACTTCCGATCGGGTCGCGCTGGTGATCGGAGGGGCCGATGGCCACGCCACAACCCTGCGGCAGCAAGCCGATCTCCTGCTGTCGCTCTCAGCTCTGACCTTGCCCCATGAGCTCGCGCGCCTAGTGCTGATGGAGCAGCTCTACCGAGCAAGCACAATCCTGCAAGGGAGTCCTTATCACCGCAGCTGAAGCCTGCGCCCGCAGCGCATCAGCCCCTCGGCGCAATCACCCTCCATCAGCAGGCCCGAGCCACCCCAGATCAGGCGCCGCGGCAAATCCCAGACCGCCGCACCAAGCTCCCGCTTTGATCTAAATCCCAATTGCTTGAAATAACGCACCAGTCGGCGGTGCTGCTGGGGGTCATCACGAATGGCC
Organism: uncultured Synechococcus sp.; assembly: GCA_913048995.1. Taxonomy (GTDB): domain Bacteria; phylum Cyanobacteriota; class Cyanobacteriia; order PCC-6307; family Cyanobiaceae; genus RCC307. Next base: position 5,045 of record CAJWXK010000003.1, on the reverse strand, counting down.
AGGAGCCAGGCCACACGGCAAGGGGTGGTCTCTAGAGCCCAAGCAAAGGTGGCCGCCCAGATCAACAGACCCACATCATGGGTGTCTATACCTTGAACCCGCATCGTGTCAAGCCGCAGGCCCTCGCGCTGGGGTGTGCACCAACCCTTGAGTTCACCGAGCAGATCCAGGCTCTGCTCGCCGCTGCGGCGGGCCACAACCACACGCAGAGTTTTCAAGGGACCAGCACCACCAAGCTGAAGACGCAACAGAAGCTGCCTGGCCGACGCCTGCTCTTCAATCTGGTCAAGGGTGAGCCTCATGGCGCGCTCCGGTAGCGATCAGCAGCCAGCACAGCCGTCAGCGGAAGCGGAGCGTAGAGGTGGGGAAAAGTTTCACCACTGGGGATAGGCTCATGCTTGAGCTGATTAACAGGCAGTTGATTGGGGTCGATGGTGAGCAACACCACCTGGCCGAGGTCGCTGTAGAAGCGCTTATACGTGGCATCCAGTTGATGGGCGCTGCTGAGGTGAATGAAGCCCTCCTCTTGCAGAGAACGACCCCGCGTTGAGCGTTCATAGCTTCCCTGACGCTTGGCCTGCTGCCACTCATCCGTCAGCGCCAGGTGGTACAGCCAACTGGGAGAGTTCCAGCGCTGGCGCGACGCCCAAGGCCATTCCATCACCACAGAAAGGGCCTGTGAGGAGAGGAAGCGTTGCACCCAGCGCTGCAGCGGCTGCAAATCCAACTCGGCATCAAATCCCTCAGGATCGCTGTGGCGGAATTGCCGTACAAACGGCAGCAGGGCCATGTCCACAAGGGACGGGCGCGAACCCAACAACCATGGGTAATGCTCCAATCGCTGATTCCACTGCCTCAGGATCTCGAGGGCCTTCTCACGGTGGTCCGCGCCATTGGTGTTGTCATAGCGGTCGGGATAGCGGAAGCGATCGAGATGGTGCTTGAAGGGACCATCGTTCTGAGCAAGTAGAGCTTCAACCTCAGGAGAACCATCACTCTCAAGCCAGCCGTCAGGATCACGCTGACCCAACGCCCACCGCATCAGCTCCAGACTCTCGTCGATGACGAAGCCATCACGACTGACCATTACCGGTACCGTGCCCTTGGATGAGGCTGATAGCAATTCTGGCGGTTTGCACTTGAGATCCACCTCGCGCAGTTGCGGATGCAACCCCGCTTGGAGCAGGGCCAAACGAGCCCGAATCGCATAGGGACAACGGCGGAAGCTGTAGTGGATCATGCCCAGCGCCCTAAAGCCAAACCATGGCTGAGATGCGACCAATGAAGCAGAGCAAGCACCGGGTCAGAACAACGGTTCAATGGTGGAGAGAGCACAGAAATGGCTCAAACCAGTCTGACCACTAGGGGAGACAGGGAGACAGCACAGCCCAAAACTCAGGTAGGCGCTGCAGTAACCAGGGCTTTCTCCCAGCAGTCAAAGCATATGGAGCTGGCTCAGCCAGCTTTGGAGCCAATGAAGCAACACAAATCAACCTCTGCGACCCTGTGGCAGACCACTTCCCAATACAAAGATCTTGGCGCTAGCAAAGCTGGTCATGGCTCATCAACTCGCCATCGACTCACATTCAATGAGTGATGCAGAAAATTGCGATTGACCGCCCCTAAACGATGCATTAAGCATTTGACCATGTCGAAGCTTTGAAATTAAACGTGTTGACGTCACACGTGTTGTGCCTATTAATTCACCAATTCGATCATGACTCAGTGAGAACGGTAGTGAACACCAATCGCCACAGCGCCTGCCAAGACGATTCACCAGCAGTATGAACAAGCCATTTAAGCGATTTTCCGCAGATCCAAGGTGATGAATACGCAAGAGCTGGAAGGTCCAATCAGACACGACATCCATCTCTAGATCACGATCTATAAATCCCTCCAGGCTCAGGGAAAGTGGCGTTAGCGCTTCAATACAGATCCCTCCACCACATAAATGGCGAGCAGGAACATGATCACCTGCCTGCAAAAAAGCAAGTGTTATGTCGCCGGGGCCCTCCCCAGTCCAATACAGCCTGGCAAACCCTTCAATCACTTCAAGGCAGCTTGCAGACTCTTTAGGCGAGCTTGGGAGCATCAAAGACTGCCCGGCCTTGAGCGCCACTGGAGCGCAGGCTTCACCGACTGTGTAGCTGAGAGACATCTGAGGTGCAATCAAACAGTGTGGGCTGAGGCTTTTGGACTTGACGAAATCGAGCCTAAAAACTAATCAGAACAAGTTGTGACCTGGATAGCATTAGGTAAAAATATTTTAATGCCGGGATTATGAACCAGTCAAAATCAGGCAAAGGAGACTTAAAGGATTGGTAAAGCGCTTAAGAGCTTGCCAGGCAAAGGGCATCCGCTCGATCTTCGGCAGGCTTCGTCTGAATAAATCCAAAAAGGCAGCAGAAGGCAGCCACGCATTTCAATCTCTCCCAACAGGAACAACCGCGACAATTTCAGATACTGGGTGCTGCTCTAGGCAAAAACAAGCAGACCTGAGCTTTGCTGCAGCCCGTGTGGTCAAGGAAAAAGATAGGCAATGGAGCACTGATCTCTCCACAGCCGATTCGCCGCACTACTTTTGAGTACTAAGTCCAGATATCTCCACGCTCGAGCTGTTGCTGGCGTTGGGTGAAGCGTTGTCGATCTTCATCGCTGAAGCGATCAATGCAGTGCAGGCAACTCACACCCTTCACATAGCTGGGCAGCTGGCACTCTTGAGGTGTCAGCGGCAGCCCGCAGGCGTGGCAAAGCCGATGCTCACCAGGTTCAAGCTGATGATTAAGGGCCACCCGGCGATCAAAAACAAAGCACTCCCCCTGCCAGCGACTCTGGACCTGTGGCACCTGCTCGAGATAGCGCAGGATGCCACCTTCTAAATGATGAACCTGATCAAAACCCTGCTGCAGCAAATGAGCCGTGGCCTTCTCACAGCGAATGCCACCGGTACAGAACAGTGCCAACTTCGTCGCTCCACGCTCCTGCATTAACGGTCGCAACTGCTCAGCAGCCCAATGGGGGAACTCCCGAAAGCTCTCGGTGCCAGGGTCAATCGCACCGTCAAAGCTGCCCACACCCACCTCGTAGCGGTTGCGGGTATCGATGACCAATGTGGTCGGGTCAGCGATCAATGCATTCCACTGCTCCGGTGGCACATAGGTCCCCACCTGCGCCGTGGGATCCACCTCAGCGAGACCCATGGTCACGATTTCCTGCTTCAGCCGCACCTTGAAACGCAGAAAACAGGGTTCCTCGCACCAGCTGCGCTTCTCCTGCAGAGGTTCCAGACCAGGCTCAGAACGCAACCGCGCCAGCAAGGCCTCCACTCCCGCCTCAGGACCACAGACCGTGCCGTTCACCCCTTCCTCAGCCAACAACACCGTGCCCAACACCTGGTGCTGCGTGCCGAGCTGCTGCAGCTCAGCGCGCAGAGGCCCTAAAGCCTCCAGGGGCGCAAAGCGGTAGAAGGCCGCCACCAGCTGCGGCGAACCGCTGTCCATCAGGCTGCTGCTGATGCCTCAAGGCTGCTGGCCACCCCAGCAGCGGCCAGCAAGGCCTGATCGGCCTGCACCGCTGGGTTACTGGTGGTCAGCAAACTATCGCCATAGAAGATCGAATCGGCACCGGCCAGCAGGCAAAGAATCTGAGCTTCTTGGGTCAGTCGCTCACGGCCAGCACTGAGGCGAACCCGAGCCTTGGGCATCAGGATTCTGGCCACAGCCACCATGCGTACCAGTTCCAGGGGTTGCCAAGGCTCCTGGCCTTCGAGCGGCGTACCCTCCACAGCCACCAAGCCATTGATCGGTACGCTCTCCGGATGTGGGTTCAGTCCTGCCAGAACCTGCAAGAGAGAGGCACGGTCGCGCCGTGATTCCCCCATACCGATGATGCCGCCGCAGCAGAGGCTGATACCCGCATCACGAGCTCGCTGCAGCGTCTCCAATCTTTCTTGATAGGTGCGAGTGGTGATGATCCGGTCGTAATGCTCCGGGCTGGTATCGAGGTTGTGGTTGTAGGAGGTCAAGCCTGCTTCAGAGAGCCGTTCTGCCTGGGATTCGGTGAGCATGCCGGCGGTGACGCAGGCTTCCATGCCCAGCTCGCGCACGCCACGAACCATCTGCAGCATCGCCTCAAAGGGAGCCCCCTCACGGATCTCACGCCAAGCCCACCCCATGCAGAAACGGTGGGCACCGGCCTGGCGCGCAGCTCGAGCTCGCTCGAGCACCCCATCGACCTGCAGCTGCAGTTCAGGCTGGCCAGTCACATCACTGCTGTGATGCAACGACTGAGGGCAATAGGCGCAGTCCTCCTCGCAACCGCCAGTTTTGACGCTTAACAGCGACGCCAGCTGAACGTGATAGCCGCCGGGATGAGCCTCCCGGTGCACTTGCTGCGCCCTCCAGAGCAGGTCGACCAGCGGCAGTTCAAGCAGAGCCTCGATCTCCTCCAGACTCCAGTCGTAGCGCTCAAGCACCGAATTCATCTCTGAGCTCATCAGCTCTCCTCCACCCCGCCAAAGCGGCGCTGACGACCTTGATAATCCTGCAGCGCCAGGGTGAGGGCGTCAGCATCAAAATCAGGCCAAAGCACATCGGTCACATGCAGCTCCGCGTAGGCCAGCTGCCAAAGCAAAAAGTTGCTGAGGCGGTGCTCACCGCTGGTGCGGATGAGGAGGTCAGGATCCACCTCACCGGCGGTATGCAATTCAGCAGCCAGCAGGTTCTCATCAATGGCCTCAGGATCTAACTCACCGGCCTGTACCCGCCTTGCCAGGGCACGGGTTGCTTGCACAAGCTCGCTGCGGCTGCCGTAGTTGGTGCAGACATTGAAATGGATCCCGACATTGGAGGCGGAGCGCTCGGTGGCCTGGGCGATCAGCGACTGCAGGCCATCAGGCAAAGCCGAGAGATCCCCCAGAAAACGAATACGAACCTGCTCCTGCTGCAGCGCCTCAAGCTCGCGCGCCAACACCTGCTCGAACAAGGTCATCAAGAAGCTGACCTCCTCACCCGGCCGCGACCAATTCTCCGTTGAGAAGGCGTAGG
>CAJWXK010000002.1 GCA_913048995.1 uncultured Synechococcus sp. | reverse complement strand
CGATCTGCTCCTCCAGATCCACCAGAGGCTTTTCAAAGTCCAGCAGGATGCGGCGGGTAGCCATGGAAGATCAGGCGGCAACAGGGGCCGCAGGCGAAGAAGAAGGACCAAGGCCTAGGGCGGAGAACCCATGGCGCAGGGAGGCTGCTCCGATCTGCTCCATGGCCTCAAGGGTGATGTTGTTGCGACCCCAGCTGAAGTTGGTGTGCCAGCCCTCGAACTCCAGCAACATCGCTTCAGCGAAGCAAGCGAACAGCTGACGGCGCGGATTGGCCATATCAGCCACAGCCATCATCTGCCAGCCAATGTCCCGCGCAAATTCAACGATTCCCCCTTTGAGCACGGTGACGTGTTCAGCCATCACCTTGCTGTCAAGGTTCTTGGGGTAACCACCGTCAATCATCAGGCAGGGCTTGCGCAAAGCCATACCGTCAAGACTCAGGGTTTGGGGAAGAGAGGCCACCCAGACCACCACATCAGCTTGCGGCAGGGCATCGTCAAGACCAAGGATGCGCCCACCGCCAAGTTCCTGCTGAAGAGACTCAAGGCGCTGCTGTTGGCGCGCCACGAGTAAGAGCTCACCAACATTGGTGCGATTCGCCATCCAGCGGCAGACAGCACTGCCAATATCTCCGGTTGCTCCCACCACAGCCACCTTGGCGGTTGAAAGGTCAATGCCCAGGCGTGGGGCGTTCTGCTCGACCTGACGACAAATCACCCAGGCGGTATGGGTGTTGCCCGTCGTGAACTTGTCCCACTGCAAGAGGGTCGAGCGGATCTGCTGGAACTTGGCCAGGCTGAAATTCTCGAAAATGATCGAGGTAAAGCCGCCCAGGGCTGTGATGTTGATGCCCCGCTTCTGAGCCAGCTCCATGGCGTTCTGCACCTTGCGAGTGGCTGTCTTGAAGCGACTCAGCATCTCCGGCACAAAACAGGAATCGATGTAAGTGCCTTCGATCACCTTGCCGGTATTGCTGGTCACTTCAAAGGTCTCAACCAGCTGCGGAGGAGCACTGCACCAAAGATCAAGCTCGCCGTCTGCCAGATCCTCGTATCCGAGGTCACGGGCCGTGATGCGCGCATCACGAAAGCTGCTGGAGTGACCGATCAGACCGAACATGCCTTAAGCACTACGCCCGGGAGCAATCACCGGGAGCAAAGAGATTCAAAAAGTGTCCCACGACACCGAGCAGGACGGAGCCAAGCTCAGACCGCTAGCGCAGCTGCACTCATTCTTGCGAGATCGCGCGGACCAAAGCCGATTTCCATAAGTGCTTCCTGATAAGCAATCAGGAAGTCCTCAATCAGGCTTTCCTTCTCCATCTTCAAAACGGCCGCATCGTCAGCCACCTCTTCGAGCATGCGTCGGATGATGGGCAGGTTCTCACGGTTGGCCTGCTCGATCTCCTCACGGGAAGCATCGAAATTGGCCTTGAGCCATTCCTGGCCGTAATTGAGGTGGGTGTACTCATCCTTGACCACACCCTCGGTGATCTTGCGGGCGAAGGGATCAGCAACAGGGATATAGATGTGATAAGCGGCGATGGCGAAGGCTTCGATCATCAGCGCCTGAATGACCAGACAGGTGACGACTTTGTTCTGATCAAGCGCCGTACGGAAATTTCCGTGCAGATCAGAGAAAAAGGTCTTAGCGAAAACCATGTCCGGCTCGACGCTCAGATTGCGGCCACAAGCCTGGAAACCTTTCATATGCTTCATCTCCATGCGAGCCAGACCGGCCAACTCATCGGCCTGCTCGGGAATCAAGGTGCCTAGGGAGATGTAGTTGTCATGAGCCTCCTGCTCCCCCTCGATCACAATGGCGTTAATACGGCTGTAGGCGGACTTGTAGGCCTCCGTTGTGAAATCAGGCAGCTCTACCTCGAGGGCAGGAGTGCCGTCGACGCAGGAATCCAGAACGGAGGAGGCCATTACAGCTGCGCGGAGAGTTATTGACGCTGCACTGTACCGATGCAAGCCGAATGATGGGGCCAGTTTGAGTCCACCAAAGTCTGGAAGAGCTCACACCAACCCTTGACTAGCCCTTCTAGAAGCGCTTCCCCCTCTTCGGCCGTCGCCCCAGCAGGATCACCTACGACCCCGTTCTGACTGATGGTGCGGGTGCGCCAGGCGCTGGGAACAGTGCCCTCCAGTGAGAGGCCAGCGGGAGGCTGTGGCAACGGCTCTGGAGAGGGCAGCGGTCCGACCAGCTCAGGATGAAGAGCCAACATCAGACTGGTCTCCAACCGGCCAGCATGAAGGCCCTGGCTTCGCTCAGGTTCAGGGATTTGATCGATCACCCCAGGTGGACCACTCCAGAGAAACCAGGGCAACACTGCAAGAGCGGGCAAACGCTGCTGCAGCTGCCGCGCTGCGACCTGCAGCAAAGCGATCTGACCGCCGTGAGCGTTAAAAAGTACTAATCGACGCACGCCCGCCTCCGAAAGGGCCGCCCCGACTGCTTCGAGCTGGGCCAGCAGCGTCTCGGCCGACAAAGTGACCGTGCCGGGAAAGCCCAAATGCTCCGGCGAGAAGCCATAACTCAGCACGGGGAGACGGGCGAGTGGCAACTCCGGGGGCAAGCGTTTGAGAACGCGGTCAAGAACCGCTTCAGCAAAGAGATAGTCGGTGCCCAGGGGAAGGTGTGGTCCGTGCTGCTCCACCGCACCTATCGGCAGCACAGCTGTAGCCCCGGGCAGGCCGGCCCAGCGCTCGAGCACTGGCCAGGACAGATGATCAAGTCGCCTTGGAAACACAGCTCAAGCATGGGAATGCTGCCTACAGTGTGAAATCGCATGAATCAGGTCATGAGCGGCCCCGGCAGCGACAGCCCCAACAAGCCCTTTTCACCGGGGTCCCTGCAGAAGCCCCTTGCCATCCTGGCGATCAATAAAAAGGAAGAAGAGGAGCGCCGGCAGCGCGCAGCAGAGGAACGAAGGCAAACCGAGGCGGCCTCCCAGCCACGCCTAGACGGGCCCAAGCAAGCTGCTCGTCCCAGTGCAGGCGATCTCGAGGCTGCCGACCCGATGGCGGGCATGACGATGGCTGATCTGCTTGGGCCAGCGGATCAGGAGCGGCGCCGCCAAGCTCCCCCTCAGCAGCAGAGGGCAGAGCAAACGAAGAATCGCCAAGTGGATGACTTTGATTTCGACGAAGAAGCTTTCCTGGCAGCCCTGGATGAGAACGAGCCGATCGGAGCCACAGGTGACGTGGTCACCGGCAAGGTCATCGAGCACGAAAGCGATGGGATCTATGTGGACATCGGCGGTAAAGCGCCGGGTTTCATGCCCAAGAGCGAATGTGGACTTGGAGTGATTACCGACCTCAAAAACCGCTTCCCCAAAGGGATGGAGGTTCAGGTTCTTGTCACCCGCGAACAAAATGCCGATGGCATGGTGACCATCAGTTGTCGCGCTCTTGCCCTGCGACAGGCATGGGAGAAAGTTCGACAGCTGGAAAAGGATGGAAAAGTGGTGCAGGTCAAAATCAACGGTTTCAACCGGGGCGGCTGCACCTGCGATCTCGAAGGCCTTCGGGGCTTCATCCCGCGTTCTCAACTCAACGAGGGTGAGAACCATGAAGCCCTAGTGGGTAAGACCCTCGGGGCAGCCTTCTTGGAGGTCAACCCTGACACTCGCAAGCTCGTTCTCTCCGAGAAGAAGGCAGCCCTGGCCGCCCGCTTCTCTGAACTTGAGGTCGGCCAACTCGTGAGCGGCCATGTAGCCAGCATCAAGCCCTACGGCTTCTTTGTTGATCTCGGCGGCGTCAGCGGCCTGCTTCACCAGAGCTGCGTCACCGGCGGCGCCATGCGTGACCTGCGCGAGGCCTTTCAACAGGGCGATGAGGTGAAGGCGCTGGTCACTGAGCTCGACCCTGGACGGGGACGCATTGGGCTCAACACCGCTTTGCTCGAGAATCAGCCCGGTGAGCTGCTGGTAAGCAAAGAAGCCCTGATGGCTGAGGCCCAGGATCGGGCCAACCGTGCCCGCAACATGATGCGCGTCGAGGAACAGAACGCCGGATGAGCGTCCCAACCGACGTCTGGGAGTTGGACTATTACTCCCGTCCCCTGCTTGACGAGAACGGCAAGAAGCGCTGGGAGCTTCTGATCAGCAATGGTGACGGGAGCTTCCGCTGGCAGCGATTCTGTGCTGCCAGCAGCGTCAACTCCCTGTGGCTGAAGCAGGCCCTCACCGATGCCATTGAGCAAGCCAACGATGAGGGAGCAGCGGTCCCAAAACGCCTGCGCTGCTGGCGAAACTCAATGCGCACAATGGTGCAGCGGGCCGCCGAGCAATTAGGTATCGAGATGGTTCCCAGCCGGCGCTGCTACGCCCTAATCGAGTGGTTGCTGCAGCGCGAAGCTCAGGTCTATCCGGAAATGGAAGGCCACATGAGCGGTCCACTTGCACCACCGCCAAATGCTCTTCAACCTGTAGCGCTGCCACTGCCGGAGGCCATACGCGGCGACAGTTGGGGCTGGGCGAGCTTGCCTGCTGCCAGCCTGGCCGATGCAGCCGATTGGCCCATTGATTTCAGCGGACTGGTGCCTCTGCCCTCATGCGATGGAGAGGCGATGGTGCCCGGACTACGTCTTTTCAGCAGCAGCCGTGCTCTAGCTCTTGCCGGCTGGCTCAGCGGACTCGAGCCGGTTCGACTTGAGGTGAGCGGCCGTCAGCTGGTTCTTGAGGCCGGCATGGAGGATCGCTGGCTGGTAAGTGATCTCAAGGAAGAAGAGGCCAGCTCCGCCGCCGAAGCCCTCGCTGCAGCTCGGAAGCAGGCCGGAGGGTTGCAATTTCTGGCCGTACAGCGCAGCGCAGAAGCGAACGATTTTGCTGGTTTCTGGCTGCTGCGCGACCTACCCGATGTCTGAAAAGCAGTCGCCGTTTGCACGACCCGATAAGGGCTTCAACGATCTCCAGGGGTGGACCTGGATTGGCACCTACGGCGGCTATTACCTGCAATGCGATGCACTGCAGAGCTTTGAACACGGCTTCTTCACGCGCCAATGGCATGGCCGTGAGCCAGATGAGCTGGTTGGTTACGTCAGTGCCGGTGTGAGTGTGCACCGTCTCAAGCAGATCCATAGCGGCACCGTCATCGAGGCCAGTACGGCGACGTCGGAGCCCTGGCCGGAAGCGGACGGCCTCGTGAGTGATCAACCAGGCCAAAGCCTCTGGGTCGCCGGAGCGGACTGCACACCGGCCCTACTGGCCGATCAGCACAGCGGCCGGGTGGCGGCGTGCCATGCCGGCTGGCGCGGAGTAGCAGCCGGCATCCTGGAGAAGGCCATCGAGCAACTGGAGCGCAAAGGCAGTCGACGCGAGCATCTACAGGTGGCCCTTGGGCCTGCCGTGAGTGGCAAGAACTATCAGGTGAAGCGCAGTGTCAGCGAACAGCTCGGCTCCCTCGAGATACTCCAGGCGGCAGGAGCCGTACTCGATGACCCTCAGCCCGGACGGGACCGACTGGACATCCGAATCGCTGCATCCCAGCAGCTAAACCAACTGGGGCTGAAGGAAAGTCAGATCCATCGATGCCCCCTATGCACCGTGGCCGAAGCAGAGCTGTTCCACTCCTGGCGCCGCGATCAAGTCAAAGCGGTGCAGTGGAGCAGCATCGTCAGCCAAGCCGCCTAAAAGTCACTGTCAAGTTGTTGGCCGGCATCGACCAGCGGCGATCCTGTTGAAGACCAAAGCGAGCAGCCAGGGCTGTGACCTCCTCAAGCCGCCGTAACCCCCACCGGGCATCGCGGTTGCGCAGACTGGCATCAAAGTCTTTATTACTAGGACTGGTGGGGACAGCATCCTCAACAAAGGGGCCGTAGAGCACCAATCGCCCACCTGGCGAGAGCTGGGCACTGGCCTCAACCATCAATCCCTCACAGGCCTGCCAAGGAGCGATGTGAATCATATTGATACAGAGCATCAGCGCAGGATTCAGAGCTGGCCAGGGACGTCGGGTGGCGTCAAGCGCCAACGGAGGTTCCATGGTCATCAAATTGAGATGCTCGCCCCACGCCACCAAGCTGGCGCGGTGCTCTTCGAGGGGATCACTGCCCTGCCAGCGCAACCGGGGATGGCTAGCCGCAAAGCGCTGCTGGAAATAGCAAAGGTGCTCTCCGCTGCCACTGGCAACCTCCAGGACCAGGCCGGAGTTCGGCAGCAGCGGCTGCAACACCGCCGCCAAAGGATCACGATTTCGTTCGGTGGCAGGAAACCAGAGCCGCGCATCCATGCCAGCCTTGACGTAGAGGAGGTTCCCCCACGATGGCCCAGGGTTTCTGGTCGCTGAAACCCTGGTGGTGTCAGCCCTGGTCAATATTGCTCAGCGGCATCGCAGCCATTGCGGCGAGCTGGCTTGTGCTGGGGCGATGGTGGGTGACAGCGCCAGTCGCGTTGGTTGTGCTGGCCTGGTGGGGTTTGTTCCTGGTCGTGGTGCCTTACACAACACCCTTAGAAGGATCAGAAACGCTGGGAACTGATCACCAGGAGCAAAAGGACTGAGGCAAAACCGGCAACAACGGGAAGACTGCTCATAGCTCCTGCAGCGGTTGGTTTTTGAACCTACCCGGAGCAAAAGATCAGGTCATGAGTTGTTCTCCCCAATTCGCAATGCAGAGGCCACAGTGCAGGAAGGCATCCAGGGCCATGGGCAACGACCTGTTGGAGATCAGCACCTCAACTCAGCTCGGAGTTGACCTGATCAGCCTCGAAGCTGCACTCGAGCGCAGCTTGCTGCAGAGCGGCCTTAGTCGCGAAGACTATCTGCGGCGTCTGGTCGTGGATCTGAAGCATCCGCGCTTGCAGCCTTTGCTGTGGTTGCTGCCGCGCCGCTGGCGGCTGGCACCAGCCCAGCTACCAGAACAGCTTCATGGACTGGCTCAGCTGCTGGAACAGGGACTGCTAAGCCCAGCGCTCCTGGCCCTGCTTGGCGATGAGCTTGCGGGAATGCTGCCAGCTTCCGGCAATGGGCCGACTGCCCTGAAGCGTTGGCGCGGCGATCAGGGTGGACCGATCCCACCCTGGCCAGATGTGCTGAAACTGGCGCAACAGCATGGCACGCCCGATCGAATCGAACCACCAAAACGGGAAAGCCAATTGGCCCCTGGGCTGGTGTGGCAAAACGTAGGCCTGCGGCACAGCCAGAACGCCTGCCAACGTCAGGCCAATGGCGACGTAGCCAGAGCTCTGAACCAAGCGGCAAGCGCGCTTCACGCCAGCTCAGCTGCTGGGGCGGGCAGCCGAGTCTGGCTGGCTGAACTCCTAGAGAACGGCTGGCAGGCCAGAGCCCGCTGCCGCGCAAGTGTTGCAAGCTTTGGCTTGGGAGCCAGCCTGCGCGAGGAGGATGACAGCTGGAGTCAGGTGCCGATCGGCCTACCCCTGCGCACCGGACTGATTGATCGCGATGGCCATGAGATCCACGCCGTGCTGCCCCACAGCAGCATTGAGCTGGAGTTGCAAGGAGAGAACGCATCATTGCTCTTGCAGTTTTATCAAGGCACTGAAGGGCTCTGCGGCTGGGAAGCGCTAAATGATCTCCATCGCCCTTGGCAAAATGATCGAAGTAATGGAACAGTTCGCTACCAGGGGGAGCCATGGCAGGGCGAAGCGCTCCTGGAGCTGATGGACCTCACCGATGTGATGGGCTGGGTGCACAACACCGTCGCCGATGCGCAGCATCTGCGCCTGGGGGGCTACGGCACCTTGGGCTACTGCATTGACACCACCGCCCTGATTCAGCAGGCCAGCTGGGGGCATTGCGAGCTTTTTCCCGTCGTCATCAGTGGCCTATGGCGCGAGCGGCTGAGTCGCTGCGCCACTGAGCTGCGTTCGCGGCTGCCTTCAAGCCATGGCCCTGCCATTGATCGTTACCTACACGCGCTGAAAGAACTTCCCCTGGATGTTTCGCTTCAGGGAACCACAGCCCAGGCCGCCTGGCAGCGCCTTAAAGCCACTCAACCGACATCAAGTCCCCTGTTGTTGGTCGAGAACCTGCAGAATGCGCCCGACGACCTCACTGCGGTATCGATCTGAAAAAGGACCGCTGGCACCGTTGTGGGTCATGCCCTTGACCATGGAGCGATGCACCAGACCCGAACGGCGGGCACGGTTCCACTTCGTGAAGGGCAGGATGCCAAGGCGCCCCGGGTAAGCGATCTGGCCGAGGGCGGCAACTGGATCCACGGTGCCCAGGATCATCGTGACCCTTTTGAGATCAAGCAACCACTGATTGCCGCTGAAGACCCCGCAGAAGGTAATGATCTGCACCGGCACACCACAGATGCGGCGGAGATAGTCGGCAACACCCATAGCCATCTCCCCACCACCGCTATAGCCCAGAAGCACGAGTTCAGAACCATGGGCCGGATCAAAGCCCTCCTCCACTAAGCGCAATGTGATCTTCAAAGCAAGCTCATAGTTGAGAATCGGGCCATAACGGCGATCCGAAGAAATCCCCACCTTGATGACATTATTGGCCTGCACCAGCACGCTGGCTAAAAGGCAGATCACCGCACTGGGGTGATGCTCCTGCAAGGCAAAGAGACGACGCCAAAACCAAGCAGTGCCATGATCTTCAGCCAGATCGACCTGAAACACGGTGTAGGTTTCAAGGCCTCGAACAAGCTGGTGATCCTGCTGCAGGCGGGCTTGAAGTTCTTCGAGGAACGCGCTGACCCTGGGAGGGTGATCCCGCTCGAGCTGATGAATGCCATCGAGATAGATAACAAAACGGCGTACCTTTCGGCTGGCCGCACTCTTGCCGCTGGCCAACACCTCCGAGGGTTGGGGGATCCCATCAAGCCATCCCTCCCAGAAAGCAAATTGATTAACAAGTGAATAGATCCCTGCGATCGGAATAATCAGCAGCAGCGCCAACAACAGGTCACGGCCAAGGAGCACCAGGGCGCCAACACCTTGATCCAGTGGTTTCGTCCAAGAGCTCGGCAGGAAAACCAGAGCTGCACCAAAGACAACCAACACCACGGTCAAGATCAGCCCGCGGAAATTGCGCCGGTTCTGCTTAGCCAGATCGCGGGCATGGTCAGACACTGCCATAGCTCAGTCTTTCAACGCTGAGGCCAAACGCAGATAACTGCGGCGCCAACTCTGGCGAAACACCAGCCCCACCATCCCCAAAGTAAGGATGTATCCCGGAGCGGTGATCAACAGCACCTGTTCATAGGGCAGACCAAAGCGCAGGTGCACGAGGGTAACCACGTTGAGATGAACCAAGAACCAGATCACGATGGCAATCAAATCGCTGATGTAAGGAGCTGCCACCAACACATAGAAAAGCCCCGGAGCCAGAGCACCTGCCATTGCATTGAAGAACACCTGGGGCTCAAGCACCTGACCAGCCACAAGCGCAATCATCAACAGATTGAGAAAGCTACCGATCAGCAGGGCCGAACCAAGGACAAGGGAATCAAGAATCACGTGCACAAGGATCTGGCGTGGCCGTAGCCGGTTCGCCATCAGCGAGAACACGTGCGCCAGGGAGAAAGAAAAGCCTACGGCAATCGTGAGCCCCAGGCCCCTTTGGGCCTGGGGAATTGCCAAAACAGAACTCTCAACAAGTTGTTCAAGATGATGCTCAAACATTCTTAAGTCGAGGGCGGTTAATAATCCAGAGGATCATGACCGAGAGCACAGCAGAGTAGAAGCACCACACCGAATTAAAGGCCATAGCATGGGTGAACCAGGTCAGGAAAATTGACACAAAGATCATGACTCCAAATAAGCGCACGGCCTTATCGCGCAGGGCTACCAAAGGAAGAACAATGAAACCCCAATACACCAGCTGACCAACAGGCTCGGTGTTGATAAAATTATGCCAGACCGTATTGACATTGTAGGAAATACTTCCGGCCGTGATTGCCGGTTGAACCAAGTCCGGCTGAAATAACACAGGAATATAGAAACCAATTCCCAACAATGAAGCCACCAGCCAGACCCATTTCAAACGATTCTGCATCGCTTCACTTTCGGTGGCCTGACTGATGCGGTAAGCACAAAAAGGAATCCAGATCATCCAGAAGCAGTAGGCAAAAAACAGAAAGCCCTTTGCAGTGATCGTACCGAGAGGCTCAAGGCCGCCATTGTTAATAGAGATCCACTGCAGACCTTCAACGAACTGCTGCGTACCAAAGAAAGCCGGAGTCATCGCCAATGGCACATAGGCCTTCTGATCCGTGCTGCGGGCGATGTGAGTGCCGTACAGACCGATTGGGACCAGCACAGCAGCCGCCGTGAAGCTGGCGGAAGCGGAAAAGCACATGGGAATGGAATGTTCCGCCTCAAACTAGTAACAACAACTACAGCGAGCCATCGAGTGGGGTTTTCTTAAGCCCCGCGCTGGGCGCACTCCAGCAGATGAGCGGTGACCGGCTCCAGCGAGCGCGTCGATTGAATCAGCTGACGATGATTCCAGACCGGCAGCGTTCGCTTGGGGCCAATGGGGAGCACGCCCGTCCAGGCCGGGATCACCATCAGATCCACAGGGCAATAGAAGCTCATGCAATCAATGCGGCCCAAGGTGGAGACGTCAGCGTTAAGTCGCCTCAACAAAGCACTGCCGATTTTCATATCCGCCACACCTGGCAGCAGGACACGTGGCCAAGGTTGCGCCAGAAGGGTTCCATGCTGCGGGCTGCCCAGTGAAATGAAGCAGCAAGTGCGCCGGTGCCCCCCCAGCAACTGAATCCAGGTGCGCGCAATGATGGCGCCCATTGAAAACCCCAGCAGATCAATAGGTTGATCTGGGCCAAAGCGAACCCCGATGGCCTGATCCAGATCCTGCGCAAGGGTGAATAACGGTGTGCAGCCCAGGCGATGGGGCAAGTGTGGCGCCAGGATTTCGCCTGGATGCGGCTCAAGGTGCTGCCGCAACCGGCAAAAGACATGGGGTGTATCCCACAACCCATGCACCAGCACCAGTGGACGCGCGCTAGGCCTAACCACAGCAGTAATGGGACTGCAGACCTCTAGTTTCGGCCAGTCAACAGCTTGGTGACCGAACCATGGCAGAGAGTCCTTATTTGGTATGCCTGGCTCTGATCGAGCAGAACGGCCAACGCCGCCTGCCGATTGGTGGCGGCAGCCTGTCCGAACCGATCGCAGAAGGCGCCGATCCCGGAGAAGCCGGCCGGGCGATGGCCCTGGACCTGCTGCTACGGCTATGGCAGCAGAGTGATGACGGTGCCATCCAGCGCTGCGAGGGAACGCAGAGCCTGCTGCTGCTCGAGCTGCCGATGGACTGCTTCATTGAGGCACTGCCCAAGCTCAAATCCCACTGGATCAAGAGCGGCGACACAACCTCATTAATGCAAGGGCTGCGTCAGTTGGCCGGCAGGGGCTGGGTGCTGGAGACGGCAAAGTATTCCCAGCCCACCTTCTCAAGCTGGTGATTGTTCTGCTGCGTGGATTGATGGCCGTGGTGTTACTGGTGGGACTTTGGACCCGCCCCGCCCTGGCCGCATCAGAAGGTGCAATGTTATTTGAGGCCCATTGCGCAGGCTGCCATCTCAATGGCGGCAACATCATTCGCCGCGGCAAGACACTCAAGCTCAAAGCGCTTGAGCGAAATGGGATTCATGGCCCAGTGGACATCGCGATGATCGCCACGGAAGGCCGCGGCCAGATGAGCGGCTATGGCGAAGTACTTGGAGCCGATGGCGCAGAAGCCGTTGCAGAATGGATCTGGCAGCAAGCACAGAACGACTGGAAAAGTGATGCCTCTTAAGATCATTCAGCTCGAGGCAAACCATAACGATCACCCTCTACGCGCAGCGCGCAACAAAAGAATGACAAAAGCCTGCAGCTCCTTATCCTTCGTAAGCGCAATACAAACCCTTCGGTGGACAGTAAAAATATCTTCAAGACATTATCTTTAATTTGCGGGGCGGCCATTTGCAGCCTTAGCCCAACACTACAAGCAGCCAAAGCCATTGAAATTGACCCCTATCCTGGGGATGGGAAATGCTATTTCATCGAGAACAACCAAAAACTCGACTACAACCGTGGCGCCTACAGCAAAGCGCTCCTTGAAGAGAATCCGTGGTACGGAGATCAAGCCACAACTCAATTAGCCGCAACCAAATTCTGGGACGCCACAGGTCAAACCTGGAGATTCGCATGGCAAGCAACCAGCCAAAATACAAATAACGGGCAGACAGACGCACTAAACACCTGGTATTACGCCAGAGATCAAGTTCGCCCAAACAACCCCAATAGCAGTACTGGCTACTACAATGATGCAGAGGATGTTTCGACATTTGCCGAAGGATTTGAATACGCTTGCGTAGGCGAAACGCCTGGCGAAGGCGCATTTGATAATCTAAAAATTCCCGGATTAATCAACAAGCTCAGAGGTGCTGACCGAAGAAAAATCGGGAAGCTCATCAGTGCGCTGATATTCCCTCGAAACGTTGTTGCTGCAGGCGGTCTAGCCACCCAAGCCTACGTCAATGATCTTGCTGATACCATCCTTGAGCGTCTTCCCACACGTCAATTCCAAAAGCTTCAAATAGAAGAACAAATAACGGAAGTCGAGACCGAGGAAACCACCACTGAGCCCGTTCGCGGCATGTGGAAAATATCAGATTCTGAATCGGTTGATGTTGAAATCGCCACCATCGAGATTGATGGCACCATCTATACTGACAACCCCAATCTCCAATCCATCTACACCGAGTCCACTGGCACCCGTGCCTGGGTGCGTGGCTTCGGTGGTTCCATGAGCCCCTATCAAACCGGTGGCGCTTACGGCAAAAGGGGATTGGTCTATTACCCCGATGTCTACAACAACTTCTATTCCACCCATGGTGGTCTCGTCGTTGGTGTCGACACCTCGATTTCCGAGAATGTTCAACTCGGTGTTTTTGGCAATTACGGCAACATCAACCTGCAGCAGTTCGCCACCAGCGATACCGGAGGTGGCTCCTGGGATCCCAATGGTTACGGCGGCGGCGTCATGGCCAGCTACTGGGCTGACAAGTTCTATGTACAGGGCGCCTTTGGCATCACAGCGTTCTCCGGTGACAACAAACGCCAAGTAAAAGTGGCTGGCGTCCTTGATGAGACCTATACGGCCACCAAAGACACCACCTCTTATATGGGCACCGTCCGAGTCGGTGCTCCCTTGACCTGGGGCAGCTTGATCTTTGAACCGCAAGCCACGGCTGTCTGGAACGGCAATGAAGATTCGTCGTACACCGAATCAGGCCGGTACAAAGCCTTTGCTCTCAAGCTCGACTCTTATTCCGACAATTTCATTCGCACCGCAGTTGGTGCCAAGCTCGCTTGGCCTATCCAGCAAGGTGATCGCAAGCTACTGGTTCCCAACATCAAAGTTGCTTGGCTTGCTGATTGGGATACCAACAATGGTGCGGTGAAGTTCAAACGCGCCTACAGCAAGGCCAATGTGGTCGGGAGAATTCCTTCCGATCAAGAAACCCAAAATGGCTTGCTCGTAGAAGGCGGTTTTGACTACGCCATCGCCCAAGGTCCCACTTCAGCTTGGAAGTTCTATGCCAAAGGCGGCGCCAAACTCTGGGTCAACAAAGCTGCTGACTGGCGCACCTCAGGAGGCATCACCTTTCAGTTCTGATCAAAAGGCCTGGACCCAAGGGTAAATCTTGACTGACGTCCAGATGCCGTTAAGCCAGTAGATGTCTCCTTTGACGAGGGTTTCCACTTGCTCACGGCTCGCGGCCTCGTAGATCGCAAACACATGGGTGCTGCCTTCAGTGGGACCAAGCGTGATCAGCACCCCTTCATCCTTCTGTTGCTGCAGGCCAGCCAGATGCTTCTCCCGGTAAGGAGTGCGCCTTTCCAAGGCGTTATCGCAGTAGGTGCCCCAAAGGACAAAACGCATGGCCTGTTCAGCAGGTCTGCGGAGCCTACGGCTCAGCTATCGAGGGCGCTGCGCAGCTCGGCGCAGAAGGCCCCGGCAGTGACCACAGCATCGCCACCGTCAGCTTTGGCCTGGGCCATGCGCTTGACCAGGGCACTGCCGACAATGGCGCCATCGGCTCCCCAATTACGCACCTCGATCGCCTGCGTCGGTCCAGAGATGCCAAAGCCCACCGCGACCGGGGTGGGGCCAAGCTCCTTCAGCTGGCCCACCAGACCCGACACCCGTGATTCCATTTGGGCACGCTCACCAGTCACCCCCGTGACGCTGACCAGATACGTGAAGCCTCGGCTAGCCGCAGCAATGCGGGCCATGCGCTCAGCTGGGGTCGTGGGAGCCACCAACAACACCAGGTCCAATCCTGCAGCGGCAGCAATAGGCGAAAGTTTCTCGGCCTCCTCCAAGGGCAGATCAGGCACCACCAAACCCGCTGCACCGGCGTTGGCAGCCTTGGCACAAAACGCCTCCATGCCCACATTGAGCAAGGGGTTGCTGTAGGTAAAGAGCACCACTGGCATGGTGAGTTGCCCTTGGAGTGCGCTGAGCATCTCAAGCACGGCCCCTGGGGTGGTGCCTGCCTTTAGAGCACGGCTGGCGGCGGCCTGGATCACCGGTCCATCCGCCAGTGGATCGCTGTAGGGAATACCGAGCTCAACGAGATCAGCACCGTTGGCCTGTAGGGCCAGCAAGGCCTCAGACGTGGTGGCTAGGTCCGGATCACCGGCAGTGAGAAACGGCATCAGCGCACAGCGCCCCTGCTGCTTCAGCCCGGCAAAGCAGCTGGAGATCGCACTAGAGCCAGGGGCCACTGTCATCGGAGCAGGCGCAGGTTGCTGCGGCGCAGCCTATGGCTCCAGCTGGCCTACTTCCTTGAGCAGCGCTTCTTGCTCTTCAGGGCTGAGGCTGTTGAACTTGGCCCGCAGTTCCTCAGTAGTCAGGTCGTCATAAGCGCTGCGGTAGCGCCGGCGCTGCTCCATGAAGGTCATCTTTCCAGTCACCACACGAGTGAGGTAGGTGGCTGTCCAGCCCAGCACCACCACGAGCAGCACAACTGAAGCAGCAATGCCGGCATCGAAGTCCTCAAATCCAGCTGCTGCAAACCCCCAGTAGCCCACGCCTCCAAGCAGAAACACCGCCAAGGTGAGCAGCAGTGCCTTGGCCCTTGTCATCCGATCAAGCCTCGCCCTGCCCTGCCATACGCAGGTTGATGAAAGGAGCAAAGAGGATCAATCCGGGGAAGAACAAAAACACCAGCCCGTAGATCGCGGTGCGCTCGATCTTGCCCATCTCGTGCCAACGGCGGTTCATCCAAAGGATGAGAACCAGGGGCATCACCAGCAGGTAGGCACCACCAATGGCGCCATAAGCCAACAGCACAGGCAGGGCCGGGCCAGTCAAAAATGTCAGGAGGGAGTCCAGCAAAGCGCGTGAGCGAAGGTTCAGTGCCCGTGGCGGGATTCGAACCCGCACTGGAGCGATTTTAAGTCGCCTATCTCTGCCAATTGGATTACACGGGCAGGCACAGAGCCATCATCGTCGAGATGCATCACGAGCTCCGATGGCAGAAGAGCAACTGCAGCGCTTCCTTGACAAAGTAAAACAGCTCAATGACTTCGTGGCACTGGTCGATGCCGATCCAGCGCTACGTCAGCGGCTGGCTTCCTGCGACACCCATCAGCAAGTGGTGGATCTGGCCACAGGGCTAGGGCTCGAGATAGGCCGACGGTGGGGCGAAAGGGAACCGCCCAAACCAGGCGGCTTAGCCAACCTGCTAGCGAGTGAGCCCCCGCCGCCGGGCCAGGAACGCAGCGACGTTCTGTTGCAGCAAGGCCCCATACGGCTGGAGCGAATCCACTCCTGCGCTGCTGCTACCGCTCCGGGCCAGTGGTATGACCAGAGCCAAGGGGAATGGGTGGCTCTGCTCCAGGGCAGCGCGAAGCTGCGCTTTGCCGATGAAACTGAGCCCCGACAGCTGCAACCCGGCGATTGGCTCTGGATCGAACCGCGCCGCCGCCACCGGGTAGAAGCGACCGATGGAGGGCGGGGCTGCCTCTGGCTTGCCCTCTTTATCAATCCCGACAGCACCCCCAAAGCCCCGTAAGTTGTCGCCCAGCTGTGCCCCGCTTTGCCATGGCCCGCCTTGCCCTGCTGCTGATCCTGCTAATGGCTACAGGGGCGCAGGCCCAACCATCCCGGCAGACCATGAAGGATGCTGCCAATGCGTTCAAGATCTGTCGCCAGATCGCCAAAAACGATCGAGACGAGAAAGTTGGCCGGCAAGCGGCTCAGGCCTGGCTGGACTCAGCCCCATCAGCCGCTGAGGAGGCCCTGCCCCGCGATCAGCTGCTGCAGGCCATGGTGCGCGCTTACAGCCAGGAGATGCGCCAAAAAGGGCAATGGATCGCCATGGGATGTAGCCAGGGAGTCCTGGAACGAGAACTGCCACGCAACTGGAGCAGCTTCCACCAGGGTGTTCGCAGTGTTCTGCAGCAGCAGGGGATGGGCCCATTGCTGGAGCCAGGCAGGCCGTAAGCCCTCATCAAAAAAAAGTAAAAGCGCTCTGTGGCCAGGTCCCTCTCGCTCAGCGCCGTCCGTCAGGGCCTCGAAACTGAGCAGCGCTGCAACGCACTTCAGCTGATTGGATGTCTTCGCTGATCAATGAATGACGGTGCAATCAGCCATTGCGCCATCTGCTTGAACGAGGGCCATGATCTGGAATCACGTCAGCGAGAACTGGAGCGCATCCGCGATCTGCTGCGCTGCACCAACCAATAGGCCGCGCTGAGGCTGACACAACTCACCCCCAGAGCGAGCACCAAAAGCGGTTTATCGGACGCAGCCGTGGCCTCCGGCATCACGATGATCTTGCGAGCAAGAGCTGTAATCGCGGTGGCCAGGACCAATTCCACCTGAATCTGATGATCCTTGAGGTAAGCGGTGATGTTCTCCAGCACCTCGATGGCAATCAGCAACTCGAGCACCTGGCCCAGGACGGTCTCTAATTCATCGACCAGAAATGGAAATTCCGCTGGCGACATCTCGTAGCCGATGACGATCAGCAGCTGGACTGTGGCCGCGACGATAACGAGCACCATGGCCGCAGCCAGAACCTTGGCTAATACACGCTGAAAACGCAGCAGCCCCTGCTGGAACAGGCCATCGTCATCAAGTAAACGCCGCAGAGGTGCCACAAGCTGAGGGAGTCAGTTAGAGAACGGTTCGAACTGTGGCTTGGCCATGGTGTCGGTGGCCGGGTTCACAAGCTTGGTGTTGCAGGTGATCGAACCATCGGCTGAAGTCACGCAATTGTCTTCCTTCACTTCGGTGGCCTCATCAACATTGGAGCCGGGTCCGAGCATGTAGCTGCCCGACTGGGCCAGGGCTGGTGCCTGCATCAGGGCCGCAAATGCCAATGCCAGGGTGAGCAATTGCGACATCCCGCGGTTGAAAGCTCCGATCACTCTGCCCCAGATGAGCATTAAGCGGCGTCGTTCTGGATTGATTTCAACAACAGATCCAGCTGAGACATGTCATCGACCAGAGCAGTCGAGTCAGCCGCAGGGTCTTCATTGCCACTCAACCACTTGGCCTCGATACCGCAGAGGCGCTCGGCCAAGGCACTCACGCCACCTGTTGCCACAGTGCGTTGCAGCTCCTGCAGCAGCACTGGCATCCGGATCGATCCAGCGTGAAGGGCGCGTCGCAGGTCCGACTGGGTGCGCCCACTGTGTCGCAGCCAATCCTTGAGGAAGGACTCCAACTGCTCAAGCTGGTCGGGATTGAGGCTGGTGCTGCTGGAGGCCATGGTCCATTGGATGCCCCGAAGGCTTCCAGATTGCCATTCCGCAGCGTCAGGTCAATTTCAGCTGGCTTCCACTAGACCGGACTGGATACCAGCGCGACGCAGTTTGCGCAGGGATCGCTGCACAACCTGACGGCAGTACTCGCGGCTGCAGCTCATCTGCCGGGCCACCTCAGCCAAAGTGCGCCACTCATTGGTTCCATCAAGGCCAAAGCGCAGCATCACCACCGTGCGCTCCTTGGGGGTGAGATTGGCCTGATCCAGCAACTTCCAGACCGTCTGAGTGCGCTCATCGAGTTCAGCGCGCTCCATCGGCGGCATCTCCTCACTGGGCAGGACATCTACGAGTTCGGAAGGATCGGATTTGGACTTCACCACCCCCTGAAGGCTGACGGTGACGCTGCGCAGTTCGCAGCCCAGCAGATCCTCCACTTCATCAAGGGGCAGGTTGAGAGCTTCTGCCAACTCATTCGCTCCAGGCTGCTTGCCGCTTTGCTGAAACAACCGCGCTTTGGCTGCACGCAACTTGGTGAGCTTTTCATTGATATTTACTGGAATGCGAATCGTGCGGCTTTGCGTAGAGAGAGCACGGTTCAATCCCTGACGAATCCACCAGTAGGCATATGTACTGAAACGATGTCCACGTGTTGGATCAAATTTCTCCACCGCACGGGTCAACCCCAAGGTCCCTTCCTGAATCAGATCGAGCAATTCAAGACCTTTGCCCTGATAACGCTTGGCCAAATTGACCACCAAACGAAGGTTGGCCGTAATCATCTGATTCTTAGCCCGCTCCCCTTGCCGCAGAAGCTTTCTCTCCTCATCGGTCAACTCTGAGGCCGGCTTTTCAAGCAAAGGAACCATGGCCTGAACCTTGCGACCCAAAGTCAGTTCCTGTTCAGGCGTGAGAAGTTTGTGGCGACCAATTTCTCCGAGAAATGCGCTCAGTGAACTGGTTGTCATAACGTCTCCCATGCGGTTGCATGTTTTGAAACTAGGGGACAACTTTCCCTTCTTGGCAGCTCTCACAAAGGCTTCCAAGTTTCTATTTCGTTCGTAGTTAATACGCGCGTAACAACTGAATATTCCCTTTCGCTTTGTGCAACGAATCGGCAACACATTCAGTGGCAAACCTTTAGTTCTTCAATCACTCTCGCCAGGGTCTTCATAAGGGGGCATACAGCGATGCCGCAGCGAACGGCCGCTTCGGGGTACCGTCACGCTCTCTACAGCGCAGTGATGCCCCAGGAGATTCTCAGCCGGGCCGGCATGGCCTATGCCCACGAACTCAGCTTCATGGTCTGCTTTGCAGCCCTGACCGCGGAGCGCCTGATGATTCGCCCCAATCCCGATCAGGGCACAGCCACAAAGTTGATCATCACTGATGTGATCTACGGCCTGGCAGCCCTGACCCTCCTTGGAAGCGGCATCCTGCGGGTGCTCTACTTCGGTCAGGGGAGCGAGTTTTACACCGAGAATCCTCTGTTCTGGTGGAAAGTCGGGCTCTACCTCAGTGCCGGGGCTCTCTCGCTGTACCCAACCATCACCTACATCCTCTGGGCCATCCCGCTGCGCAAAGGTGAGGCGCCGAGCGTCAGCGAGAGCACAGCAGGTCGCATCAGCTGGATCATCAATATCGAACTATTGGCCTTCGGCAGTCTCCCCTTCATGGCCAGCCTGATGGCACGCGGAGTCGGTCTGCCCGGATGATTCCCTGTGCTCCAGTGCAGTGGCGCCTGCCACCGCCTGACCCACCTCAGCAGGCAGCGGCTCCAGCACCCGCTTCCGCTCCGGGGTATGCCGCCAGCCTCAAGCCCTCGAGGGCCGGTTGGATCACATTGCCGCGGTGGTGTGTGTGGGTCGAACCTGGCGGCGACGATCGCTGGAGCCGCCGTTGGAGCCAGGCGGTGGAAGGTGCCCTAACGGAATGGGGTGACCACATCAAGATCGAACGCGTCGAGTCAGCGGAGGATGCCCACCTTCGCTTGTGGCGGCGGCGTCCACCCCTTCGTGATGGCCGTGCCAGCAATGGCCGCGCCTATCTCCGTCTGCAACAGGTGCTGAGAGAGGACTACAGCAATCCGATGCTCGAACCCCAGGTCGAAGTGCTCCTTAGCCCGGGGCTACGCCGGGAGGTACTGCAGTCCACTGCTCTCCATGAACTGGGCCATGGCTTTGGCCTTTGGGGGCACAGCAGCGAAAACGGAGATGTCATGGCCACCAGCCAGGGGTCGGCCCCACCGCTAAAACTCAGCCCCCGTGATCAGCAGACGCTGCAGTGGCTGCTGCGCCAGCCCAGCGCTGTGCCAAGAGCCCTGCCAGAGCAAAAGTCAGCCCAAAAAGAAAAGCCTGCATCAGCACCACCATCGGCCCAGAAGGCTGATTGAGCACAGCTGAACCCAGCAGACCAAGAACCGCCGAGAGGGCTCCGATGCCAGAAGCAAGAAGCACGTAAGCCGTGAAACTGCGGCTCAGAAGCCGGGCTGTACAGGCTGGAATCACCACAAAACCGCTGATTAATAGAACCCCGACGGCCTTAATCGACACTGCCACCACCAGGGCCAAAAGGCCCAGCAAGGCCATGCGATGGGTCTCAACAGCCACCCCCCGCGAACGCGCCAGCAGCGGATCCACACTGATCAGGATCTGGGCGCGTCGACTGATCACGCCGTAAGTCAAGGTGATGATCAGCAACAGCAGCATCGGCACCAGATCACTCCAGCTGATGCCGAGGATGTCCCCAAAGAGAAGCTGCTGAAGGCTCAACCGCGCCCCAGGCAAAGAACTCAGCAACACCACCGACAGCGCCAAGGCGCTAGAGCACATCAGGCTCAAAAGAGCATCAGCTGACAGTGAACTGCGCTTGAGCAGCAACCGCAGCAGCACGGCAAAACCAAGTGCAAATGGCAGCAGCAACAACGACGGGCTCAAGCTCATGAGCAAGGCGAAGCTGATCCCTAGCAACGAGGCCTGCCCTAGGGCCTCAGCAAAGAAGGACAGCTGTCGCAGCACGGCCAAGCTGCCCACCCAACCTCCGAGCACGCCGGTGATCAACCCGCCGAACAAGGCCCGCTGCATAAACGGCTCCTGTAGCAGGGCCAGGCTGCCACTCAGATCAGAACTCATCGAAAATGGTGATGGTTGTGCTCATAAAGGACGAAATCGCCACCGAAGAGGCGCTCCAGTTCGTCTCGGCTAAGGGTCTGTTGGGGCGGGCCCTGGCAACAGAGCCTGCGGTTGAGACACAGCACCCAGTCGCAACTGCGACGCACCATTTGGAGATCATGGGTGATTTGCATGATCGTCAGCCCCTGCTCACGGCGCAGCTGCTGAAGGAGCTCGTGAAACTGCTCCGCAGCCTGTGGATCCAGGCCGGTTCGAGGCTCATCAAAGACCAGCAAGCGCCTGGGATGCACCGTGCAAAACGCCAACAGAACCCGCTGCAACTCACCCCCGGAGAGTTCACTGAGCAGGCGGCGGCGCAGATGACGCACTTGCAACCGATCCAGTACTGCTGGTACCGCGGTGCGCTGATTGCAGCAGGGGCTGCACCCCAAGCGCACAAACTCCTCGACCGCCAGCGGGAAACGGCCATCGAGCTGCAGCTTCTGCGGGAGGTAAGCCACCTGATCACGAATGGCAGCCGGCAGACGACCACTGCGTGACAGGGGATGACCGAGCAGCTCAATGACGCCACCGTGATGGGGCAAAAGCCCCAGCAGCGCCTGCACCAAGGTGCTTTTACCAGCACCGTTGGGGCCGATTAAAGCCGTATCGCAGCCAGCCTCAAGCTCAAAGCTGACTCCATCGATCACCAGTGCTTCTCCGCGCCGCACCTGCAGATCACGAACGGCAAGCAGGGGTGGATTCAAGGCTGAAAGGTGGCTGCCACCGCTGCACCGTTGCTCTGCATCACCTTGACGTAAAGCTGCGGGGTGCGCTGCTGATCGGCGGGCACCAGCTCCATTGGATCAAACACCTCCAATGACAAGTCCAGATCTTTGGCGATGGACTGCAAGGCAGCACTACCGCCACCAGGTTCAGTCAGCACAGCATTGGCCTTGGCTTGTTTCAGCGCTGCACTAACGCGCTGGACATCGGCGGGAGTGGGCTGATCCTCCGGCAAGGTCACCAGGGCCTCAGCCTTGAGGTCGTAGCGGCGCACGAAATATCCAAGAGCTTCGTGGTAACTGACCACAGTGCCTCCTTTATGAGGCGCAAGCGTGGTGGCCAGGTCTTGATCTAACCGCTTCAACTCAGAGAGGTAGTTCGCTGCACGCTGGCGATAGCCATCAGCGCAGCCCGGATCAGCCTGGATCAGACCATCACGAATGTTCTCCACCTGTTTGGAGGCCAGCATCGGATCGAGCCAGATATGGGGATCCACCGCTTCTTCCCCATCACCGTGACCATGGTGATGGCCGTGGTCGTGACCATGGCCATGGTGATGGTGGTGTCCACCCTCCTCTTCCGCTTCAAGTTTCATAGGGGTGATGCCCTTGCTGGTGTCAATTTCAATCAGGGCAGGATTTTCGGCACTCTCCAGGAGTGGTTTGAGAAATGCCTCAAGACCGAGGCCGTTGACGACCAGGACCTGCGCCTTGCGCAAGGTGGCCACATCCTGGGGACGGGCCTGGAAGGCGTGGGTGTCAGCTCCAGCAGGAAGAAGAGAAGTAACCGTGGCGCAATCTCCCGCCACCGCCTGGGTGAAGAGATTGACCGGCAGCACGGTAGTCACCACCTGCAGCGGCTCTTGAGGCGACGCTTCACTCTCCGCCGTGGGAGCTGATGCCTGTTCGGAGCCTGAACCACAAGCAACAAGCAGCGTCAGGAGGGGGACAGATGCCAAAGTCCCAGCGATCCTGTTCAACACACGCGCCACGCCAGATCAACCTGAATGGGAATCGTTCTCAAACTAGGGGTGAATCTGCCGTTTGGCCCTCAGCTGCAGACCGTCTGGGCTGTTTTCCAAGGCCTGCTGCTTGAAGCGATCCCTTTTTTGCTCATCGGTGTGGCCATTGCGACAGTGGCGCGTGCCTGGGATCCACGAGGCCGCTGGCTGCAGAAACTCCCGACACATCCACTACTAGGCCCCCTCAGTGGTGCCGCTCTTGGCTTTGCCCTCCCAGCCTGCGA
Source organism: uncultured Synechococcus sp. (assembly GCA_913048995.1). Taxonomy (GTDB): domain Bacteria; phylum Cyanobacteriota; class Cyanobacteriia; order PCC-6307; family Cyanobiaceae; genus RCC307. Next base: position 25,752 of record CAJWXK010000002.1, on the reverse strand, counting down.
GTGCGGCAATGTGCCAGTAGCAAGGCGCCTACTGGCCCAGGGGGCTCCGATGGGGGCAGCCCTGGGATTCCTCTTCGCCGCCCCGGTGCTGAATCCGATCGTGCTGCTGAGCACCTGGGCAGCCTTCCCTGATCGTCCCTGGTTGTTACTGCTGCGTCCATTGGGGAGCGTGCTCATTGCCCTGGCCCTGACCGCTTTACTGCAGCAGCTCAGCGAAGCCGCCTTACTGGCTCCCGACCTGCTGGAGGAGCGGCGCATGGGACAACCCTTGGAGCGCGCCAGCCTGCTTGAGCGCCGGGGCGGTCTGATCGGCCCGCCACCCATGACGCCTGCATCGCCAGTGATGGAGCCAGCACGGCCTCCACTATCAGTGCTCCTTGACCATGGATTGCGGGAATTTCTTGAACTAGGCAGCCTGCTGCTGCTGGGCTGTGCCATTGCTGCCACGATTCAGACCCTGATTCCCAGGGATCTCTTCCTCACGGTGGGACAGGCACCCACCCTCTCCGTCATCAGCCTGATGGTGCTGGCCGTGGTAGTGAGCGTCTGCTCGAGCGTCGATGCTTTTCTTGCCCTGGGCTTTGCCGCCCTAGTGACCCCAGGAGCTCTGCTGGCCTTTCTGCTCCTGGGCCCAGTGATCGACCTCAAAAGCCTGAGCCTGTTTGCGCGACTCTTTCGCCGCCGCGGCATCCTGCTGATGCTTGGCGGCGTTGTCCTGGCGGTGCTGCTGATCGGCCAATGGCTCAACATGCTGCTGCTATGAACTGGCTCCCTCCTCTGGCCTTGGGCTTTTGGGGCGCTGTGCTTCTTCAGGCATGGAGCAGCGGCCGACTCAACTTGCTGCTTCAGGCCGATTTCCACTGGCTGGTCTTTGTGGCTGCATTGCTGCTCCTGGGCCTTGCGCTGATGGCCCTGCGATTCCCTCCACCGCGGCGCAGCGGTCAAAGGCCCGCATTGGTGATGCTTCTGGCAGCACCGCTCCTGCTGGTCTTGCCACCAAGGCCCTCTCTCTCCACCCTGGCCGCCAACCGCTCCACCAGTGATCTGGGCGATGCAGATCAGGCCCTGACCTTTTTCTCACCGCCAGAGCAACGCAGCCTCACGGACTGGGTGCGTCTGCTACGAAGTCAACCTGACCCCGAGCTCTACCGCGACGATCCAGTTCGCATCAGCGGATTTGTACTGCCGGTGCCAGGAGCCCCCCCGCAGCTGGCGCGACTGACCGTGCGGTGCTGTCTGGCCGATGCAACCCCCGTCGGCCTGCCGGTCCTCTGGCCCACAGGCAGCCAGCCCAAAGCGGACCAGTGGTTTGAGGTCAGTGGCTCAATGGGAGTTGAACGCCATCAAGGTGGATTGCGCAGCATTGTGGTGGCCGATGCAATCGAGTTAATCCCCAAACCGGAGCGCCCCCTGGAGCCATGAAACGCTGGGGTGCACTGCTGCTGGCCGGTCTAGGGCTGGCCTTGATTCAGCAGCAACTGCTGCAGCGACGTCCACCGCGACTACAGCGTCTGGAGCCGGAAGCACCTGGCTCTGCCCTGGCAGCGCTTGGGCTGCGCTTCAGCCGGCCGATGGATGGCGCCAGCCTGCGCCAACAGCTTGAGCTGGTTCCTGATCTGCCCCATGAACTGCTGGGGGAAGGCACCCGCTGGCGCCTGCAACTGACAGGTACCCAGGCTATTGAGGGGCCGGTGGAACTTCGACTGGGAGGACAGGATCAACGGGGCCAAACGCTCGCAGCGAGCCACTGGCGCTGGGAGCCGCGACCAGCACTAGTGGCCAGTCGGCCCGAGGGGAGCCACGAGCAGCTGTTGCACTGGAAGGAAGACAGCGGCTGGCAAGTCCTGAACCGGTTTCCCGGAGAGGTGCACGACCTCCTTCCCTTGGGTGATGGCAGCGGGGTGGCCCTGGTCAGTGCCCGTGATCCTTTGGAAAAACGGGTCTGGCGCCTGCCGCTCTCACCCCAACTGCAGGCCGGAACACCGCAGGAACTGGAGCGCGAACCGGTGGTCTTCGCCAGCCTCAGCACCAACAACCCAGGCGATCTGCTTGTACAGCGCTCAACTCTGGAGCAGCGCCAGGCCTCAGTGAAGCTGTGGTCCGCAGGTGGCCAGAGACGCGAACTGGCCATCAGCGCCGGCGGCCCCATTCGACTAGTACCCCAAGGAGGCCTGGCAGTCGTACCCGAACGCGATGGCCTCGTGCTGCAATCCCTGCCGCCGCTTCCGCCGCGCCGTGATGTGTTGCCCGGACTCAGGGACCTCAGCAGCTTCTGTCCCCAGGCCGGCCGCGCCCTGCTAGTGCGCCACTGGCCTGACTACCGACGTTCCCTGGAGCTACTTGAGCCGGGCAAAGCACCGCAGCAGCTGTGGATCGGCAACGAAGCCTTGGTGGCAAGTGCTTGCGCTGGCGCTGCAGATCGCATCTGGATCCTGCTACTGAGCGGAATCCGCACGCCGCTGCTTGAACTCGTAGAGCTCAATCGCAATGGGGAAACGCTGCTGCGACAGCCACTGACTGGCTATGAACTTGACCCAGGAAGCTCCATGCACTACGACCCCAGTCGACGCGCCTTACTCCTGCTACTGCGCCCCTTGCGGCTGGAGCTGGAACCTTTGCGCCTACCGCAGGCCTACCTGCTGAAGGTCGATGACCTCAGCTTGAAGGGCATCCCTGGAGCCGTGGGACATGTGGGTTGGCTGCCATCACGACAGCTGGAACAATTGCGCTAGCTCCACTAATCGCGGCGTGGTGCACCGCGGCGTTCTGCCAGCACCTCCTGGACGCGGCGCCAGTCGACACCGTGATGCGCCAGTGCTACTTGCAAGTGATAAATCACGTCAGCCGCCTCCCCCGCGATCTGCTCGGGGTCGTCGTCTTTGCAGGCCATCACGAACTCGGCACTCTCCTCTCCGATCTTCTTGAGGATGCGATTGTCACCACCAGCCAAGAGCTTGTTGGTGTAGCTGCCCTCCTCCGGCTGATCGCGCCGCTCGCTAATGACCCTGGCCAGTTCGGTGCAGGCATCAGCCGGGGGCGGTAGAGCTGCCGGACCGCCGGCGGTGGGAACAGGGCCAGCCTCGTAAAAACAACTGCGGGCCCCGGTGTGACAGGCCACATCACCACGCTGCTCAATCGTCAAGAGCAGCACATCGGCATCACAGTCGTAGCGGATTTCACGAAGATCCTGGAAGTGACCACTGGTGGCTCCCTTATGCCAGAGCTCCTGACGCGATCGACTCCAGTAGTGCACCTCGCGGGTCGCCAGCGTCTGCTCAAGGGCATTGCGGTTCATCCAGGCCACCATGAGCACCGCGCCGTCGAGCCAGTCCTGAGCAATTGCCGGAATGAGTCCATCGGCATTGAAGCGAAGCTGCTCGAGCGGAAGTTGCAGTGGCTCGGCCATGGAACAAGGGACACTGAGTGAACAGCTTCGCAGCGCACGGCAGCGCCATGTACACCTGCTCCAAACGCTTCGAGGGATTTCCCTGCTGCCATCGCCAGCCAAACCACCCAGGCCACTGCCGCTTTGTGCATGGATACAACCGCAGCTTCACCTGTTGGTTTGCTGCAGGCAAACTTGATGGCACAGGCTTTGTTGTTGATTTCTCAGGGCTCAAGCAGCTGCGAGCACAGCTCACTGAACAGTTCGACCACACTTTTTTGGCCAATGCCAACGATCCGCTTTTAGGCGAATGGCAACGTCTTCATGAGCTCGGAGCTCTGGATCTGCGCGTGATGGCCAATGTGGGCATGGAAGGCAGTGCGCGCTGGGTATGGGAACGCGCCAATGAGCTGTTGCTCGAACGCGATGGTGGGCGTTCCTGGTGCTGGAAAGTGGAAGCTCGCGAGAACAGCAGCAATGCCGCCTGCTGGGAAGCCAGACCCAGTTGGGCTAGCGAAAAAACCGCTTAAGCTACTTCTGTCTAAAAATTCGCCATGGCTAAAAGCCTGAGCGCTCGCCAACAACAGATACTTACCATCCTTGAATCGAGCAAGGATGAATTGAGCGGTCAAGCCTTGCACAGCTTGTTGAAGGCTCAATCCCAATCGATGGGATTAGCCACGGTCTACCGCAATCTGCACTTGTTGCAGCAGAAGGGAGAGGTGCGCTGCCGTCATCTTCCCTCGGGTGAAGCCCTTTATGCCCCGCTCGCGCGAGATGTGCATCACCTCACCTGTCTGGAGTGCGGCAAGAGCTTGCCCCTGCCAAAATGCCCCGTGGAAAGGGATGATCTTCAGTTGCACTCGCCAGAAGGCTTCACCCCACTGTTCCACACCCTTGAAGTATTCGGTCACTGCATCAAGTGCCGACCCTGAGCCCTGAGTTCTCAAACAAGGCCTGCCTCGAAGCGCGAGGAATTAGCCACTCCTATGGCCGCAATACGGTGCTGCATGAGATCAACCTCAAGCTGCGAAGCGGCGAACTGACAGCGTTAATTGGTCCTAATGGCGCTGGCAAATCCACCTTGCTGCAGATCATGCAGGGCATGCTCAACCCCACCGCTGGCAAGGTGCTCATCGGAGAAGCAGCGCTGCAATCCTGCCGCCAGCAGATCGCCCTCATGCCGCAGCGAGGGCGCATCGATTGGTCCTTCCCAATTACTGCGCTTGAGATGGTGCATCTACGACAGCCTCGCCGTCAGTCGGGCACTCGAGGCATGACGGCCCAAGAGGCGCTCGAGAGAGTGGGCCTAATCGATCGCGCCACAGACCGACTAGGCATGCTCTCTGGTGGTCAGCAGCAGCGGGTTCTCCTGGCTGCAGCGATCGCCCAGAACGTTCAAACCCTGCTGCTCGATGAACCGTGCTCAGCGATGGACCCTCCTACACGAGCCCAGGTGATTGAGTTGCTGCAAGAGCTCGCCCGCGAGGGCCGGAGTATCTGCCTGACCAGCCACGACTGGGGGACGGCCTTAATGCAATACGACCGGGTGATCGTGCTGGATGGCCAAGTGCTGTTTGACGGGTCCCCCGCTGATGTCGGCCAACAGCTCAATGATCTGATGAGCAGCGCAACACGTTGCCCGCACTAAGCCATGGAAGACCTGCCCTGGTGGGCCCTGCCATTGATCTTCGCCATTCTGGAAGGGGCCCTGTGCTCCACGGTGGGCACGGTTCTGTTGACGCAGCGACGCATCCTGCAGGCCAATCTCATTGCCCATGGCGTCCTTCCAGGTCTGGCAATTGCCATCGCCCTGCAGCTGGATCCGGCTCTCGGTGGCTGGCTGAGCGGCCTGGCTGCTGCGTTGTTAGCCGAACGGCTGATCCGCTCCCACAGCCAGCAACAGGAAGCAGTGATCAACACTGTGTTGGCCGGCGCATTAGCCACAGGAGTCCTGCTGCTGGCGTTACTTGAGCAGCGTGTGGAGCTGGAATCACTGCTGTTCGGCGATCTGTTGACCGCCGGCTGGAGGGACTTAATCCAGACACTTGTGGCAGCAGGCGTGAGCCTGGTGTTCATCACCACTCAGTACAGGCCGCTGGTGTTCAGCGGCGTCGATCCCGAAGGCGCCGAATCTGCCGGTCTGCGCGTGTCTCGCCTCCGCACGGTTCTTGCAGTAGTGACAACGCTCGTTGTAGTGAGTGCCATTGCTGCTGTTGGGATCATCTTGGTGATCGCGCTGCTCTGTGCCCCCGCTGTGCTTGCGCTGCAATGGGCCACGAGCCTATCGGGCGCCATGGTGCGCGCCTCCGTCATTGGAGCCAGCTGCAGTCTCGCGGGATTTGGACTCGCACTGATGCTTGATCTCCCTCCTGGCCCCCTGATTGGCTGGCTCTGCTTGCTGCTTCTTTTGCTACCAAAAACAGGCCACAGACTGAACTGAACACAAAGAGCAGCAAATTCAGGCTTCAAAATGAGAATGATTATCGTTTGGTCAAAGAAAATTCATGCGCCTCGTTCCTCTGGTGGCCTTGCTGCCTGTGGCAGCAGCTGTCTTCGCTCCGACCACTGGTGTTGCAGCCCCGCTGGTCATTGGCGCTGATGGCGTCCTCTGCGATCTGACCGAGACCCTTGCCGCTGATCAGGCAGAGGTCCAATGCATCGTCAAACCTGGTAGTGACCCTCATTCCCTGAGATTGCGGCCCAGTGAACGGCAACAACTGGCGGAAGCCGACCTGGTTTTGATCAACGGCTACAGCCTGACGCCAGCCCTTGATGACATCGACACCAAAGCCACGGTGATTCGCGTTGGCGAGATTGCTGTTCCGAATCACCCAGGCAACGATCCTCATCTGTGGCATGACCCCAAACAGGTGATCGCCATCGGCGAGGTTGTGAGCATCAAGTTGCAGGGTGTGGCTGAAGGAACCGCCAGCTCAGCAATTACTAAGCGCCAGCAGCAAGCCAGTGCTGTGCTCAAGGATCTCGATGGCTGGATCAAAGCTCAGATCCAGACCGTGCCCAAGGATCAACGCGTTCTGGTCACCAGCCACAAGAGCTTTGCCCCCATGGCTCGTCGTTACGGCATCAAAGAGCTGCCCCTGCTGGATGAATTCACCACCGGCGGCACTCTGCGTCCCTCCAGCCTGCGCAGCATTACTGCAGCCATCAAGGCTTCCGGCTCCAAGGCGATCTTTGCCGACAGCCTGCCCCCCTCCAAAACCATGAGGCGCATCAGCCGCAGCTCTGGCGTACCGATTGCACCAAAGCCCCTCTACAGCGAGGGCACTGCCCCTGGCCGCAGCCTGGTGCAAACCGCTACGGACAACGTCTGCAACTTCGTGGATGCCCAAGGGGGCCGCTGCGACACCAAGGCCGCTGAAGAACTTCAAACCCGCTGGGCTGCCATTTCCTGAAGCACCTCGTTCCTTTTCTCCTAACCAACCCGCTTAACCCCTTTCCTTATCAACCATGAACTTTCGCTTTCCCCGCCTCACGACCTGTCTCCTCGGTGCCAGCGTCGGCCTCAGCCTCGGCATCCCAGACGCGCTCCTCTCATCCGCCCATGCCCACGGCGCTGCCGGTGGTGAGGAACTCGCCCCTGGCGAATTCAATGTGCGCCCCGTGATCACCATCGAAGGCCACGGCGGCTTTGAGAACAATCTCGTTGAACTTGGACAGCCACAGCACTACGCCATCGATGCCATGGCCGGGGCTGTTTTTGAGTGGGGCCTCTCCAACAACGGCAGCCTCGCTATCGAAGCCCAGGTGGGTGGAGCTGCCGTATGGGGTGAGGCCGAGCACTTTTACGGACTGGTCCACAAGGATGACCATGACGACCATCACCACGAAGAAGAAGAGCACGAAGGCGAGGAGCACGCCGAAGAGGAGCATGAACATGAGGAGCATGCCCACAGCCACAGCGATGGCGCCCCTTACCGCCGCACCGATCTCAAGGGTTACCTGCAGGTTCGCTACGAACCCACTGAGCAGCTCGCTCTCTCTGCCACTTGGAAGCCCTACTACGTCACCGCTAATCAAGGCGAGGACGAGAAGAAGGGTCTCAAAAATGAAATGCACTTTGGCGCGATCTACGCCTTTGGTGATGGCGATGTGAACTTCGCCCTCGGCGATGGCCTCGAGGACGTCGTTGATGGAATTTTCATCTCGGCCAAGAACGCCACCGGCTGGGAGAGCGATGGCCTTTACATCGGCAACTACACCGATGTCCGCCCAGGATTTGGCTTCAACTACGACAAATTGAACGTCACCCTCACGGTTGGTCCGCGTTTCTATGTGCCTGGTGACTACGCCAAGCTCCCGCAACGCACTGACTGGGGCGGTGAACTGGCGCTCGAGTACCCCATTAGCGAGAAAGCGGTGGTGTTTGCTCACTGGGAGCCGATGTACAGCACAAAAGGCGGGGAAGGTTGGGGCACCGGCTTCTCCCACCACATCGGCACCGGCGTGAGCTTCAGCTTCTGAGTTGGCACGCGGGGTGAGGCCAACACCTCACCCCCCAGCTACAAAAAACTCTGAAGTGTCCAACTTGTGTTTACCTCTCTGGCTCGAATCCTTCTGATCGGATCCGCTCTGCTGCCTCTCATTGCCAGTGCTGATGAGACCAATGAGGAGAACTTCAGTGAGGGTTTCTTCCTTTTCAGCGAACAAGATGGGAGTTGGGATCAAGGCCAACCATCTGAAGCTTGGACCTCACTACGACTGGGCTATGGCCAGGAGCAAGCCCAGTTCAGCTGGGCAGCCGAGGTCGGTGCCCGCATCATCACGGGCTTTGACGTTGAGCAGCGAACCGACTGGAGCGCCAAACTCGAGGCAGCTTGGGTCCCTGAAGGATCCAAGCTCGAGTTTTACGGCGAATACGAGCCGGCGATCAGCACGGAAAGTGGCAGTGAGGGCCTCTATCAAGCAGGTAAAGCGGGCCTTGTGATCCCCCTGCTCGAGAGCGGCAGCGCGCGCTTTGATCTGCTTCAAGGCTTTGCCGATGCCAGTGGCATCTATCTCAAGCTTGAGCAGGACGGTGCGTGGGCCGTCGGCGGTCATCAGGAACAGATTCAAGCGAGCCCGCGCCTGGGCTACGGCTTTGAAGCCGGACAGATGACAATGGCCTTTGAAATCGGCCCCGGTTTCGCTTGGAGTGACTCAACAACCCCTCAGACCAACCTGCTGGGCAAGGTTGATTTCAGCGTGACTCCATCTGAGCGATGGGAACTATTTATGGAATATGAGCCCACCTACATCTTTGTAAATATCAGCCAAGGGCTGGAGCATGTACTCAAAGGCGGAGTGGTCTTCAGCTTTTAAAAAAGCGACCGCGCCTGGGTCTCAGCAACGCAAGCCCTGACCCTATCGCCACCAAAGTGAGCAGCCCCAGAAGCCAGGAGTAATAGGGCTGAAGGTTAATGACGCCGAAACGTCCGGTATGCATCTTCAGCAACCAGAACGCATCGACACCTTGTTCCAGCAACAGACTGTAAAGCGACCCAGTGGCTGACGTCAGCATCAATGGAGCTGCGGCAATGATCACCACACAACGATGCAGAACACGAGCTTTCATTGACGTCTGAGCATGCGATGCAGCTCTGCTTCATCTGAGCAGGGCATCCAGCGCCCCTTGTTTTCATGAATGGACTGACACCCAAGTTGCTCCGCCCGCGCCCTGGCCTCGGCCTGCGTTTTGTAGAGACCCTTGCCATGGGCCCACAACGGCGACGGCACGAGAAAGATCACGGCAGCAATGACAAGGAACCGGGACATCTATTGAGTTCTGAGCCAGAAAGGTGAGCAGGGCATCTCAAGCGATGCCAAAGCTGATCTGATACCAATTTTGGCGTGATTCAACAATCGATGGAGCCGGAATCTGTACAGATGCTATCGAATCCTGAAGGCCGTGCTGCCGAGCTCCGATTAAGAGCGCCAGACTGAAGGGGAGTGTCTTAAAGCGATTGCATGACGGCGATGACAAGCCGGCCTCCGGTACCCGTGACGATCCTGACTGGCTTTCTGGGAGCAGGGAAAACCACGTTGATGAACCACATCCTGGCGAACCAGGAAGGCCTCAAGACTGCAGTCCTGGTGAATGAGTTCGGCGAAATTGGCATCGACAATGAGCTGATCATCAGCACAGGCGACGACATGGTGGAGCTCACGAATGGCTGCATCTGCTGCACCATCAACGATGAGCTGCTGAACACGATCTACAAAGTGCTCGAACGCCCTGAGCCGCTGGACTACATGGTGGTGGAAACCACAGGACTTGCCGACCCTCTACCGGTGGCAATGACATTTCTCGGTAGCGACCTTCGCGATCTCACACGGCTAGATTCAATCATTACTGTCATTGATGCTGAAAACTTCGGCGAAGAAATTCTTGATACGTCCGTCGGCAGAGCCCAAGTGGTTTATGGCGACATCCTGCTGCTGAACAAAACTGATCTAGTCAGTAGTGAGCGAGTGCAGCAAGTCGAGCAGATGATTTCAGATGTGAAGAGTGATCCGCGAATTCTTCACTCCGTCAAAGGGGATGTTCAGTTACCACTGCTGCTGAGTGTCGGGTTATTTGAATCCGACCGGGTCGCGACTGAAGGGACTGATGCGCATGGCCACGACCACGACCACGCCCATAACCACCACGACCATGGGCACTCACACGACCATGCCCATAGCCACCACGACCATGACCATGGGCACTCACACGACCATGCCCATCACCACAACCATGACGGCGCAATCGAGGGATTCACATCAGTGTCTTTCAGGACAGAAAAGCCCCTAAACCTGCGCCAATTTCAGAATTTCCTCGACAACCAATTGCCCGCGACAGTCTTCCGGGCCAAGGGAATTCTCTGGTTCAAAGAGAGTGAACGCCGCCATGTGTTTCACCTCGCTGGCAAGCGTTTCTCCATCGACGACAGCGACTGGGAAGGCGAGCGCAGCAATCAACTGGTGATGATTGGTCGGGATCTCGATCATGAAAATCTGCGCCAGCAGTTGCAGGCCTGTGTGATTGAAGACGAGGACAGCTGAATCGGCTGATGGGCGCAGAGGCACTTGCTGTTGCGATCAGCAGCGCCCTGATCGGGGCTGTGGCCGGGTGTCTTGGCGCTCTACTGATGGGGCTGATCAGCTGGGGCACCGAACTGGGGTGGGGGGAGGCCGTCATTGCCGGTTTCCCATCAACAGCTCCCCTTCCATTACGGCTGGCCATACCCCTTCTGGCAGGACTCACCATCGGCCTGTTGCGCCGACGGGGTGCTCAACCGCTCCCAGAACTGCACGCGACGTTGGAGGAGCTCCACCAACAGACTCCCCCAAAGATTCAGCCGAGAGGAAGCCATCTACTGCTTGGGCTTTTGGCGCTGCTGGGGGGAGGAAGCCTGGGACCGGAAGCTTTGCTGAGCCGGGCCCTGGCTGAGTGGACGTTGGCTCTTTCGCGCTGGCGCTGGCTCAAGGCCATTCCATCAACAGCTGCCTGTGCCATCAGCGGGGGACTTGGGCTTTTCGGACTCCCGCTGATTGGCGGCGTGGCCCTTGTAGAACGTCCGAATCGACCATTGCCGAGCGGGCTGTGGCGATGGCTACCCGGGATCTGCAGCGGGATTGCTGGATTTGCTGTCTTCCAGGGATTTAGCCGCTTCGGGGTGGGCGAGCAGAGCATTCCCTACGCCTGGCCAGACAACGGACAGCAACTGCTTGCACACTTGGTCTGGGCGCTGCTGTTGGGAATCGTTGGCGGCTTCCTGGGCCTGGCGTTTGTGAACTGGCGTCGTTGGAGCACAGTGCTGCTAATGCGTTGGGACCAGGGTCCTCTAGCCAAAGCGTTGCTGAGCGCTTCAGTGATAGCAAGCATGAGTCTGGTGCAACCGCTGACGCTGTTTTCCGGCGAGCAACAGATCACCCCATTGCTGAAAGGAGATCTGGAATTGGGCGGTAGCGCCATGGTCATGCTTGGCTTGCTCAAATTGATGGTCTGCGGCTTGTGTCTGAGCTGCGGCTGGATCGGAGGAGTGTTCTTCCCGCTGATCTTTTCCGCCACCGCCATTGGACAAGGCCTAGCCCTCTGCTGGCCGGACATGATTCCAAGCCAAGTAGCGGTGAGCAGCATGGCTGCGGCGATTCAAAGCGCAGTACTGGGTCAGGCACTCCTGCCTTTGCTCATCACGGCAGGAGTCCTCAAGGGACACGCCATGGCAGGAGCGATGGTGGGCAGTGTTATGGGCCTAGGGGTGCGACAAATCACATTTAAGGCAAAAGCTGATTAGAGTTTCTTGCAACTCCTGGACTAGCCATGCTGGAGCTCTCGCTTCTGGGCACTGTTTTTCTGTTAGTCGGGTTTGCCCTTTGGCTGTTTGCTGATTCTGATGACGATGATTCAAGTGGGGGTTTGCGCCAACCCGTCTTGATCCCTGTACCTGTAAGGCATCAAAGACACTGAATTTGCTGAATGAGGTGCCCGGAGTCGAGGAGCCCCGGGACTTCTGCATTGGCCGACCCAGACCAAGTGCGTCGCCTGGGGTGAACGACTCCCCTGACTTCCCAGAACAAGCGCTCCCTGCTCTGAGCAATGAAAGTGTCGATCAACCCCGGCCAATCGCATGTGGTTTGCGCTTCCTCTACATGTGCTGATTGCTACCATTGCGCGCAAATCAACTTCAAAAAAGCAAAGCCACACACCAATTGGTAACTAAAATCACAGGCTGATCTATTTCATTAGAGATTAGGTACAGCTCATTGCTAGGAATAGAGAAGAATGGGTAGAAGTCAAACCGAGTGCAAGTAAAAAGGCATACCCGACAGCAGATCATTTTTTACGACTCTGAACAAAGGGTTTGCCAAAATAAAAATGACTGACTGGGCTCGAGAATGAATGGAGACCTAACGCCCACTCAAAAGCAAGCACTTGCACACTTCGGGCTCAACGAACTCCCACCAACTCTGGCGAGACTGGACCAACAGATTTTAAAAACCGCAAAAACTTATCCGGCTGACTGGGGCTGGGTTGAAGTAGGAGCTTATCAAGCACTACTTGATGCCCTTGGACATCAACCTTGGTGGAGACAAACCCTGATTCCCTGAGAAGGAAGCCCAGTAGGCTATAGACAATGAATACATCACAAAGCTAAATCGATAACAGTGAATTGTTCTTCCTTCCGAAAAGAAACTGGGCGGACCCAATCAAATGAAACCATCGGACATCACGAGGTAACGAATGAATCAAGCAAGACGCAGAATATGAACATGCGGCCTTAATTATGTAAAGCCAGTTGGAGAACAAGGAAGAACAGCCAATAGCTTGGCGAAGAACCGCAATTCACCTGTGCAGTCTTATGGATCTCCTGGTGTCACCTACGGATGGTGGGCTGGCAATTCAGGAGTAGCAAACCGATCAGGATCATTCATCGCAGCTCACGCAGCGCATGCAGGGTTGATCATGTTTTGGGCAGGGGCTTTCACCCTGTTTGAGCTATCTCGCTATAACGCCGGAATTCCGATGGGCGAGCAAGGGTTGATTGTTCTACCTCACTTGGCTGGACTTGGGTTTGGACTGGGAGAGAATGGAACAATCATCGATAGCCAGCCGTATATCGCCATTGCGGCATTTCATATGGTTTCATCAGCGGTTCTAGGAGCTGCAGGGTTCTGGCATCTGTTCCGGTCACCAAAAGACCTTTCACAAGCGGAAGGCAGAGCCAAGAAATTCCATTTCACATGGGATGACCCAAATAAATTGACTTTTATTCTTGGCCACCATCTAATTTTCCTCGGCCTAGGAGCCATTGCTTTTGTTGAATGGGCTAAACGTCATGGCATTTACGACACAGCTGCTGGTGCTGTAAGAACCGTTGAGCCCAACATCAACTTTGGTATGGTCTGGAACTACCAAACCACCTTCCTCAGCATTAACAGTCTCGAAGACGTCATGGGAGGCCACGCAGTCCTCGCCTTTATTTTGATTTCAGGCGGAGCATGGCATATCGCATCGAGACCTTTTGGGATTTTCAAAAAAGTCCTTGTGTACTCAGGTGAAGCCATTCTTTCCTATTCACTTGCAGGACTAGCCTTAATGGGTTTTGTGACAGCTCTCTGGTGCTCGCAGAACACAACAATTTATCCGGTAGAGCTTTACGGAGATGCACTAAAACTCAGCTTTGGAGTTGCACCATACTTCCAAGACACTGTTTCGCTAGGAACAGACACCTATACTTCACGCGCTTGGCTGGCTAATACGCACTTATTTCTAGCATTCTTCTTCTTGCAAGGTCATCTTTGGCATGCTCTGCGGGGAATGGGATTTGATTTTAAAAAGGTATCCCAGGCACTCGAGAATATGGACACATCTCGGATCTCTGCCTAGATCAAGGCATCAGAAATTGATCGAGAAGCAGGTCCCTCTAGGGTAAACCTAGAGGGACATTTTTTATGCATAAAAATCCTCTTTGGCCAATCTGATCACGACGTGCGTACAAAATGACAGCCATGCACACATCATATGCGCCAAGCCTAGGCTGTTAAAAAGGCAAGAATACAAAATTGCATCTGACCAAGGCATGCTTTCTGCTTCTGACGTGACAATTGGTGGATTGGCATCAATACCAGTCTTAATTATCATTGCCTTAATCGCTGACAAGATCGTTCAAGGACAATCAAAAGCAGCTCTAGCATCGACAGATGAAAGCAGCACAGAAGCAGTAACGAGCGTCAAGAAAACAAAGCTCAAGCCAGAACAAGGCAAGCAAATTGCGAATGAACAGCCAAAACAATAAAAGACTAGAAAACTGTCACCACTGAGCAAGAGGCACAAAGGGCAGACTAGGAGAAGCGACCAGACTTAGCAGCCTGCCTCTAAAGCTGAATGTCACCAACCCGAGGCATACAAGAAGCTCCTAATAGGAGGGATCCATAAGCTCAAGAGCTTCATCACCAGTTCTCTCCATGAAATAAAGACACTATTTATCCCCATTTAGGCATCATTCAACATGCGCTGAAGCCTTTTCTGCATTCGCCGATAGTCACGCATTTCACCACCTCGTGTGTAACCACAGGTTTCCGATGAAATCATATATGCCTGCAGAGAAATAACACTCAAGAATTGCAGAAGCAGTATCCATGCAAGTCGATCAAGAAATGCGGGTTCCATTGAAAGCGCCAAGACAACAAAACCATAGACAAATGCAAGCCACAAACTATGCCCGCGAATCACTATCTAGGCAGACAACTTAGACAATAAGAGACCTCCAATCAAACAGCAAAGCAAATCATTTAGCGCCCATCACTTCACGTAATTAGCAAGCCAATCCCGAGGCTTCAGCGAAAGAGACAGCATGCATCTCAATTGAAAGATATCACTAAAACAAAAGCTACATCCTTCCAATTCATCTGATGACCGCTCAGGCTTGTAAGCAGCGATAGTTATAGGGCTCAGCCCAAGATCTAGGCTCTAAATGATTAAAGAGGATCGCGAAAGTGACTACCTGAAAAACAGTAGTCATGGGCAGCCGCAATCATGAAAACCTATTTTCAACCAAGAAGTGGAGCTATGCGACACACTGAATCTCACAAGCAAAGTCAAATTGCTTTGATTTATCTGGACTCGATCAAAACGCGCAGAATCGATCATGAACAGCTTACTTGGCTGGAATCCATGAAACAATCAATGTCATCAGCCGAGAAGAAGCTGCATACATGTTTAATCAAAGAGATTCACAACAAAGCAATCAACATTATCCACACAAAGAAAGTCGGTTAAAATGCAGATCACAGCACCTAGAAGCAAAACCAAGTTTTTATTTATTGAACTGAACCCAAGCCTAGCCTGCTTCAGTAATAAGCTTGCAAAAACACTGGCAGCTCAAGGATCAGAAGTAAAGCGCTGGTGCTTCAATATGGACCCAGATGAAGCCTGCCAGAGCCGTGAGATTGTAGACCTATTGCACAAAAGCCTGGCAGAATCAGGAGAACCCACAGTTCTCATATCTCATGGAATAAGCAGCATCATTGCCTATCAATTAGCCGAGGCTTTTCCCAATCAGGTTCGAGCCTTGATTCTTCTCTCAGCAGATGCATCAAGACACTCAACATGGCAGGACCAGTATCACAAAATCAGAAAGATGATGCCATGCAGCCGCAAAAATATTCTGACACACCTAAGCCATCTATTAACTGGTCATCACTGTCCAAATTTCCTTGCTGCTACAACAAAATTACTTGAAAAGAGTGTTGACAGTGAATTCTGCCTAAGCTCCATAGGAGATTCAGAATCAGAAGCTCCATATAAAAGAATTGAGCGCCCAATCCTTGTGATCAACGGTGATAATGATTTTGTTATTGATCGAAATAGCAAAAACAGATGGAATCATCTCCTTAAAAATGGAGATCGCTATGTATCGATAAACGACGGACGACATTTTCATCAGCATACCCATACCGACCAAATTTCCGCTGAGATAGCAAATTTCACAGAGATGCTTTTAAATGATAAGCAAATTGATGAGTGTATTAGCTCACTGAGTCAACTAGAGAATTGAGGGACTAATGGAAGCTTCTATTGATTCAGATGTTTTGATTATTGGAGGTGGGCCAGCTGGGTGCTCATGCGCACTATATACATCACGATCATCACTGAGCACAGTAATACTCGATAAAAACCCATCAGCCGGGGCTCTCGCGATCACGCATAAAATTGCGAACTATCCTGGCACTCCCGCGCGACTCAGTGGAGCACAGCTTCTTGAACAAATGCGCTCACAGGCAATTGAATATGGGACTGAATATCGTAAGACTCAGGTCTATGGAGTGTCGTTAGAGGGTGATAAAAAATTAGTTTATACACCAGATGGCTGCTTTAGGTGCCGTGCACTCGTGCTCGCAACGGGAGCGATGGGACGATCCTCACTTGTGAAAGGGGAAGATACCTTTCTTGGTCGTGGTGTCAGTTATTGTGCAACATGTGACGGTGCTTTCTATAAACAGAAAGAAGTTGCTGTTTATGGAGAGAATCAAGAAGCAATTGATGAAGCAATCCACCTGAGTAAATTTGCCTCGAAGATTCATTGGATTACCGCTCGTCCACCCAAGCAAAACCTATCTGGCTTGGAACATCTGGAGGGCTTGGCTCAAATCCAGCACTGGAAGCGGTCAAAAATCGATGAGGTCATCGGGGATGAAACAGGAGTAACTAGCGTTAGCATCAAATCAAAAACTGATGGTCAACTCACTGAGCTCCAGTTAGGAGGGGTATTCATTTATTCTTCAGGGTCAAAACCAATCACTGATTACCTTCATGATCAGTTGTCTCTTACAGATGAAGGTGGTGTGGAGGTCGATGCCAATATGATGACATCTATGCCTGGTGTTTGGGCAATTGGTGATATTCGCAATACCCCCTATAAACAAGCTGTCGTCGCCTGCTCTGATGGATGCATCGCAGCCATGTCAATTGACAAATACCTCAATCAGCGGCAAGGGATATTAGTTGATTGGGTCCATCAATAAAAAGCGCCACATTATTGTGGCGCTTAAGCAGGTCGAAGCAAATACCAAGATTCAGAACTTGACCTGAATGCTTGTGATCCAGCTTTTAAGGCGTTCTGCTGTCAGATCTGACTCATTATCTTCATCAATGGGTAATCCGCAAAACATCCCATCAACAACGCTTTTTGATTCATTAAAGGTATAACCATCAGTTGGGACCTTGCCGACTAGATTGGCACCTGATTGAACGAATGCTGTATACAGCTCTTCCATTGCATCACAGAAGAAGTCTCCATAAGAGGCAGAATCACCCAAACCGACAATCGCAACTGTTTTACCGGCAAAGTTCATTGTTGGGATGTCTTTGATGTGCTGATCCCAAGCTGTGCCTGAACGATCCTCATCAGCACCTGTGTTCCACGTTGGTATACAACAAATTAAAGACTCGGCAGCTTCCAGCTCATCAGCCGAGGAGAGATCATCAACATCTTTTAGAACAGAACCCGGCATAAGTTCTTTGATTTGATCTGCAATGTCTTCTGTTTTACCTGTTGAGGTTGCGAAGAAAATTGTTGGTGCCATAGAGAATGACCATGCCTTTCTATTCAATCGAATGAAGCCGTAAAAACGAGGACATTTGATATGTCATTAGGTGTGCTTTTAAGCGATCAGTGGCTCCTATCGCTACTCCAGGATCGACCATTCAACCAACACAATGCCTTTGCGCTGTAGGCTGAGGGAATGCGAAGCGTAGCTTTTTATACGTTGACCAGTATCTTATAAACGGACAGGTTATTTCTTTTAAGCATCAAGCGAATCCGCTGAATGATACTGCAAGCATTTATCAGATAAAGTTGGCTCAGTAATCATCAAAAAGCTATTTAGAAATACTTGCATAAACCCCAGCGCTATGTGTACGTTGCGAATGATTCGCAATTGATCTTTTGTTGCGCCTGTCCACCTCCTTTCTGGCCCTCAGTGGTCTGACAGCGACCGCCCTGATCCTTTCACCGTCCATCCGTCCTCTGCAGGCTCAGCAGAACATCGAACTTGGTGTCTACAGCGGCCGGCACTACAACACGGATAAGGAGCTCTATCGAGAGTTTGAGAGACAAAATCCAGGAATCAAAATCAAAGTTTTAGAAGCCAAGGACAAGGTGCTTCTCAAGCGTCTTGAGAGTGAGGGTGAGAACAGCCCAGCTGATGTACTCGTTCTTGTTGATGCTGCCCGCCTGGTCAAAGCCTCCAACGCCGGCCTCTTCCGTCCAAGCATTTCTCCGAAACTGCAAAGGATGGTTCCTGCCAACCTTCGCGATCCAAACGGCAAGTGGTACGCGCTGACCCGCAGAGCTCGTGTACCCATCGTTAATCCTGACATCGTCGACCCTGCCAGCATCAAAAGCTATGCGGATCTGGCCAACCCCGCACTAAAAGGGAAGCTGTGCTTACGCAACCGCAAAAGCCCTTACAACCAATCACTCGTAGCTGATCAAATCATCCTGCGCGGCGAAGCTGCAACAGCAAAATGGATTCGCGGCATGGCCGCAAACGTGAGCCAGGAATTCTTTCCTAAAGACACGCCTCAGGTTCAGGCTGTTGGCAAAGGCACCTGTGGCGTAGCCGTAGTAAACACTTACTACGTTGGCAGGATGCTCGGCGGACGCAAAGGAGAAGACAACAAGGCTCTAGCTGAAAAAGTCAAAGTTGTGTTCCCCAACCCCACCCACGTCAATGTGAGTGGCGCAGGGGTTACAGCTTCGTCTGACAACCCTGAAGCAGCCCTGAAACTGATCGAGTTCCTTGCTTCTCCCAATTCCGGCAAGGGTTACGCCGCAGCCAACTTCGAATATCCAGTCAAGGGTTTTGGCGACAATTCCATCTTGAAGAGCTGGGGGACCTTCAAAGCTGATGGGGTTTCAATCGAGCAGCTCGGTGCCAAGAACAAGCAGGCCAAAGAGCTCATGAAAGCCAACGGCTGGAAGTGAGCTGGAGCCCCCCGATCAAGCAGCACTGCTGACTGATCGGAGGGCCTTTTTACCTCCTTTTCCCGCTGAGGCAGGAAAAGGAGGTATCGCCTAATACAATTGAGAGGCACTTGCATCAACTGAGCGCCATCCTCGACTCGGATTCATCAAACGGACCGATCTCAAGAGGTCAGGCACCGTTAAGCCACGTGGTGTCAGCTCAGAAGCCAGGACCCGGAAGCCACAAGGCATCAGGCCGCACTTCAAATGGAGGCATTCGCCTGGACACACCCCTGAAAAGGCACTGGCTCCCTGCAAGACCAGGACTCAGCCTGATTCTGGCGACTACTGCCTGCATCAATCTTCTGCCGTTTGTGGCTTTGCTGGGCTTCAGCCTCAGCGGGGAGGGCAATCTTCTAAGTATCGGCATCGATGGAGCTGAGCAATTCAGCAACACGGTTTTATTGGTTTTCTTCGTTGGGATGGGTGTGGCCGTTCTGGGTACGGCAATCGGCTGGCTGACAGCCAATTGCCGCTTCCCTGGCAGACCTCTACTGACCTTTGGGCAACTTCTGCCCCTTGCAACCCCCGCCTATCTTCAGGCAGCGGTCCTACTCGATCTCGGCAGTCGAGAGGGCACACAAATTCACGGTCTGGGGTGGTGCATTGCCGTGCTCACCCTGGCCAACCTTCCTTACGTCGTCCTGCTGACCCGAGACAGTTTTCGACTTAGTGGTCGACGCCAACAAGAGGCTGCCCGAAGTCTTGGACTCGGGCCATGGAGAAGTTTTCTAAGGGTCAGTCTGCCAATGGCCATACCCGCAGTTGCGGCTGGAGTTGCGCTCACGGGTATGGAGGTCATCAATGAGTTTGGCGCCGTCGAACTGCTTGGCTTGCCGACTCTCTCAACAGGGCTACTAGAACGTTGGCAAGGAGAAGACGACCCTCAAGGCGCAGTGGCACTGGCCTTGATGGCCCTGATGGTGGTAGCGGTGCTGATCATTGCTGAGCGATGGCAACGGCGACGGAGCCGACGCTGGGATATGGGAGGGCCCACAGACTCAGGAGAAGGTTGGGATCTCCAAGGATGGAGGGCACTCTCGGCGCAATTGCTATGCCTTATTCCGCCTTGCATCAGTCTTGGCCTGCCACTGGTATGGCTGTTTAGCAGCCTTGATCAGATACGCAATGAATCACTCACTGAACTGCTGACCCTCAGCACTCACAGCCTGACTTTGGCCCTGCTTGGCGCTGTAATTGCCACTTCGATGGCAGTGATTTTTTCAATTGGAAACCGATGGACCGCACCAGGATTTCTTAAACGACTGATGTTTACAGCAAGCCTTGGCTATGCAGTCCCTGGAACAGTTCTGGCCATCGCCATGCTGTTGCTGTTAGCTCCATTGGGAGTGCCTCCGATGCTGCTGCTGCTCTTTGGCTATGGGAATCGTTTTATCGCCGTCGCCAAAGGAGGACTTGATGCTGGCTTGGAACGTCTACCTCCCAGTGTGGAAGAAGCAGCCACAAGCCTTGGAGAGAAATGGCCAGGCATCCTTAAGCGGATCCACCTTCCCTTACTGCGAAGCCCAATGCTCTTAGGGGGCTTACTGATTTTTGTGGACACGGTCAAAGAACTACCCCTGACCTTTGCCTTGAGACCCTTTGATTTCGACACCCTTGCGGTCAGGGTTTTTCAATATGCAGGTGATGAACGTCTCGGAGCAGCGATCGCCCCGGCCCTGTTGATCATGCTTTTGGGGCTGGTTGCAACGGTGCTTCTGGTTCCTCGGCTTGGCAATGGATCAGCTGGGGGGTCCAGCAGCCTTGCAGGCTGAAATCACAACGCTGGCCGGGAGCAATATCCTGATCAAGGCCAACTTTGAGCCTCAAACGCTGGCCAGTGCTGAGCCTGACTTGATACATCCACTCGTGGCCAAGAAATTCTCGGGAAAGCACTTCTGCAGAACCTGAAGGATTTAGATCAACGCGGCAGTCCTCCAGACGTACAAGCAAAGCGCTGCTGTCGCACTGATCTAAACGACTCAGAGCATCCTGTTGCTGACTAGAGAGTAAGGGAATGAGGTCAGACGGTTTCATGACATTGGCCTGAAGCACAAAGCTCGCCACAAAACTCGTTGCCGGACGAGCCACGAGTTGACGTGGGGGAGCGCACTGATGCCAAAGGCCACCTGAAATCACGGCCACCTCGTCACAAATTGCTAGAGCCTCCTCTGGATCATGGGTGACCATCACTGCCGTGACGCCACACTCTCTCAACACCCGAGGCAACTCCCCACGAAGCCGCAGACGCACGTCAACATCAAGGTTCGAGAAGGGCTCATCCAGCAGGAGCAACTGAGGGTTGGGCGCCAGCGCACGCACCAAAGCAAGTCGCTGCCGCTGGCCGCCTGAGAGCTCGTGCGGAAACCGTTTGCCAAGTCCTGACAGACCTAGCAATTCCATAAGCCAGGCCACACGAGACTGATCTGCGCGAGGCCTGAGCCCAAAACAAGCGTTCTGCCAAGCACTGAGATGGGGGAAGAGCGCAT
Source organism: uncultured Synechococcus sp. (assembly GCA_913048995.1). Lineage (GTDB taxonomy): Bacteria > Cyanobacteriota > Cyanobacteriia > PCC-6307 > Cyanobiaceae > RCC307. The sequence goes on along the minus strand of CAJWXK010000002.1, from coordinate 4,366 downwards.
AGTCCTGAAACAACATGCCCACGCCCCGCCGCTCAGGTGTCAACCAGCGCTGAGAGGAAGCGACCTCGCGTCCATCAATCGCAATTGCGCCATGGGACGGCCGCTCAAAACCGGCGATCAACCGCAGCAGTGTTGTCTTGCCGCAACCGGAAGGGCCCAACAAACCGAGGAGCTGACCAGCTGGCAACTGAAAACTGATGTTCTGCAGTGACCACTCGCTGGTTTGATACCGATGCCAGAGCTTGTGAACGTCTAAAAACGGGGTCAAGATTCACTGCTCCCGCCACCTTGCAAAGCAGCGCAGGAGGGGCACAAACCTCTCACCGTAAGTCGGGAGCTAAGCAGCGTGAAACCCTTGATTTCGGCGGCACTGGCTCCGGCATCAAGGACAGCCTGACTTTCAAACTCTTCTGTTCGACCGCAAACCGCACACACCAAGTGGTGGTGCTCGTCGTCTTCTGCATTAGCGAGTTCAAAACGGCGACTTCCCTCTGGCAGCTCCAATTCATGGAGAAGATCCATGGAGGAGAGGAGGCGAAGCGTCCTGTAGACCGTGGCCAACGAAACACGCGCGTCTGCCTTGAGAAGCTGCTGATGAACGTCCTCTGCGCTGAGGTGATGTCCAGCACCCATGCGCTCAAACAGGTCAAGCACGCGCTGACGCTGGGGGGTCAGCCGCTGTCCACGACCATGCAAGTCCTGGCGAAGATTGCCCGAAACAGCCACGGATGGTCGCGCCTGTTCTTAATAGTAGGGCTTATTGAGAGAAGGCCAACCCTTTATTACGCCCTTAAACCAAGGCCTCAAGTTCCACACCAGCCAGGCCAGCAGAGGTTAAGTATCAACGATGACATGAACTTTCATCATCAATAAATCCAAATCGTGCAACCCGAACAAGACAAAGGCATACAGCTAAGTACTGTTTTGACATCCGTTGGAAAAACGATTGTGGATTCCCCTCAAGCCATCAAGGCTCAGCGGATGGATCAACTAGAAACTCTCCAAGACTGGTGCCTTAGTCGAATTTCATACCTATCGCTTGAGCATTCCATTGAAGACGCAACAGCTCTAACGGCAGAGCACCTTGAGTCCCTGCGAATCCTTGACCAAGGCACGACCCTATGGATGCGCACGGAAGCAAGCGACCACAATCAGCGCTAACTCCTTTGGAGTATCATTTTATACCTCTGCAGGCAAGATTTAAAACGTATTTGCGTATACCTGCTTGAGCAAAAGCTTGCTCGGCGCAGAACAATAGTCACCTTGCCCCTGAAGCTTTAAGAATTGCCTGGCGTCGCCCACGAACTTGGGGAGAAAGAAGTTCTTCAAATTTCAGGCATCACAGAACCTTTTTGCTTTCGTCTGCAACAGGGAATTCTGCGGGTATATGGAGACTTTGGCAGCGATGCCGAAGATGTCACCCTAGCCCTTTGCTCGCCCGGAGAGGTTCAGTGCATTGAGCCAATTTCCGGAGCCAGCCTGGGCTTGGAAGCATTGACCGACAGCCGGTTCAACAAGTCATCTCAAACGAACCAGACGTCAATCATCCACGACTGGCTGATTGATATGCACCTGGTACGCCAACTCGTCAGAGCTGATGCCAGAATCATTGCATTATTCCAACTCTTGGTTGCAAAGTTTGGCTTCAGGCATCAAGACAACTACAGCTTGCCATTCTGGATTAGCCATTCACGCATGGCTGAAATGGCTGCAACCAGTAGAGGAACCATTACACGACAAATTACATTACTTAGAAAGAATCAAGACCTCACAGTCGATCCAGCGCATGGAGGATTCTTCATCTCCAGTCGCCTCATGGACATTGACGCCATGATCGTTGATAGACATTTTGACTACTAACTGAACATCTCGCCTTAGTTCACTCGCGACCGCAGCGACATTTTCCTCCCTTCCATTTTGAACATTTCTGCTTCTTGCAACCTTTCTTTCGATTGCTTGATGCAACCTGGATCTGAAGCTTGACCTCTTTCGCCAACGTTTTGAAGCATTAGCAGCCTACAACCTTAATGCAGCTTCAGCATTTGTCAATGTACATTTGATACATGCATCAATCGCCTTCTATTTCTAATGTGTAAAAGTTAAGGTACAAAAGGCCCTTCCACTCGATTTGAGGCTACGCCGATGACCAATTTGCAAGCTCAAGGCAGCACCACTGTTCCTTCAGTTTCAGTTGGGCCATCTGGTCGCGCGATGGCCCAACCGATGGAACCGGCTCTTTTAGAGGGCCTGCTTCAGCACTTGACCATGGAGCGCCGGGCCAGCGCCTTCTACTTCGCGAATTCACTGTGGTTTGGCGAACGTGAATTACGTGGCTTCTCTCGCTTTTTCCAGCAAGAATCTCAGTCAGAAGCAACCCATGCAGCCAGCTTCGCTGATTATTTGATTGCCCGTGGACAGACCGTCCAACTGGAAGAGGTCGCTGCACCTAGACAAAGCTGGGACAGCTTCGAGGATGTGATGGCTGCTTCCTTTCTGCTCGAGGCTGATGTAACTGCTTCACTGCAACAACTCTATTCCCAAGCTGAACGAGCATCAGATAATCGGACAATCGTCTTCCTTGATCCGATTATGGAGGGGCAGATTCAATCAGAGAACCTGTTTGCACACCTGCTTGGAAGAGTTCGCTTTGCTGGAGAGCAACAAGCAGCTCTTTTGATCCTTGATGCAGAATTCACCAACGGCCAATACAATCCCTTCTACCTGGGAGAACGCTTCAATAACAACTAAATAGTCTCAAGGTGCGTCGACTGACCTCCCGAAGGAAGTCAATCGAAAGTTGATCAGACATATCGTCCATCGAGGGGGATAGCACTATCTTCTGTAATCTTATGGCTTGATCTTTGAGAAGATTCAGCTCCCCCTCGAGTCTCGTCAGTAAAATTGCATCTGTGCATTGATTAACCAATGCACTTGTTGAGCGTTGCTGGCCCAGAATGCAATCAAATTGCCTGCATAAATTGCCGATGAGCGTGTCGGAGCAGGCAATTGTGTAGGAGTAAAGCTGTTTCACTTAACCAACTGCAGGCGCAGATTCGATCAACGTGGCAGCAAGACGGAGGCTCGACTCTCCAGGAGGAGTGTCCAGTTGATTACCGCTACGCAGTTTGGAGATCAATCGTGTTGAAGTCACCCTGGTGGAGCCAATCAGCTCACCAATACGGTCATGGGTGATTCGAAAGGGCAGGTCACACCAATCTCCACAACGACGACCGAGTCGATTCACCAAGAGAGCAAGCAAGGCATGTAGGCGCTTTTCAGCACTACCGAGATGGCGAATACGCAGCAGCTGCAAGGTCCACTCATTAACGGGGTCGTATCCAGTGTCGGGATTGACATCTGCATCGCTGCGGAAGCAGAGAGCCGTCAGGGCTTCAACGCAAATGCCCTCACTGCAAAGACGATCAGTGCAGAGCTGGTCTCCTTCCTGGAGGAAGGCAAGGGTCATGCCCTCGGTCTCCTCACAAGGGCAATAAACCCTTGCCACTCCATCGATCACCTCCAGACAGGTGCCGCCCTGCCTGGCCGAGGGGTCAACCATCACGGTCTGACCTGACCTCAGCTTGATCGAAGCAACGGGCTCATCCGGCAAGAACCGAAACGACATCGAGACTGGTATTGCAATTGAGAATTCATCTCAATGTACGGCAATAGGCCGCTTTTTGCAAGTGCTTCTCAATTGCCAGGAAGCCAGCACAGAGGCATTGGCGCAGCCGCAACATCAAGCACTTGCAAGTAGATCATTTGATTCTTTTAGGTGTAATTATTTCGCTACGCAGGGGCTGGAGTCTGCCCATCATGAAAACGAAGAGTGAATCTGATGACGATTCTTCGTTTTATCCGACGCTATTTACTGAACCCAAGGCGGAGGCAACTTCGCGATCGCAAGCTACGTTTGCTTCTCAATAGCCAAGATTTGAAGCAGGCCAGCAAGCAGTCATCTACAAAGAAAAGAGACTTCTTAGATTGGCCGCTGTGATATTTGCAGTAATTCTACGGCGTTGAAGTAGCTGATTAAGCGCATCTATTTCTTCACGCATGCTCCTTAACTTTAAGAGAATGACCTCCTCAGTATGACCAAGAATAGAGGAGTCGAGCTTGGCAAGATCGGCATCTTCCCAATCTAGTATTTCTCTGATTTCAAGAGGCGATAGAGATGAATTCATGCCCTCTAAACGGTAAAAGCCAGTCCTAGAGGGGTGAAACAGGAAAGGCAAGCTCAAAATTTACCAGGTGCAGCATCAAGCACAGAGCAGGGCCCCGTGTGCACTTTGCAATCTTGACTTGAAGGCAAAAAAAAGCCCCTCCTTGCGGAGGGGCTCGGTGTGTGTGTGTGAGAAGGGTGGTG
>CAJWXK010000001.1 GCA_913048995.1 uncultured Synechococcus sp. | reverse complement strand
CGACCGGTCGCTCGACCACGGTCATCCCCATGCTGCGAGCCAGTTCGATCACGCTCGCTCGAGTAATCCCTTCGAGGATGTCCTGATCCACTCCAGGCGTAAAGAGAACCCCATCACGCACGATGAACAGGTTCATCCCACTGGCTTCACTGATCTTGCCCCGGCTGTTCAGTAGCAGGGCTTCGTCAAACCCACTTTTGACCGCCTCCGTCTTGGCAAGAGAGCTCGTGATGTAAGCACCACTGATCTTGCCCCTCAACGGCAGGGAACGATCTTCCTGACGGGTCCAGGAACTGATCCTGCAGCTCACTCCTTCCGGTGAAAGGTAGTCCCCGAGTTCGAGACCGTAGATCAGGAAGTCAGTCTCAATGTCATGCAGCCGCGGAGCGATCCCGAGATCGGATGTGTAGACGAACGGCCGCAGATAGATGGGGCAACTGGGCTGATTGGCCTTGAGGAAGGCCTCAACGGCAGCTAAGACAGCATCTTCTTTGAGATCAGTGAGCAACAACCTGGCGCTCTGGCACAGACGCCGCGCATGACGATCCGCTCGAAACAACAGGATCTCCGCGGGATCCTCTGGATTGGGGAGTGCTCGCATGCCGCCAAAGGCCCCAGTTCCGTAATGGAGGGCGTGAGTGGCGACCGAAATCGTGGCTTCAGCGAAGGGCACGCACTGACCGCCGAACCAGGCGTAAGGCAGAAAGCGATGCATAGGGCTGGGCTGACCAAGCTGGATCTTCTCATCCCCTGTTGCAGCAGGATGGGCACATGCACAGGCTGGCGACGCTTCCAGGAGATCCCAGCGACGATGAAGCACTGCTGGTAGAGCAGCGTCCTGCACCGCTGTTGCTCCTCACCAGTGCTGACAGTGATCTCAAACTTCTCTCAGAGCGTTTAGTCGCGGGCTCATTCCCGGAGATGCGCGGTCTCAATCTCGCCAACCTTCAGCATCCAGCTGCCGTTGATCACTACCTGAGGAGCAGCCTTGAAGGAACAGCACTAGTCCTGGTGCGTTTGCTCGGTGGCCGTGGGCATTGGAGCTATGGCCTCGAGCAGCTTCGCCACTGGTGTGCCTCGCGTAAGGGGCGGTCCCTTGTGGTCATGGGAGGTACCTCAGATGGGGCGATGGATCTGGCCTCCCTTAGTTCTGTTGATCCATTGATCGCCCTCAATCTCGGCCGCTGTTTGCAGGAGGGAGGCAGCGCCAACATGGATCTGGTCCTGCAGTGGTGCAACTCGTGGCTTGAGGGCGGCTCTCCTGCGGCTCCTGAGCCTGAACCGTTGGTTGATCCTCACTTGTACGACTGGCGTGAGGACCCAGGGCCTCGTGTTGGGGTGATCCTTTATCGAGCCTTGATGAGCAGCGCTGACCTCAGCCTCCCTGACAGCTGTCTTGAGGCTCTGCGGCAGCAAGGTCTTTGTCCACGACTGTTACTTGTCAGTGGTCTTCGCGATAAGGCCATCCAGCAGGCGGTTGAACAGTTATTTGAGCGAGAGCAGATCAAAGCAGTCCTCTGCGGAACCGGTTTTGCTTCCGTTCAAGCTGATCAGGCAGGTGATGGGGCGCCGCTTTGGAGATCCCTGGCCGTGCCTGTCCTGCAACTCCTGAGTAGCACTGGACCACGTCAGCGCTGGCAAATGAGCAGCGTCGGTCTTTCACCACTCGATCTCAGTATGCAAGTGGCCTTGCCTGAGCTTGATGGTCGTATTGGTACCCGTATCGGCAGCTTCAAAGAACTAAGCCGTGCTGACGATCAGCTTCAATGCGCCATCCAGAGCTATGAGCCTGACCAGGAGGCCCTGCGTTGGTGCGCAGAACTGACCAGGCGCTGGATTGATCTCAGTGCTCTACCGGCTTCCTCCAAGCGTCTGGCCATCGTTCTGGCGAATTACCCAACGCGCAACTCACGCCTCGCCAATGGCGTCGGACTCGATACTCCGGCTAGTGCTGTCCACTTGCTGAGCTGGCTGCTTCAGGAGGGTTATGACCTTGGCGGTAGTCAACCGCCTGATTCAAGCCAAGAGCTCATCAGCCAGCTGACAGCTGGACGCACGCCAGACCCTGAGAGTTGGCATCTCGCTGTCAGCAATCACCTCAGCCTGGATGAATATCAGCGCTGGTGGCATCAACTCGATCCTGCAGCAAGAGACCCCCTTGAGAAGCGCTGGGGTCCACCTGATCAAGATCCTTCCCTGGAGCCTCAAGGTTTCCCGATCGCTGCGGTCACCTACGGCTCCATCGTGGTGATGTTGCAGCCCTCAAGAGGGTATGACCGTGATCCAGGTCTGAGTTACCACAGCCCGGACCTTCCCCCCACCCATGCCTATCTGGCCCATTACCTATGGCTGAGGCAATCATTCAGGGTTGATGCCCTGATTCACCTTGGCAAACACGGCAACCTCGAGTGGCTACCGGGTAAGGGCATAGGTCAATCGCCTAGTTGCTACCCGCAGTTGGCTCTCGGGCCCATGCCGCATCTTTATCCATTCATCGTTAATGACCCTGGGGAAGGCTCTCAGGCGAAGCGCCGAAGCCAGGCACTGATCTTGGACCATCTGACACCTCCACTGGGCCGTGCCGGCCTCTACGGGCCTCTCGCAGAACTTGAGAGCCTGTTGGACGAGTACTGGGAAGCACAGCAGCTCGGAAGTGATCGTGCCCTTGTCTTGGAAAAGCAATTGCAAGCTCAGCTGAGCACGTTGAAGCTTCCCTGCGCTGGGGAGACCTTGCTTGAGCAACTTGATGGCGTCGATGGCTATCTCTGCGAGCTCAAGGAGGCTCAGATTCGTACTGGCCTGCACATCTACGGCAAGTCGCCAGAACCTTCTGCCTTTCAAGAACTCTTGTTGGCACTGGCGCGGGCCCCTGGTGGTCAGCGATTAGGTCTGACACGAGCTTTGGCCGATGATCTTCAGCTCGACATTGATCCTTGGTGCGGGGATGAATCAGAACCGTTGAGTCCTGCAGATCGCTCCACCCTGCAGTCCACAGGCCATGCAACCGGTCCGTTGCGCTTATGCGGTGATGGCATTGCTGTTCTAGAGGCGATAGCAGCATCACTTTTGGGGGACCCCGATCAACAGCCTCCCGGTGCATCAAGCCAGGCCGAACTGGCTTTGATCCGCAACGAGCTCTTCCCTCGGCTCGACGCTTGTGCAGACAGCGAACGTCACCATTTGATGGTGGCCTTGAAAGGGCAACGGGTGGAAGCCGGCCCCTCTGGTGCTCCTACCCGTGGTCGCCCAGACGTTCTGCCCACCGGACGAAATTTTTATGCGGTTGATCTGCGATCCGTACCCACCGAAGCGGCCTGGGATTTGGGTCGTCGTGCAGCAGAGGCACTGCTGGAGCAGCACCTTCAACTGGAAGGAGAACACCTCAAGCACCTAGCCATCTCGATCTGGGGAACCAGCACGATGCGCAGCGGTGGGGATGATGTAGCTCAGGTCTTGGCCTTGATGGGTATTCGGCCTTGTTGGGATGGCCCAAGCCGACGCATGGCAGGGCTGGAACTGATTCCTGAGACCACGCTTGCTCGGCCACGTGTCCGGGTGACGGTGAGGATTTCAGGCTTTTTCCGTGATGCTTTTCCCCAGCTGATTGAGTGGCTGAACAAGGCGGATGCCCTCGTGAGGCATCACAACGGTTCAGATGAAACTTGTTGTGCGGTTTATGGCTCAGCCCCAGGGGCTTATGGAGCTGGTCTGCAAGGACTCATTGACAGCGGCAATTGGGAGAGCAGCGATGATCTGGCTGAGGCTTTTCTGAACTGGAGTCAATGGAACTATCAACAAGGAGCTGAAGGCATCAAAGATCGAGACGGACTTGAACGACGTTTAAAAGACGTGCAGTTGGTCTTGCATAACCAGGACAATCGCGAGCATGACGTGCTTGATTCTGATGATTACTACCAATTCCAAGGTGGCCTAAGCGCTGCAGTTCAGCGACTCAGTGGCAAGAAACCAGCGCTCTGGCATGGGGATCATTCGCGGCCACAACGGCCACGACCAAGGCCGCTGGCATTAGAACTCGATCGTGTGATTCGCAGCCGCATGCTCAACCCACGCTGGCTTTTGGGCATGCAGAAACATGGCTATAAGGGCGGCTTTGAGTTGGCTGCCAGTCTCGATTACCTCTTCGCCTATGACGCTTGCACCGATCTGGTGCCTGACTGGGCTTACGGCGAAATCTGCTCGCAATGGCTCCAGGACCCCAAAACCGACTCTTTTCTGAGGCAGCACAATCCTTGGGCACTTCGGGACATGGCCGAAAGACTGCTGGAGGCCCACAACCGGGGCCTCTGGCAGTCTCCGCAAGAGGACCAACTCAGGTGTCTTAAAGAGCTCGTAATTAGTAGTGAGAGCCTGATTGAAGGGCCATGAAACTCAACCCAGTTCCTTTGCCATTTGGCGGAATGGATCGATTGAACCTGGCTTACTGGTCAGAGGAGCTGGTTGCTTAGGGATGGCGGGGGATGATGATTGCGTCCCTGCGGTTTTGATGTCTCCTTTGGAGGAAGAGCCAGGAATATTCGTTCCTTTCACTGCTGCTCCGCGGAGGCGATCCTGAAGCTCATCTTGCGTGATGTTCTTGGCAAAGGTTTTCTTGACGGGTTTGGGCACACCAGGGTCGTTGCTCATCCCCATGGAGCCTGAGCTGGTTCCCGGTAAACCTTGGGAAACACGCTCTAGACCTTTTTCATTAGAAGCAACTTCTTCAACGCGCTCCTTTATCCCAGGATTGTCAGCAGTGCCTGGGAAGGTGTGGCGAATGGAATTGCTTCGACGCATGAAGTCCACATCGCCGAGGCTGCTGGAGCTGTCCGAATCCAGGTAAAAGCTGTTATCAGGTTTCTCCTGTGATTCAGTTGACCGATTAAAGAGACCAGCTCTGCGGAGCTGGGGTTGCGAGGCGGTGTTGCGGCTGTTATCTCGACCTTCTTGAGCGTCGGGTTTGCGGCGTAAACGATCGAAGAGACCCATGGCTGCAATTTTGGATGCCAAGAACTTAGCGGCCTGCCAGGCTAAAACCGTGGGAATCAGTCCCACATGTCTGCAAAAGGTTGAGTTCATCGGCCAAGGCAGCCACACGCTCACAGATCAATGGGCTTGGCCGCCAACTGGGCAGCATTTCGTAGTCGTACCAGCACTCGGCCCCGTCAAAACCCATCGCTGCGGCCGCTCGCATCAGCTGGATAAAGCTGATCCGGTAGCGGGCAGGGTGCGCCAGGACCGCCAGTCCTCCGGCGACATGTATGGCCTCAACCACCTTTGAAGCCTCAAGGTTGTCACCGATGACTGTGTCTCCCTGCAGGTAGGGCTGGATTTGAGCGCACTCAGGGTCGTAGCCCAGGGAAAGAACATGAACAAGGCAGCCTTCGAGCACACAGCTGATCTCGGTACCGGTCCAAAGCGTTGGAATCACTGATCCCCCACGTTCCAGCTGCTCTAATCGGAGGCTCACAGCGCCGTACGCACCAATGCTGTGGTGATCTGTAACGGCGAAATGCTTGAGCCCCAGCTGGACTACCTGATCAGCAATCGCCTCGGGCGAGAGGCTGCCGTCACTACAGAGGCTGTGGCAGTGGAAATTGAGCTGGCTGGGGCAGCTGTGTGAATCAACCTGCTCCAGAACACTGACTAATGGGTGGCGCGTACTTGCCTCATGCAGCATTGCTGGCCTCCCGTTCAGCCCGGAGACGCCGCCAGCGGGCATAGAACTGGATTGACCCTGCCATGAATACAACGAGACCGACAGTCAACCAGGTGGCAGCGCCGGTCGGGAATTGCTGTTTGAAAACCACGAGCAAAACCACGATCACCAGCAACAGGGTTGGTAGCTCGTTTAGGGCCCGCAACTGACGTCCACTCCAGCCGCATTCACCCTGACTGAGCTTGCCCATCAGCTTGTAACAGAGCCAGTGATAGGCCAATAGACCCAACACAAAAGCGAGCTTGGCGTGCATCCAACCCTGCTTCAGCCAGGCTGGATTTCCAAGCAACAGCCCAATTGCACAGAAGACTGTGACCACCATTCCCGGGGTGGTGATGATGTTGGCCAGCCTTCGCTCCATCAGCTCGTACTGCTGCTCGAAGGCCTGACGAACAGGAGGATCCAGCTCTGCAGCTTCGACGTGATAGATGAAAAGCCGAACCAAATAGAACAGCCCGGCGAACCACACCACAACGCCAACGATGTGGAAGGTTTTAAACCAGAGGTAGCTCTCTGGAGGCAGGCTCAGGAGCATTGGGGCTGTCCGGGCTTGGCCCATTCAAACCCTGCGGCTGTCGCGCGGATCGCTTGGAGTTCCCCTGGGTCGATCCGCTCGAGCTGACGGATCATCAGAGCCATGCGCGGGTGAGTTCGAAAGCGCTCCGCATGACGGGCCAGAAAGTCCCAGTACAGAACTGTGAATGGGCAGGCATCGTCACCGCTGCGTTTGGTCGGATCGAAACGGCAGGTCTTGCAATAGTTGCTCATCTTTTTGATATATCTCCCGCTGGCGGCATAGGGCTTACTGCCCAACCGTCCACCATCGGCCCAAAGTCCCATACCCACCACATTGGTCTGCATCACCCAGTCATGGGCATCGATGAAATGGGCCTTGAACCATGCTGTGAGGCTCTGTGGTTCGATCCCTGCAAGTAGCCCCAGATTGGTGAGCACCATCAAGCGCTGGATGTGATGGGCATAGCCACTGGCCTTCAATTCACCCAGCACGGTGTCTACGCAGCCCATGCCGCTGCCGCCAAGCTCTTGCAGAAACTGAGGCACCGGAGCCCTGGCCTCAAGGGCATTATTGGCGGTGTAATCCGCTCCGAAGTGGTGATATAGCCCATAAGTGAATTCTCGCCAGCCCAGAAGTTGACGAATTACCCCTTCAAGACTGGCCAGTGGAACATCCTGCTCAAGCCCACGACGCTCGATCGTCTTGATCACCTCTAGGGGCCTCAGCAAGCCAAGGTTGATGTATGGGCTAATGAGCGTGTGCCAGAGCGTCGGTTGCTCGCTCACCATGGCGTCTTGGTAAGGGCCAAAGCCTGCCAGTCGTGTCTTGATGAAGTTCTCAAGCACCTGCAGGGCTGCGTCGCGGTTGGTGCCCCAGTTGAAAGGATGCCTGTTACCGGGAAGGTCATGGAGAGATTGCAGTTTCTCCAGTTTTCCAATCACAGCTGTCGTGATCCTGTCCGGTACAAACCAAATCGGTTCTGGACCCTTCAGACCTCGAGGAGGTGATTTGCGGTTTTCCTGATCGAAGTTCCATCTTCCGCCAAGGGGCTCATCACCCTCCATGAGCACATCAAACCGACGACGACCTTCGCGATAGAAAAACTCCATGCGCAGCTGTTTCTTGCTGCCCGCCCATTCACGAAATTCGGCAGCACTCCAAAGAAAGTGGTTGTTCGCGATCCAGTTGAGCTCTGCAGTCCAGCCGAATTTCGTGGATAACCTCTCGATCGCCTGACGAATCGGGCGATCCGCGGGCTCCATCACCCGTAGTTCGGTGATGTTGTAATCCTTCTGCCAGGTCGAAAGCGCTTCCCCATGGCCATCGGCCTCAAGCAGATCGACAGTCCATCCCTGCAGCCTGAGTTCTTCTACGAAATGGCGTTGGGCGCTCCAAAAGAGGATTTGCTTCTGTACGTGCGGCTTCTGGCGAAGCGTCGCCTCTGCCTCTACCAGCACCACCCGTGCATCTTTAGGTCTGCAGGACCCAAGGGCAGCCTGAAGCAGATCGAGCTGGTCGTTAAGCACCCAGATGCCGACGGCCATGACTGCAGTGGACAAGATGAGGTCATCTTGTCGTGCAATTGATGGACGTTGACCTGCTGGTGATCGGTGCTGGTTCAGGTGGCTTGGCTGCCTCAAAACGGGCAGCCAGACACGGTGCCAAAGTCGCGATCATCGAAGGGGACCGGGTCGGTGGCACCTGCGTGATCCGCGGTTGTGTCCCTAAAAAACTTCTCGTGTATGGATCGGAATACCGAGAGCTAATCGCTGAAGCCCCCAGTTTTGGCTGGGCAGTGCAGGATGCTTTGTGCAACAGAGCGATGTTGCTTGAGAACGTGCGCTCCGAGGTCAACCGCCTCAACGGGATTCACCTCAAAGCCTTGGAGAAGGCCGGAGTCGAACTGATTAGCGGCTGGGGCAGTTTTGTCGATGCTCACACCGTGAAGGTGGGTGAACGGCTGATTTGTGCCAGTCAGATCCTGATTGCTGTCGGTGGCAGGCCGCAACGGCTCTCAATGCCGGGAGGTGAGTTGGGATGGGTCAGCGACGATCTCTTTAATCAGAAGGATTTTCCTGATTCAATCACGATCGTTGGTGGTGGATATATCGCCTGTGAATTCGCTTGCATCCTTAACGGCCTCGGTGTTGCAGTGACCCAGGTCATGCGTGGTGACCGCATCCTCAAAGGATTTGATCGTGAACTGGCAGAGGCTGTGCAGGAGGGAATGCAGGAGCTTGGGATCAACTTGCGCTTCGGGTTGCAGCCGACTGGTCTTCAAATGAACGATGGTCAGATGGAGCTGATCTGTGGTGAGGAGCACCTCTCAGCTGATGTGGTTCTCCAGGCCACCGGGCGCCGAGCTTTTCTGGAGGGACTCAATCTCGAAGCAGCTGGCATTGATCACGATCAGCACAGGATTTTTGTCGATCAACACCACCGCACCAATATTTCTCACATCCATGCTGTTGGAGATGTCACCGACCGTGTGAATCTCACACCGGTTGCGATCGATGAGGGCCGTGCTCTAGCGGATGCTTTGTTTGCCGGCGGTACTCGCGTTGTTGACCATGATCTGATTGCGACAGCTGTCTTCACTCAGCCAGAACTGGCGAGTGTCGGGCTCAGTGAAGACAAGGCCAGGGAACGATTTGGTGATGAGGGCGTTCGGATCCACCGGGCTCGATTCCGCAGCCTGCGTCAATCCCTTCCAGCTCGAGGCCCGCGCTGCTTGTTGAAGCTTGTGGTGGAGCAGGCCACTGATCGTGTGGTGGGTTGCCACATGGTTGGCAGCCACGCCGGCGAAATCATTCAGATGGCTGCTATCGCTGTGGGCATGGGAGCCACTAAGGCTGATTTTGATCGAACCATGGCCCTCCACCCCAGCATTTCTGAAGAGTTTGTGACGATGGGGTGAAGTGCTCTGCCCAATGGGGTAGTCGAGGGAGCAGGCTGGTGGAAGTGAGCCGGTTCATAGCAGCATGAGCGAACCGAAAATCACAATCGGTGAGTTGGAAGCCAAGTACCCCTTGTACTGCCAGGTTCTCGGTCGTCTGGTGGAGGAGGGCCGGAGCGTAGAAGCCATTCAGCGAACCCTGTGCTGGGATCGTTTGGCGCTTCTTCACCGCTGCCTCCCCAACAGATACAAAGACCCGGATCACCTGCTGGCTCTGTTGCGTCGTCCCCAGGCCGCCTAGTTCGCTTCCTGATCGGCTTCAACGGGGTGGAAAAAGCGGTGGATTTGTTCGGCTAGAGCCGGTCCAACACCTGGACACGTCCCGATGTCTCTTGCGCTGGCCAGTTGAATTGCATCGATCGAGTGAAAATGGGCGAGAAGATCCTTGACCCGTTTGGGCCCTACACCCGGAATATCACTCAATCTTGAGCGCTTCATCCGCTCACCACGCTGCTGACGGTGGAAGCTGACCGCAAACCGGTGCGCTTCATCGCGCAGGCGCCTCAGCAACATCACACCCAGTTGATCCGCGTCGCTCTCGACGGGCTCCGATGCTCCCGGGAGAAAGACTTCCTCCCGCTGTTTGGCCAGTGAGCAGACCACTAGCTCATTGGCTAAATCCAGTTCCCGTAGGGCTTCCATGACCGCCGAGAGCTGGCCTTTACCCCCGTCAATCATCACCACATCAGGCCAATCGGTCAGGCCATCGGTCTGCAATGCGGTACCTGGTCGTTTTCGAAGCTCCGCGATGCTCGCCCCTTCCGCTTTCGCTTGGCTCCACCGCCGAAAACGCCGGCGCATGATTTCTGCCATTGCCATGAAATCATCGCTGTGACCGGCCGAGATGCTGCTGCTGCGGATTTTGTACTTGCGGTAGTGCTGCTTGGCGGGCAGGCCATCGACGAAGACAACCTGAGAGGCAACGGCATCACTCCCTTGGATATGACTGATGTCATACCCCTCAATCCTCCGCGGTGGATGGTCCAGATCAAGCAGCTGGGCAAGGTCCTCCATTGACAGCTGCTGTTGTTCGGCTCCGCGCTGCGCACGTTCCAGCTCATAGGTGGCGTTACGAACCACCATGTCGATCAAATCAGCCTTTTGCTGACGTTGAGGCTTCTGCAGAGTGACCTTGCGGCCACGTCGTTGACGCAACCATGCCTCCAGTAGGTCCTGCTCCGGCAGCGTGTGCTGGAGCAGGACCTCAGGAGGTATTTCCACCGGATCAACCTGGCTGTAGTGCTCCTCAAGGACGTGTTGAAGGATCGATCCAGGGGCAGCAGCTTCCGCATCGGCGGTATATCCCAGACGGCCCACTAATTTGCCCGCGCGTACTTGGAAAAGCTGCACTGCAGCAACGCGTTCATCAGCCGCCAAAGCGATTACATCTCGGCTGACCTGGGCATCTGGCAGTGCGACTTTTTGATCGGCGGTCAGCAGCTCAAGGCCCTGGAGCTGATCGCGCACTCGTGCAGCGGCTTCAAAATCCAGCCGCTCGGCATAACGAAGCATCTGCTCGTTGAGCAGCTGCAAAAGTTCTTCATTTCGACCCTGGAACACCATGGCGACCTTGCGCAGGGTCTGCTGGTAGTCATCAGGGCTGACCTTCTGCTGACAGACCCCAGGGCAGCGTCCAATGTCGTAGTTCAAACAGGTGCGGTCCTTATGAAGGGGCTGAGGCCGCTGCCGTAGTGGGAAGACACGCTTTACGACAAATAGCGTGCGGCGCAGTAGGCCGACATCGACGTAGGGCCCATAGAAGCGATCCAATGGACTTCGGAAGCGCCGTCGCCGGGTAATGAAAATCCTCGGGTAAGCCTCGCTCCAGGTAATGCAGAGATAGGGGTATTTCTTGTCGTCCTTGAGCAGCACATTGAAGTGCGGCTGATGGTTCTTGATCAGGTTTGACTCAAGTGCTAACGCCTCAGCTTCACTGTCAGTGACGATGAACTCGATCTCTACCACCTGCCGAACCATCAGGCTGATGCGCGGACTGATCTGCTGTCCGTCCCGGAAATAACTGCGGACCCTGCTCCGCAGCTTCTTCGATTTGCCGATGTAGAGGATTCGGTCCTCCCCATCGCGCATCAAATAGCAGCCTGGTTCGGATGGAAGAGCCTTGAGCAGAGCGTCTAGCCGTTCAGGCTCTTGCACCAGCGGCTGTTTGACCGTACCGACAGCCGAAATCGTGCCCACCTTCAACCCGTTACGTCACTCTAAGGAGACCGAACCAATCGCCCATGCGCGCCCTCTACCCGGGCAGCTTCGATCCCGTCACCTTTGGCCATCTGGATCTGATTCAACGGGCCAGTGGGCTTTTCGACGTCGTGATCGTCGCTGTGCTTCGCAATCCCAACAAAGAGCCGTGCTTTCCGCTTGAGCAAAGGTTGATGCAGCTGACTCAAGCCACAAGCCATCTCCCCCAGGTGAAGGTCACGAGCTTTGAGGGCCTGACGGTCGATTTTGCTCTGCAGCAGCAGGCACGTGTGATCTTGCGCGGCCTGCGAGCCCTGAGTGACTTTGAATTCGAGTTGCAACTGGCCCACACCAACGCTTCTCTCTCTGCTCAGGTGGACACGCTGTTCATGGCCACCGCAGTGAATTACAGCTTTCTCAGTAGCAGCGTCGTCAAAGAGGTCGCACGTTTTGGGGGCGATGTGCAGCACATGGTTCCGGCTGCGGTGGCAGGAGATCTCCACAGGTTGTTTAATCGGCCAGTTGGTTAATTAGGTCGTTGGCAATGACTCAGGCACGTTTCGAGGTACTGGAACAACTCGACCAGCTCGAGGAGATCGTGCTTGAAGGCACCCGGGTTCCCTTTTCGGGAGGTCGCCTGGTGAATGAACAGGATGCGGTGGAAATTCTCGATGCAGTCCGTCAGTCACTCCCCAAAGAATTGGAACGGGCTGTTGACTTGCTCCGCCAGCGCGAAGCTTTCCTCGATCAGGCCCGCAAACAGGCAGAGGAGATCATCAACCACGCAAGACGTGAGCGTGAATCTCTCATTAACAGCTCGAGCATCCGTCAGGAAGCGGAACGTCAATGCACTGATCTGCGTGAACAGGCTCGTCAGCAAGGTGAGCAGCTTCTTCTTCAGACCCGACGCCAGATCGCAAGCGCTGAGCAGGAGCATCAGAGCGCTATGGCACAGATGGAGCAGCAGCTTGCACAGCGTCGCCAAAAGATGGAACAAGAGGCTGCCACTCGTTTTCAGCAACTCGATCAGGAGCATCAACAGCTCAAGCGCACCCAGGCAGAGACCCACGAGAGGAATCGTCAGCAATGTCTCAAGGAACTTGAGCAAATTCGCCAAGAAGCCGCTCGACTGCAGGCTGAAACCCAGAACGAGGCCGAGCGTGTTCGCCAGGAAGCTCTCGCTTTTCGTCAGAGCACGCAACAACAGGCTGAATCTCTGATGCAGCGGAGCCGCCAAGAGGCCTCCACCGTGCAGCAAGGTGCCAATCGTTATGCCGAGCAGGTACTAGGGGAGCTCGACAGCCGTCTTCAAGAATTGGCCAAGGTTGTCATTGGCGGCCGCCGCGAGCTGATCCGTTTGCAGAGCACTGATGTTGAGACCACACAGCCTGCAACAGATTCCAAGACAGTCTCAATCAACCGCAGCCGCCGATCAGCTGGGCGGATCAAAGAGGCAGCTGGAGGGAAGCGCTGAGGTTCTGTTTCCACTGAAATCACTACCAGTTCCATCTGGCGACGGTCGATCACTGCCGTCGCCTCTGCTCCGAGTTAAGCCTCTGCTGTGAGCAAACGAACTACTCATCACTTTTCAAAGGTCTGTCTAGTCTTGTTTGACTGCTTAACGGCATAATTTCCCCTTTAGACCTCCTCATAGGACTGCAAGTTCTGTCAGGAGCTGATTAACAGATCGACACCTGCTTCAGTGCTCTGATGCTTTGAAGATCAAATATGTGATCTGAACCGGCAGAATTTCACCTCTCATCCCAATGAGC
Organism: uncultured Synechococcus sp.; assembly: GCA_913048995.1. Classification (GTDB taxonomy): domain Bacteria; phylum Cyanobacteriota; class Cyanobacteriia; order PCC-6307; family Cyanobiaceae; genus RCC307. The sequence continues at coordinate 68,842 of CAJWXK010000001.1, read as the reverse complement.
CCCATCCGACTTCAAGTTGCTGGGCTCAAAGAGGAACCGGTAGGCATGCACTGTATTTGTCGCTTGCCTCAAGCATTCTCCTCATCCTGGCTACAGGTCCATAGGACCCGTTGGCGATCATGCTCACGTACAAAGGACCTTGAGGTGTGCTCAAGCGACCTGAGACGGCCTTGACACCACGAATCGTGCCGGTTTTGCCAGCAAATCTGCCCTTTAACCGTGAACCTGGAAAGTAGTAACGGAGGGTGCCTCGCTCACCCGCCACTGCCATGCTCGCAAAATAGTTCTTGGCATAGGGGTGCTGCTCCATACGAAGAAGTAAGGCTGTGAGCATTTGGCTAGTCAGACGATTACCGCGATCAAGGCCGGATCCGTCAGCAACCCGGACACCATTGACCTGAATTCCTTGTTGACGTAACCAGTTCAGTGCTCGTCCCTGAGCTTCACGCAGACGCCAGGAACCGGTGCCTTCGCGGAGCAGAACCTCTGCGGTGAAATTGTGACTTTCACCATTGGCAAGGCTCATCAGGTGATGCATGGACTTTGATGACTCGCTGAAGAGCAGCACGCTCCCTGCAGGCTCTGGGGTGCCGGCAGGAACCGTGCTGACTTGCGCCTTGCGACCGTTTCGACTGATTTCGCGGCTCAGTAGTCGCTGCATCCTCTGGGGAGGATTGCGAACTGACATATCCAGGGCATTGGAGGTCAACGCGAGCCGGGTAATGGGGGCCCCATAGGCGTATTGACGATCAGGTTTGGTCCAGCCGCTTGGCCACCAACTGGTGGCTGGTTCTTCCTCGAGTTGCAGCTTGACCGGTGTATTGGTTGGGTTGCCGCTGCTACCGCCAGATCCAGCTGCAAGTTTGGCAAAACGGCGAAGTCCACTGAATCCAAATGTGGGGTCGCCACCGCCTTGCAGGCGCAATGTTCCGTCAGGCAGCTGCCATAGCTCGGTGCGGATCCGATGATCCGGTCCCAGGCGATCGATGGCGATTGCGGTGCTGACGAGCTTTTGGTTTGAAGCAGGAATCCGTGAACGGTCGCCATTGACATCGGCGAGCACACGGCCATGGCTGTTAACGACGGTGACGCTCCAGGCGCTTTTTTCAGCACCGAGGGCGGCAAGGATTTGCTGCTGTAAGGCTGGACAGGAGGTTTTGGCGTGCTGAATCGGAAGGCCCATCGGAGCGAGAGCCGGCGGTGGTGTCAGCACTGGGGCAGTCACGACCTCTTCTGATTCTGCAGATTCAAGGTCGGATCGAGAGAGGGCTTCATCGTTGCTGCCGGCATCAAGCCGCTGCAGTGACTCCTGCTCAATACTGTTCAAAAGATCTTCAAGGCCGCTGGCCATGGCCACCTGTGCTGTGAGCGGCAGTCCAAGCAAGAAGAGCGGCAATGTGTGACGCAGCTGAAACGAGGTCATGGTCAGTTGCCCTCCACCGCAATACCGCTAACAGTGCCTTTGACTCGATAGAGCGGCCCCTCCAGCTCGACAGGCGAACCGATTTTGAGAGCCTGATTGCCTAGAACCACACCGCCGCCTCTTAATTGACCTTCCCCTTGCAGCTCAATACGAGCATCAAAGGTGGAGAAATCAGAGTTGTTGGGATCTGGCACAACAGTGATGGTTCCCTGTGGGGTCATCAGTGCCACCTGTCTGGAGAGAAGGGTGACGCTTTTGACCTGAACCGAACCGTGTGGCTGATTTCGAATCACCAAGCTGGTGCGACCGTCATTCTTGATCTGTTGGACCAGTGCCTGTGGGTCCGCTGCAGGGACATGTTTGATATCAACAGTCACCTCAACTGGTTGCATTGCACCTGTGGCGCGGGCGACAGCGCCAGAGAGCTTTGGGCTCCAGATCACGCCTGCTACGGCAAGTAGAACTGCCGCAGCAGCGCCAGCATCCACCAAACTGAGGCCTCGCAAGCGGTTTTGCTGCTCAGCCATTGATGCAAAGCGATTTTCTTACGGATAATTTTAGTTGGGTCCGCCAGTCCTGCTGAGACTGATGTGAATCACCCGTTGAGTTCCCGCACGAAACGGTCAACAGCTCGAAGTCCGGCCTGCGAACCGCTCACCAAGGCTTCATCGAGCTCCTCTGGTGCTGGGCGCTTTTCGAAGCGTGCAGCCAGGCGGTACCCATCTGGATCAAGCCTGTAAAGCTCCCAATCATTCGGATGCGTGTGCAGCAGAGCGGCGTTTGCCAAAGGTTGAAGCGTATAGGCACTGCGCCAGGCAGCCATGAACCCTCGCCGACGCTCGCGAGCGACGCTGCCAATCCCCACTGCAGCATCCTCTAAGCGTCCGTTGAGCAGGACGACAGCTCCCTGGTGTCCACTACAGACAGCCTCAACATCCTCATAATCCGGAGGTCCTGGAGTCACCGCCAACAGCAAGCGCTCCGGATCGATGTTGCGCGCGAGCCAGTCGGCAAGGCTGTCGATCGAAACAGACTGATCCGGTGCATCCCGTTTGGCGAGCGCTGCAGCCCCGGCATCAGAAAAGAGCAGTTGACAGCGGCGTCCGGGACGATCCAGTTGCCGCTGCAATCTCAGAGCGACAGGAGTGAAGCGCAGGCCTTCAAAGCGCATCTCCGTCGTCCAACGCCCCTTGGCGTTCTCAGTGAGAGCGGATTCAAGGGCGCTGAGTAGTTGGGCTTCTGCAGCAGCCAGATCGACGGGAAGACTCATGAACCGATGGCGCCTGAAGTGCTCACAATTGATTCCAGCAAACCGGGAAGATCATCGAGCTCCTGGGGTTTGAGCCATGGCCCAAGACTGATACGAATGCCGCTGCGGGCCTCACGAGAAGAGAACCCACAGGCCAGAAGTGAGGGACTGGGCTGATCTTGCCCACTGCTGCATGCCGATCCAGCGCTGATCGCCACGCCACGTTCAGCGAGTGCTCGCACAATCTGGCGGCCAGACACCGGCTCGCCCTTGTCATTGTTCAGAAGCAGGCTGATGTGATGTGGAAGCCGCTGATCTAGGTCGGTGCTGCCACTCAGGCTTATGCCGGATCGGCAGAGCAGACGATTCAGCAATCCATCCCGCAAGATCTGTAGCTGGAGGGCCAGCTGAGGTTGTTGTGATTCACGCTGCTCCAGTGCATCAACGAGGGCTGCTGCAAGCCAGGGCGATTGGGTTCCCGATCGGAGTCCAGCCTCCTGTCCACCTCCGACGAGCTGAGGTTGAAGCGAAATGTCTCGTTTAAGAACCAAGGCTCCAACACCTCGTGGGCCTTGAAACTTGTGTGCACTAATGCTGAGCAAATCGGGACCCATCGGAGCAAGCCTGCCTAGGGGGAGCTGGCCGATCACCTGCACCGCATCACTGTGAAGCGGCACGCCGGTAGCTGCGCAACGCTCAGCAATCTCATGCATCGGCTGGAGCGTTCCGAGTTCTGAGCTCGCCCAAGCGATGCTCACCATTTGCGTTGGTGGTTCCAGTAGTTGTTCGAGAGCGTTGAGATCAACCTGACCGTGATCCGTCAGAGGCAGAATCTCGACCTGCCAGCCCTCGAGTTGGAGTTGCGATGCTGCGGCACTGACCGCTGGATGCTCAAAAGGGGAAATCAAGAGACGCCCTGGACTCATGCTCCGTCCAAGACCCAGCACGGCGAGGTTGTCAGCTTCGGTGCCACCGGATGTGAACACCACCTGACCATCTGGCCAGCCAAGACAGTTCAACAATCGCTGCCGACTGCGCTCCAGCAGTTCGGCAGCGGCGATACCAGCTGGATGAACACTCGAAGGATTAGCCCATACACGCTTCTGCCGCTCAAGCATCTGCTCCAGCACCCTGGCGTCCGGTGGAGTGGCCGCACAGGCATCGAGATAAAGCATGGACTCAAAATCCAATGCGACGGCGGGTGCGTTCCTCCACTGAGTTGTTAGCCAGATTGACCATTTGATCTAGGGATACCTGATCAAGGAAGGCCAGTGCTTGTGCCCTGGCCTGTGCACTCGGGCATGCATCAGGTCGCTGACAACCTTCAGTGCAGGCTGTCGCGCAATCGATAACGGTGTTTTTGTCATTCCCTGCCAGTGCTTGGTTCTCCTGTGCTGTATTCCCGCTCTGTTGATCGGGAATTGAACCGCTAAAAACCAGCACTGCGGGGCCAGCCATTTGCAGATGGTTAGTTGCATCCCAGCTGATCTTGAGTGGACCTCCAGGGAGTTCAACAGTCGCGTTGCGCCCACAAGAACCCCGGAGGTGTGTGGCCACCAAAGTGGCGCAGGCGCCGGTGCCGCAGGCCAGTGTTGGGCCTGCACCACGTTCCCAAACCTTGACTCTGAGGCGGTCTGCAGCTTCGACTACGACGAAATGCACATTGGTGCGCGCTGGAAACGCCGGGTGCTGTTCAAGGGCAGGACCAAGACGATCAAAATCAATCGACTCGAGATCGCTCACTTCAACCACTGCATGGGGATTGCCCATGCCAACGGCGGCCACCTTTACCCGCTCGCCCGCAACAACCAGCTCTGCATCAGCAAGGGGGTTTCCCGCTGGGATTGTGCTCGGTACCCCTTCAGGTTCAAGGATTGGCTCACCCATATCAACCGTGACTTGATCCCCATCAAGAAGCTTGGGAATGATCAAGCCCGCGGGAGTTTCAACTCGCCAATGCATTCCGACCTCTGAACCATCGAGATCGGCCAGGAACCTTGCAAAACAACGGATCCCGTTGCCGCACATCTCCGCTTCTGAGCCATCTGCATTGAGGATTTGCATCCGTACATCTCCGCCCTGTTGTGGCGGCAGTGCAAGGATCAGGCCATCTGCTCCGATACCGAAGCGACGATCACAGAGTGCGCGAGCCGGCTCCCCGCCGTAATCAGGCAGATCACCGCGGCGGCCATCCATGAGGATGAAGTCGTTGCCCAGTCCCTGATACTTGCGAAAAGGCCTTGTCACCGGGACTACCCATCTGACTTGATCGTATGGCCCACGACCGCGAGCTCGATACCAGTTTGCCGGGGGTACGGCTGTTGCAACAGTGGATTCGACAACGGCGGCAGCTACAGATTCTTCTGGCTGGGGGGCGTGAGTTGCAAGGCCGACTGCTTTGGCAGGACACCGAATTTCTGGCTCTGCTCTCGACAGGGCGGGATCGCCCTGACCTGTTAGGCCGAAGCCGTGTTGAGTTGATCTCCCCAATTGAGGCGGACCCTCTAGCGGCGACAATGCCGTCGCCGCGGCTGCCGTTGCCGCCGATCTGATCTGCTCCGATGGCCAGTCAAGAGACCCGTTACAGCCCTGCAGAGCTCGAGCCGCGCCGGCAGAAGCTCTGGTCCGAACTGGGCCTAGATCGCACCCCTGAACCAAGCAAAGAGCGCAGCGAAAACTTTTATGCGCTCTCGATGTTCCCGTATCCATCGGGAAATCTGCACATGGGCCATGTCCGCAACTACGTGATCACGGATGTGATCGCTCGTTCTCAGCGTCTCAAGGGCAAGCGTGTTCTGCATCCAATGGGTTGGGATGCTTTTGGCCTGCCGGCGGAGAACGCAGCGATCGAACGGGGTGTCAATCCTGCTGGATGGACCGAGCAGAACATCGCCCAAATGCGAGAACAACTCAGTCAACTCGGACTGTCAATCGATTGGGATCGTGAGGTCACAACCTGTCGAGCGGATTACTACCGCTGGACCCAATGGCTCTTCTTGCAGTTTCTTGATGCGGGACTGGCTTATCGAAAAGAGGCAACTGTCAACTGGGATCCTGTTGATCAAACCGTTCTCGCTAACGAGCAGGTCGATGCCGATGGACGCTCCTGGCGTTCCGGCGCAATTGTGGAAAAGCGGAAGCTTCGACAGTGGTTCCTGAAGATCACGGCCGTAGCGGATGAACTGCTTGATGACTTAGCCACTCTTGACGGCTGGCCAGAACGGGTGCGCACCATGCAGGCCAACTGGATCGGGCGCTCTACCGGAGCCACTCTTCGGTTTGCTCTAGGGGACGATCGTTCAGAGGTTGTTGATGTGTTCACCACACGTCCAGACACCGTTTTCGGCGTGAGTTATGTGGTGCTGGCTCCCGAACATGAGCTGGTGGACGAACTCACGTCAGTCGAACAGCAGCCTGCGGTTGAGCGATTTCGTCAGGAATTGCAATCGATCAGTGAACAGGACCGGTTGGCAGAGGACAAGCCAAAACGTGGCGTGGCCACTGGTGGATATGTTCTCCACCCCTTCAGTGGGGACCGTATTCCGGTCTGGATTGCCGATTACGTCCTGCCTGACTACGGCACCGGCGCCGTCATGGGTGTGCCAGCACATGACGATCGCGATTTTGCATTTGCCCGCCAATACGGCCTGCCGATCAAAACAGTGGTCGTTAGTCCTGGTTCTTCGGAACCATCTGACGCTCCTGAAGCTGCATTCACTGACGTTGGTGAGCTCGTCAATTCAGAGCAGTTCAACGGGCTTCAGGGAGAAGCAGCAAAGGATGCCGTGATTAAAGCGGCTACTGCCAATGGAGTTGGTGATGCCAAGATCACCTATCGCCTCAGGGACTGGCTGATTTCACGTCAGCGTTACTGGGGTTGTCCCATTCCGGTAGTCCATTGCGACGACTGTGGCGCTGTTCCTGTTCCGGAGGACCAGCTTCCAGTTGAGTTGCCAGCTGATGCAGAACTCGATGGCAGCGGTGGCAGTCCCCTAGAACGGCATCCGAGCTGGTCTCATGTGGCCTGTCCGAAGTGCGGTAAGCCCGCTCGGCGCGAGACGGACACCATGGACACGTTCATGTGCTCCAGCTGGTATTACCTGCGCTATACCGACGCTGGCAATAGCGAGCTCCCCTTCAGCCTTGAGGCCACTGGGTCCTGGATGCCAGTAGATCAGTACGTCGGTGGGGTGGAACACGCCATCCTGCACCTTCTCTACTCCCGCTTTTTCACCAAGGTTCTCAAGCAACGTCAGCTAGTGAATTGCAGTGAGCCATTCCGTCGCTTACTCACTCAGGGCATGGTGCAGGGGGTCACCTACCGCAACCCCTCTACGCGTCGTTACGTGGCACCTGCTGCTGTTAGTGACGCCACGAAGCCACTTGATCCAGAGACAGGCGAACCGTTGGAGGTGTTCTTTGAAAAGATGTCCAAGTCAAAACACAACGGAGTTGATCCAGGCAGCGTTATCGAGCGATATGGCGCTGATACCGCGCGAATGTTCATCCTTTTCAAGGCACCTCCGGAAAAAGATCTGGAATGGGATGACGCTGATGTGGAAGGTCAATATCGCTTTTTGCAACGTATTTGGCGGCTCGCTGATGGAGCTCGACAGTCGGGTATGAATTTGTCCGCTGTGCTGAGTTGGCCTGCAGAACTCAGCAAAAGCGATCAGGAACTCAGGCGAGCTACTCACACAGCCATCGCAGCGATCAGCGAGGATCTTGATGGTGAAGAACTTCAGTTCAACACTGCTGTATCTGAGCTGATGAAGCTCAGTAATGCAATGGCCAGTTCAATGGCAACAGTTGTTGATGCTGTGGCGCAAGAGGCTATTCAAACATTGCTGGTCTTACTGGCCCCGTTCGCACCTCACCTGGCTGATGAACTTTGGGAGCAACTAGGCGGCAATGGCAGCGTGCACCAACAGCAATGGCCTCTGTTGGATCCTGAAGCCTTGGTTCGTGAAACTGTGACAGTGGTCCTGCAGGTCAAAGGCAAGGTGAGAGGGAATCTTGAGGTGCCAGCAAATATTGATAAGGAGGCATTGGAACAACTCGCGCTCGCTTCTGACGTTGCCCAAAAATGGCTTGAGGGCAACGCTCCACGACGGGTGATTGTTGTCCCTGGAAAATTGGTGAATTTAGTTCCCTGAATCCGCAAGGTTTCAGTGGTGGTGATGCCTCGGCTGCTGCGGGCTGCTGACTCTCATGAAGTCAGCCATCGTGCTGCAAGGCATCCACTGCTTGCCTCCGGGCCCGTGCTGGTGTGCTCCGCTGCATCCCATTTCAGTAGCGCGTGCTTCAGCCTGTTTGCGGCTATCAAAAATGAAGGGCTTCGCTGAATCAGGGGTTTTCGACTGTGCAAGCTGTGGTTGGGACGTTCCTAACTGATATGGGCCCATGCCGACGATCCCACTCCAGGCGACGCCCATCGTCGTGATCCCTGCGGTAACAACGCCCATATTCACAGCTGCGGCACTGATGAGCCCCATGCCAACAGCACCAAGTGAAATCACACCCATAGGAACGACACCGATGGCCACAACACCCATGGGCACCACACCGATGGCCACGATTCCCAGAGGAGCTATACCTGTGGCCACCAGTTTGGGCCGACTATTGTGCTGCATTGCGTAGTCATTTGAACTTACAACTTAGGCGCATTACTGGTTCAAGACATAAGATCTGCTACATGCGGCTGCATGCTTGATCACTGCGTAGCCGCTGATTCATGCTCCACCTTCCCTTGACCAGACAAAGGCAGCCTATTTTTATATTCTACTTTTTAATTCGGTGGCTAAACAACACATTTCAGTGTATGTGTTACCAGATGGATGCCGACCGCATTGATCCAATTAACCGAAAAGCTGATGCCACTGGGGGCGCACACTCCACGTAAAACATGTGTCCTGGTTGATCAAGGGAAGATCACTGAGTTCATATTGTCGTTTGCGTTCAAAGGTAAGTAGAAGATCAATCCACATGCCCTTACTGGGCTTCTCCCAGCCCAGCTGATTTGCAATCTTGTGACAGCTTCCGCCGACGGCGCTACTCCACTGGCTGGCCAACCAGGGTCCAGGCGACTCACCGGCAGGAGCATCATCAACACCCAGCCCAGCAGCTTGAGCTCCACGTAGAGCTGTCCCGTAGCTCAGCTGCACGGTCGAGCGCAGCCAGTGCAGCTCCTTCTCAGAGAGTTTTGCTTGGCTTAGTGCCTGGGCTAGTCGCTCCGGATCGCACAGCACTGCGCTGAGATTGGAGGGATCTGCCATCAAGAATTACGAAAGACTGACCAGCCCTCAACTCTAGCAACGACTTTCTGATTTCTATGCTGACCATCATGTTCTCGGCAAGCGATGCGAAAACCTGAAGCCGTAGCCAATTATCCGCGCCCACCTTTGATCGAATTATTGAACGGAGCGGCAACCGTCGTGATTGGCGGGCAAACAATTGCTAGCAGCGCATGTTATTACCGCGTTTGTGAAACCTTCCACCCACCCACCATCTATCTACCGCCTGAAAGCTTCGCTAATGGAACCCTCCATCCAACTAGTGGGCGCCCAAGCCTTTGTGAATGGAAGGGCATCGCCAGTTATTGGGACCTCAGCCGATGTGACGGTAGTGACAGGCGCCTGCGCGCCGGCTGGAGCTATCCACAGCCCTCAGAACACTTTTCTGGTCTTGGCGGTTGGATCAGTCTCTATCCAAGGTCGGTGGATCTCTGCACCCTTGAAGGAGAGGTCGTAAAGCCCCAACCAGGACACTTTTATGGAGGCTGGATCACCAGCTGGACTATTGGTCCATTCAAGGGAGATCCACATCACCCGGAATTGATCTGAGGCTTACCCAAATCGAGACTGAGCTGCCCTGGAGCCTGTTTCTTAAGCCGCGATTGTTTGCCACGCCTGGAGCCAGAGTGACGGCGAGAGCCGTGTTTCCACTGGATGGCATCGGCCTCTCGTCGATAAGATTCACCTTGACGAACTCCCCAGATACGATCACGCGCTTGCCTCGCAGCTTCTTCATGGTCAATCAGAGGTAGTGGATAATCCTGGCCAAGAACACATCGGGCCAGCTCTTGATCATTAGCATTCATGGTCCAAGGTGTATGAAGATGAACCAAGGGAACATTTGAGAGTTCAGGCACCCAAAAACGAATGAATATCCCCTTAGGGTCATGATCGAGCCCCTGCTTAATGGGGTTGTAGACACGGACGGTATTAATTCCTGTCGTTCCTGACTGCATTTGACATTGATTCCAGTGAATGCCTGGTTCGTAATCAACAAACAATCTCGCGAGTATTTCACCGCTGTCACGCCAATCGATCCAGAGGTGATAGCTAGCGACTGACATCAACATGGCACGCATGCGGAAGTTAATCCAACCGGTATGGCGCAGAGCTCTCATACAGGCATCGATAAATGGCCAGCCAGTACGTCCATCTGCCCAGGCTTTGAGGCGCTCAGGTTTGGTCTTGCGAAGACCGTCATAGGCCCGATGAGCGTTTTGCATTTCGAGCGACGGCTCACTCTCAAGTTTTTGAATGAAATGGCAGTGCCAGTGCAAACGCTCGATGAAGGCACGGCTGCTGTGACGCGCTCGGGCAAACTGAACCACCTCACGCATTGATACGGTGCCATAAGCAAGGTGGGCTGAGATGCGTGAGCAGGAGTGGAAGGCAGTCAGTGGACTCGACAGGTTGCGGGCATAGTCCTGGCCTCGTTCATCAAAGAAACTGTGCAGTAATTCCAGAGCGGCTTTTCGTCCTCCTCTCTGCCGATCTGGACACAAATCAGCCCCTAGGCCTAGATCATCAGCAGTTGGCAGTTCAGCGCAGCCAAGATCATTGATTTTCGGCAGAAATTCCGGAGCAGGGAGACGTTCTTGATCCATGCGCTTTTCCCACGATCTTGCCCACCCATTGCGATCATGAAGACGGCGAATCACACCGTTGCTGGGACTTTCTGCTCTCGGAATTCCATGTTGTGAAAGCCAACGTCTAACGGAACGGTCTCTGTTGTACGTGAAAGAATTACCGGTTTCTTGATGACTCCACACCTTGGCGATATATCCCTGTTTAAACAAAGTATCCAATACAGCTACAGGTTCTCCTACGCGAATCACAAGGGGTTGCCCAAGAGCTGTCAACTGCTGCTGCAAATCTTGCAGACATTCGCGGCAGAAGTCCCACTGACGTTTAGATGCATCAGGCTCTGCCCACAGTCGAGGCTCAATCACATAGAGTGGCAAAACCGGGCCTCGCTTTGAGGCCTCCAGCAAAGGCTGATGGTCATGAATTCGCAGGTCACGTTTGAACCAAACCACCTGTAGGGGGATAGTCACAACGCGACAAGGAGACAGTCAGATTTCCAATCCTAGGGAAATCTGGACATCAATCGTCTGCCCATCCGCCTGCGTATCACACTTGGCCGCAACTGCCGAAATCACAAGTCATTGCTGAATGCACAGACAACAATACGGTTTAATGAGAGCAAGTGAGAACTGTTGAGGAGACATACAGGACATTTAAACGCTTAAATAAGCCCTGCTGGTATTAACCCCAACAGCGATCATGGCCTGAAATACGATCAGTTTTTTAGCATTGATTCGTCATGCTGAGTAGATGATTGTGAACCACGAGCAGACGAGCACGACAGCGAACACTTCCATTGATCCAGTGATGTTCAGCAACTGAATCATGCACGCTCTCTAAGCAGAAAATCAGTATCAATCCCAAAGATTCCTGGCCCCCTGCTGAGGTCTAGGCATACTTTGCGTTTTTTCGTTTCGGGCAGTTGACCAGGCCGCAAGAACTCCACCGATAAACCCAGAGCTGTGGCCAATCCAGCTGACACCAGGAGGCGTCAAAAATGGCAACAGGCTCGGCAGCAATCCGCCGTACACCACCATGCATCCGATGGAGAGCAGGACGCTGAAAGGTCGTCGTTCAAGCCAGCCAATCAGAAGCAGATAACCCAAAAGGCCATAGACCACACCGGAAAGACCATGGCTGGCGCCTGGCAGAAGCCACCACACGAGAAATGCCATTGCATAAACGCCAATCCATACAGCGATGTAGTCCCTCACCCCTCGCAACAGCACAAGCCAGGACAGAGGCAAGAACCAGAGGCTGTTGCTGATTAAGTGATTCCAGTCCCCGTGACTAAAGGGTGCGGTAAAGACGCCCCAAACCGGGCCGCCATGGACCATTGGCAACGCCCAGCGACCTGCGAAGAACAGTTGATCCACCAGCTCTTGGAGCCAGGCCAGAGAAAGGAGCAACAACGGCAGCACGACAGGCAGCATGGTGCTGGGGCGTGGTGGCCAGACCATTCAAACCACGTTGAGCGTTGATGCGACTAATCGGCACTTACACCAGCGATGACCTTAGTGAGGCTGCTCAGGCAGCCTTGGATTTCTACGGGAGGCGGCAGGATCTGCACCGTGATGGAGCAAGTTTTGGGGATGACCCGACATCACCGCGGAAGGTTTCAACTGACATCTCTTTGGTGTGGCTTGATCGATCCGACCCCGATGCCTTCCAGATCAGTGACCAGTTAATGCGAGCTGTTGCCGGAGGACTCGGCCGTTACCTGAAGGAACGACCTCTGTTCATGGAGACCGTCCCGGAGCGCTCACTGTTTGTGATGCCGCTCTTCAATCTGCAGCACTACTCCCCAGGAGAGGGCTTCAAGGCCTGGCATGCCGATTGGACGACCTCTGAAGATGCAACGCAGCCCATCCGGCGAGTTCTAGCCTGGATTCTTTACTTGAATGATGTTGCCGACGCTGGAACCGAATTCCACTGGCAGGATCATCATGTCGATGCTGTCTGTGGCCGACTAGCAATTTTCCCAGCGGATCTTTCCCATATCCACCGAGGCCGGATCAGCGACAGTGAAAGCAAGACGATCGCCACAGGCTGGATCAATGCCGGCTCATTGGAAGCATTTGTGCGCAGCCTCCAGGGGTAACGAGAGGGCGTCGTCATTTCCAAACTACGCGCAGCCTTTCTTAAGCTGATCCTCAGCGCGAAAACTATCAAAGGGTTCACCTGAGTCTTTCTCCACGGGCTTCAGGCGGATCACAAGCCTCACCGTGCCCTAGGAACCGGTCAAGCTGCCGATTGCCGCTGTTATCTAATGGCGGGCCAATGATTTGAGCACAACCATGGTCTGAAGATGAGTTAAGAAGGCGCCTCACAGCCCACGCCAGGATTGAGGCCGCATCAAGCGAGCGACCAGGCAGGCACGATGCACACACAACGCTCATCGACTCTTTGTAAACTTTTGAAAAGAGATTTATCCACATGCCTCTCCCCCTCAACAGAGAGTTCACGGTCACCATGCATGAGCGTGCCATCGACCGCTGCGAGGACTTGCTTGAGCTGCGAGACATGGCTAAATCCCTGCTGCGCATCTGGCAACTGCAGGTTTCTATGAGTGAGGCCTACGGCGCTGAGCTGCTCAACCTCAAGCCTAAGGACAGCTTCGGTGGCTGAGCTGACGCTCCTATACGACGGTGGTTGTCCGCTCTGTCTGCGGGAAGTTCGCTCGCTCAGAAGACTCGATGCTGGAAGGGGGTTAATTGCCTTCACAGACATTGATGAAGACGAATACGACCCTGATTGCCATGCAGGAATCAGCTACCGCCAGGCCATGGGTCGTATGCATGCAATTCGCTCTGACGGCGAAGTCATTACCAATGTTGAGGTGTTCCGTCAGGCCTACGCCATCGTCGGATTCGGTTGGCTTTATGCCCCAACCCGATGGCCCGTGATCAGTGTTCTCGTTGATGCTCTTTACAACTGGTGGGCTTACCGGCGATTACAACTGACTCGTCGAGCGAATCTCGAGGTGCTTTGTTCTGAACGTTGTGAGCGGATCAGTGGGCAGCGCATACAGAGCTGAGCACAATTCTCATAGACCTCTCCTGAGGGTCAGCGCCGTCGATGCGACTTGCTTCCGCCCGTTCTTATGCCGTGATCTCGGTGCTGGCGGCCATCGTCACCATCTTGATCAAGACCCTGGCCTGGCGGCTGACAGGTTCGGTAGGCCTTCTATCTGATGCTCTCGAGTCGAGCATCAATCTCATTGCAGCGCTGACCGCGTTCTGGGCCTTGGGTATGGCTGCAAAGCCAGCTGATCGAGCTCACAGTTACGGCCATTCCAAGGCTGAATACTTCTCCAGCGGCCTTGAAAGTGCTCTGATTGTCGTGGCGGCTTGCGGCATCATCTGGGCCGCGATCGGTCAATTGGCCAATCCAACCCCCCTGCAACAGGTGGACCTGGGGCTTGCCCTTTCGTTGGTTGCCACAGGCATCAATGCCGGCGTGGCCCTTCTTTTAATGCGGGCTGCACGACGCTTTCGCTCCATCACGCTGCGCGCTGATGCTCAACATTTACTGAGTGATGTTTGGACTTCTGTGGGCATCGTCGCGGCGATCGGGCTCGTGCATCTCACAGGCTGGAGCATTCTCGATCCACTCGTGGCGATGGCCGTAGCAGTACAAATCAGCATCACCGGATTCCGGCTGCTGAGCGAAACCGCAAACGGCCTGATGGATCGGTCCCTACCGGAACAGGAACTACGTCAGCTCGAGGCTCTTCTGCAGGCTCGTAAAGGAAGTGGCATTGATTTCCATGCTCTCCGCACTCGTGTGGCCGGATCACGTCGCTTTGTTGCACTGCATGTCCTGGTGCCCGGGTACTGGAGTGTCAAACAGGGCCATGACTATTGCGAAGAGCTTGAGCAGGAAGTGGCTCAATTACTAGATCCCTGCCATGTGTTCACGCACCTGGAACCAATTGAGGATCCTGTGAGTTGGCAGGACGGCGGCCTGCGCTGGGAGACTGAACAATCATGATCCATTCCAGGAGCTGGCACCCAACCAGCTGTTAGATGGTCTCACTGGTGGCAACTTGAGACCCTCGCCGCCAAGCCCCGTTGAGTGCCATATCCCAGCCGGGCAACCAGAATCTGAGCAGCATTGCCGGCCAATTTGTGGCCAGTGGCAATATCCGTCGTATTAGCCCTCTTGGCAATGGCAACGTCAATGACACTTTCCTGGTGGAGCCCCATGAGGCTGAAGGCGAAGCCTTTGTGATGCAACGAGTCAACACTGACGTGTTTCGTTCGCCGGAGCGGGTCATGCATAACTTGTTGACTGTTAGCCGTCATGTTGATGACAAGCTCAGCAATTCTCCTGTCGAACTGGAGGGTCGTCGCTGGGAGATGCCTCGTGTGATTCGTTTAAAGCACACCGACGGACACTGGGTTGAAGAGCATGGCGATTTCTGGCGTGGCATCAGCTACATCGGAGCCGCCGTCACGTTGGATGTGGTGGACAGCATCGAGCAGGCAAGGCAAGTGGGATACGGACTCGGAATGTTCCACAATCTGATCAGTGATCTTCCAGCTGATGAACTTGAGGACACACTTGAGGGGTTTCACATCACCCCGACTTATCTCAGGCATCACGATCAAGTGCTGAAGCAGCGAAATAAACCTCTCGATGCAGAAGAGCAGGCCTGCCAGGACTTCATTGATTCACACCGTTCTATTGCTGCAGTTTTGGAAGATGCCAAGGAAAAAGGCGTGCTGCAGTTGCGTCCCATTCATGGGGATCCAAAAGTCAACAACTTAATGATGGATGCCGAAAGCGGCAAAGCCATTGCCTTGGTCGACCTTGATACCGTCAAGCCAGGATTGGTACATTATGACATCGGCGATTGTCTACGTTCTGGCTGCAATCCACTAGGAGAAGAGACAGCAGATCTAGAAAACGTTGTCTTTGATCTACAGCTTTGCGAATCAATCCTTGAAGGCTATCTCAGCACTGCTCGTAGCTTCCTCACTGATGCTGATTTCATCTATCTGTTCGATGCTATGCGATTGATTCCCTTTGAACTGGGACTACGTTTTTTCACCGACCACCTTGAGGGAAATCGCTACTTCAAAGTTTGCGATCAACGCCAGAATCTCAAGAGGGCAAGAGTGCAATTCAATCTCTGCGCAAGCGTGGAAGCCCAAGAAGACAAAATCAAGAGTCTGATCGGGCGCCTTCGCTGATGGCATGGCCTATCGCCTGATCCCTTTTGACCTGAGTGGATGGGAGTCCGTCGAACTGACTGGGTTGATTCAACGCAAGGGTTTAACACTGCAGATCAATTATTCACTTGAGTACAAACAAGGCTTTGATTTGTTATGGCCTGAACCTGTCGAAGCAGCTGAACGTCGCGATGGACTATGGCAGAGCACCTGCTTGGAGCTTTTTGTTGGATCAATATCGACTTCGCCCTACTGGGAGCTAAATCTCTGCCCCAGTGGACACTGGAACTGGTATCGGCTGGAGAGTTACAGAAGTGAGCTTACCGCCGCTGAACTTGATATCCCTCCACTTCGTTCCCAGAAGCAGAATCTCACGGATAAAACAGTACGTCGTCAGATTGAATTCTCTGTCAAATTGCCTCAGGAACTTCTCGATGCAAATTCGCTTCAAGTGGGTCTTTCTGTCGTTCTCCAGAAGCGTGACGGTGACATCAGTTACTGGGCTAAAAATCACGGTGGAATAGACGCAGACTTTCACCGCCGTGATGGTTGGTTGCTGTTTTCATGACGGCTCTACTGGGCTCACTGTTGGTCGCTGTTGTCTATGTCGGCGGTTCTTCTGAGCTGCTTCGCCAGATGATGGGTCAGCCATCTGGGCAAGAGCTTGGTGCTCACATGGTCGAGTTAGCTCGACAATCCCTGGGTCGTCCCTATCGCTCTTTTTCTTTGGATACTGGGCCAGAGCAGCTGCAGATCGATCTCACGGCTTTTGACTGTTTTCTCTTTGTCGAGCAATTACTTGCATTGGCCCGTGAGAGCACCCGCAGTGCCTTTGAAAACCGAGTGCGTCACTTGCGCTATCGAGGCGGCTTCGTCGATTACTGCCATAGGCAGCATTACTTCAGCCTCTGGAGCCAGCAGGCCGAAGCGAGCAATGTGTTACGTGACATCACCCCAGAGTTACCTGGTGCTCAACGTCGTCAGCGTCAGTTGAATTACATGAGTACCCACAGCAGCAGCTACAGGCCATTGCGCAACAAACGCAACCTGCTTTGCATCCAAACTCTTGAGAAGAACCTGATCGTTCATCAGAGCTACATCCCTTTAGAACGTCTTCCAGCAGTGGAACCGATGCTCCGTGATGGTGACATCTTTGCCTTGGTAACCAGTGTCCCCGGTCTGGATGTGACCCACGTCGGCCTGGTGGAGCGAGAGCAGAACAGGGTGCATGGACTGCATGCAGCCCCTAGGGGTGGTGTCGTGCGCAGCCGGGACCTGAACCGCTATGCATCAGGTGTCGCTGATGTCATCGGCGTCAGCTTTCATCGTCCCCTCAAGCCATGACACTCCAGGAACGCCGTGATCTGACGTTTCTACTGCTTTCCGGGCTGTTCCTGGGCACAATGGCGATGCTCAACATCCTGGGTTTAACTCGATTTGTCACCCTCGGAGCGATCGGGGGATGGCCGTTGATCGTCGCCGTGGGTGCTTTGCCTTATCCACTGACGTTTCTATGTACCGATCTGATTAGTGAGATCTGGGGTGAGAGCAAAGCCAATCAGCTCGTTTGGATTGGCCTGCTGCTGAATGGCTGGATTGTCTTCATCCTTTGGCTGGGAGGTGTACTCCCTGGTACCGACAGTTCGACTTATTTCGAAGTCCAACGTCTGGCTTTTGGGTCAGTCGGAGCGTCGATGGTGGCCTACATGACAGCCCAGTTCACTGATGTTCGCCTGTTCCATTTCTGGAAACAGCTCACAGGCGGACGTGCACTCTGGCTCCGGAACAATGGATCCACATTGATCAGCCAGCTGGTGGACACCACAGCTGTCGTACTCATCAGTCATCTAGCTGGTGATGTACTCCCCATTGATACCAGCTTGCCGGTGGTGCCCCAGCTGCTGAATCTCATTGCAGCCGGTTACGTGTTCAAGTTGATCGCAGCCTTGATCGACACAGGACCCTTCTACCTCCTCGTCAATTGGCTCCGCCGATGGTTGGATGTTCCAGGAGCGGGCAGCGAGCTCAGCAGCATCAGTGATTGAGGCCAAGCAGAAGATCTCGCGCCTTGTTGACGCTCTGCATGATCTCGATGTCGCCTCCCTGATCAGGGTGATGCGAAGCAGCCAGCTTCTTGTAGGCAACCTTGACTTGAGCAGAGGTCAGACGGCCCGACAGCGGCAGATGCAGATAGCCCCTGGCCTTCATCGCTTCAACGTCCGGTGCTTTACCGAGAGGGTTGCGATCCGCTGCTGAGAGGCCTGTGCCTTTCTTCTTGGTCTTTTTCCCTTTCCCATGCCCTGTGCCACCAAACCCACCATGCTTGTTTGGTGTCTTTCGGCCCTTCTTGCCTTCAGAAAGCTCGGTGTCCAGCTCCGCTTCAACCACAAGGGGGCGAAGGCTCAGCAAAGCGCCACCGCGGCTGACCGTGCATGTGCTCATGGGGGGCCGGAACGATCCAGGGCCGACCAGCTTGTCGCATCGCCTGCACTGGGCTGGGTTATCCAGGCGACCTGAGCACTCCGGCAACCGTCAGATAGCGGTCCTCACGCTCGAGAACCTCAAGGTATTCAAGGCCTGCCTCCCGCAGTTGGCTCTCCACTTCGGCGGCAGTAAAGGCTGCCCGTAATGAGGCTTCGTAATCGCGCTTCAGTACAGACGGTGCATCAGCGGCATAGCAATCGATGAGTTCTTTAAGCACGGACTCATCCTCTGGTCGACGTAAGTCGTGGATCACCACCGCAGCACCATCAATTCCCAGTTGAGGCAAGGTCTGCCAAAGGACCTGAGGATCATGTAGATGGTGCAACAGGCTGTTGCTGACAATCCCGCTGTAGTCACACCCCAGTTCATGATTTTGCAGGCACGCCTGTTGCCACTGGAGACGGACTGACACCTGTGGCTCTAAATGGTTCTGTCGCTCTGCTGCAACAGCAAGCATTTGAGGAGCACCATCGATCCCGACCACTTTTAAATCGCGCCAGCGCTGCACGAGCAACAGGCTGATATTTCCGGGCCCACAACCAAGATCAACCGCCATGGGCCCTAAACCTTGAGGCCAGCGCTTAGCAATCCAGTCAACAAGAGCATGGTCGCTTTGACTGAAATCGGCTTCGGCATAAGCCTGAACCTGTAGCTCTTCATTCATCAGCTCCGGCTCAGGCACTCGGACTGACAAGTCGGCAGAAGCGTCCATTCAATTCACATAAAGCCTGTGGGCCTGACTGAGTACATGCTTCAGATCTTCATCTGCAAGGGCAAGGGCCTCAGGCCAACAACCAGCAAGCCAAGCACGGAAGGATTCGGAATCCAGGCCATCAGCTTTGCTGAAAGGGTCAAAGAACGACTCCTGCGCGGCCAGTACACGGAATTTGAGAAATTCGAGTAAGCGTGCACGGAGAACTTGTTCTGTTAGCGCCATCGTTCAAGCGCACTGGCACTGCCACAACGCCAGTCCACCACCACGACCGCGAGCCAGGAGCCAACCACGAGGATTAACCCCGATCAGGGCAAAAAACGGTGTCCGTCTTGGCTCGGGCTTGGGGAGTTGACGCTTGAACAGAATCCAGGGACCCAAACGGAGTTCAAGCTCGTCAAATCTGAACTGCAACAAGGGTCGGCGGCCTGAAAACCAGGCTGCGCCTCTGAAGCGAAGCATCAAAGGGCCGATGCGGACCGAATTGCTCAGCTGAAGTGGTTCTGGCATCAGCGCGGAGCTATTTTCAATTACCAGCTCCGCGCCCAAAAGATTGAGCGCTAAGGATTGCAGGGCATTGGCTTGATCCTGGCCGGCCGCCCATAATTTTCGTGGGCACCACCTGCCTATCAGCATCGAAGGAGCAATCGCCGTGCCGTTCTTGCGCGCACGATGTTCCAGACCAAGAATGTCCTGGTGGCTTAACTGATCAAGTGTGGTGAAAGTCATGCGCTGCGGCGACGTCTTGGGGGTCGAGATCCAGATCCAGGACCTTTTTGATGACGACCTCGAGGGGGACGTCGACTTCGGCCTCCGGATAGATCAAGGGGCTCAGCTCGCAAGATGGTCGGTTCAAATCCCGACACGGGCTCTTTGCGCAAGGGCTGGCCTGTCAATTTCTCTATCGCTTTAAGTAAAAGCACCTCTTCAGCCGCCACGAGCGAGATGGCATAGCCCTGCTCGCCAGCGCGACCTGTACGGCCGATGCGATGGACATAGTCCTCGGCCACATTGGGCAGATCCAGATTCACCACGCATGGCAACTGGTGAATGTCGATCCCGCGAGCAGCGATGTCGGTTGCGACTAAAACTTTGATCTCACCGTTTTTGAAGCCGCTGAGAGCACGGGTTCGAGCCCCTTGGCTTTTGTTCGAATGAATTGCTGCCGCTTGGACGGCATGGTCCTGCAATTTTTTGACCACACGGTTAGCACCGTGCTTAGTCCTTGAAAAGACGAGCACCTGGGACCAGCTTCGTTGTTGAAGCAGATGAATTAGCAGCTCGATTTTCCGCACCATGTCACAAGGGTGAACAAGGTGCTCGATCTGGCTATTGGCCCTGTTCGGCGGAGAGACCTCGATCTGATGCGGCTGATGCAGCAGTCCGGCAGCCAGCTTGCGGATCGAAGGACTGAAGGTCGCTGAAAACATCAGGCTTTGTCGCCGAGGTGGCAGCAGCGACATCACCTTCTGGATGTCACGGATGAAGCCCATGTCCAGCATGCGATCAGCTTCATCGAGCACCAGCAGCTGCACAGAAGTGAGATCCAGGGCCCGCTGGCTCTGCAGATCAAGCAATCGTCCGGGGGTTGCCACCAACACATCGACTCCAGCTGAGAGCCGTTTGATCTGTGGACCAGGTTTGACGCCACCAAAAATCACATCAGCAACGAGTGGCAGATGCTTGCCGTACGCCACGACACTTTCATGGACCTGGAGGGCAAGCTCGCGGGTGGGCGTCAGGACAAGACCTCTCACCTGACGAGAGTGGGCCCGTCGACCCTGACTCAGCAGTTGCAACAACGGCAGAGTGAAACCCGCTGTTTTACCTGAACCGGTCTGGGCCGCTCCCATGACGTCGTGGCCTTGAAGCACCGCTGGAATCGCCTGCTGCTGTATTGGCGAGGGGATTGTGTACCCCTTTTCATCAAGGGCTCGGAGCAGTTCCGGGCCAAGGCCCAGATCCGTGAAGGCAGAGGCTGAGGCTGCAGCGGAGCTAATGGTTTGAACCGGTTGAGGAGCTTCAAGCTACGACCCAGGGGCCGCCAACCGCTGGGCCGTAATGTTGATGATCAGGCGAAGATCAGTCATGGACTCGATCAATGACATGCTCCTTGGCATGAGCTGCTTCCTGGGCCTTGCTGGTCTCTTCATCTGGGCTGATCAAGCTCTGCCCTGACTGCAGCTCAAAGCTTTCATTGACTTGATGAAGTCATGGCCGGAATAAAGGTTTGCTATGGCTTATTCATACGTCATAACCATAATGAGCAGCAGATCCGGCTCAAGACCTAAGAAACATGGATATAAACTAAAACCAACTGTCGATCGATGGCCCCAAAAACAAGAGTTGATAAACTTTTACCAAGAGTCAAGAATTTTCTTTTGTACTCAATTGTCAGATATCTAGCCCAGTTTCATTCGCTCTGGCACATTCAGTGATTAAGTCTAGAGTCGATTTTTGTGGGCAATCACTGAGAAGAAAGGATCCCCTTTGCCGCCAAAATAGCCTGCAATACCAGCATTGCGAGTTTGCTCAGCAATCACCTCAGGCTGACACCATCCCTGGGCAAGCAAGACCGATGCCACATACTCGAGATGATCTTGATCTGAGCCATCCGCCCAGATCTGCGGAGCTTTGGTGAAAAACATACGATTGGAAAATGAGACTAAGACCTGTCCACCTGGCCTTGTAATACGGAGGAGTTCGGCCGCAATCGCCTCCGGTTGTTGTAAGTACTGCCACCCAGCCACAATCAAACTCACATCAATGCTGGCATCATCAAGAGGAAGTAACTGATCTTTATTCAGGTTCTGCACCCAGTAGCGATCCAGCCTTGGGTTGCGCTGGAGTTCTTGTTCATTAAGACCATGTCCGATCACACTCCCATAACGCACATCATCGGGCAGATGGGATACCCAGGAACTCATCAGATCGAGTACGGCAGCTCCATCAGGAATACGCTCGCGGTACAGGCTGGTGAGCCTTTGACGGAAAGCCTCATCGAGGTGGTGGACAAAGCGTGGCTGTGAATAGAACAACCCATCATCCGAACTATCCCACTTACGGCGCTGATCCTCGCTGAGAACGACAACGGCCATAGCACCCATTCCAGGACGCCGAGACACTAACCACTCAGCAACGCAATTCGAAATCCTCAAAACTGAAGCCCGGCGACACCGTGCATTGCACAAGAGTCCAGGCGCCCAAACTTCGGGCGGACTGCCACCAACCCGGCGGCACTCGCTGCCATGTCGGCATGGGGAAGCCTCCAAGCCGCAGCTCTTCCACGATTCCTTCTGGGTCCTGGCGTTTCAGCAACAGAGGAGAGCCAGCGCTGTAATGCCAGATCTCTTCAGCACCCAAGACGCGGTGCCAGGCACTTTCCACGCCATCTGGCAGCAGAAAATCGATCAGCGTCCCTGCTGAGCGCTGTTGTCCATCAGCGCGCTGGACCACCAGCTCTGAGCGATAGCACTCGCGAAAGAATCCACCCTCCGGATGCCTTTCAAGCTGAAGTTGATCGATCAGCTGGCTAACCATCGGATCATCAGTCACACCATCACCTCATGGAGCTACCAGAATGGCCAACCACCGCCTGCTAACCCATGACCGGAAATCTGCAGGCGATCGGTTTTCTCTTTAGTTGGGTTCTGCTCTGGTGCCTAGGGGGTGTTGCGTTCGATAGCGTTCTCGCCCGTGCTGGCCTGCTGAGCCCTGGAAATACCACTGTGATTGGTGTTCTGAGTTTTCTGGTCTGGACTGCTGCAATCAGCCTTGGTGGCTGGGCCCTGTTCAATCGCATTACAGGATTGAGCAAAGCAGGTCCCCAACAGCAGGAAGATTGCTGGAGCGCGATTCCGACGGAGCTTGAACAGTGGTTGGGACAACTTGATCCCCTCGCGCAAGGTCAACAACGACTGGTGGTGCTGCTCAGCCAGCTTGGTGATTTCGACAGCGTTGAATATGCCCAGGCATTAATGCATCACTGGTCCGAATTGCATATTCAAGGAATCGATGTTCGCGCTGTTGGCATCGGTGATAGCGGGAGTGGGGAACGGTTTTGTCAATACACCGGCTTCCCCGCAGAGCGATTGAGCCTGGAACCCGAGGCTCTGCTACACCGGCAACTGGGTCTATACAGCGGTGTTGAAGGTTTTGGAGGACCGTGGCCAAACCTCCTGGCCATGTGTGCCGGCATTGGCTCACCCGGAACCTTGCGTGAAGTTCTTCGCGGTTATCACGGGGGGGGAAAGGCACTGCCTTTTTGGATTGCCAGCATCCGCCTGCGCAACATGATCGAGGTCCTTGGTCACTGGAGCACCTACGTGCCAGATGAACGCTGGATGACCCAACGCGGCGCCACGTTCTTGATCAACGATCAAAGTGAATTGCTTTACAGCTGGAAAGACCCGGGACTGCTTGGGTTCTCCGCAACGATGAGTGAACCTCTGAGTTTTTTGAAACGCACGACTGTGGATTCGTAATCCCCACACTTGGCGGAGCGATGCGATTCAGCAAAGGTGTGGCGAGTTGTAACCAATCGATGAGTGCCCCTAGTGCAGAAGACCTCGCGGCTCTGTTCACGAAGCCCTACGGCGCCCCAGCTCCTAGCGAGGCGCAATGGCGTGAGTTCTATTGCGATGATGTCCACTTCACCGATCCGACCCAGGAAAAGCATGGCATCAAGGCTTACCTCACTGCCCAGGAGAATTTGATCAACAGGTGCGATGATGTGATGCTAATGCCTGCTGATGTCGCCATCAGTGGAAATGTGGCTTTCATTGAATGGACGATGGGGCTCAAGATCAAAAATGTGGAGTTCGTTTATCCAGGTACCAGCCGTTTGCGCTTTAACAAAGATGGACTAATCAACGATCATCGTGATTACTTTGATTTCGTCGGTCCCACGTTTGGTCCTGTTCCTTTGCTTGGCCAATTTGTACGTTGGATGTACGGCCGCTTCGTGGCATGAATGACCTAGCTGGTCTGAAACTTGCGGTGGTGGGCCACACCGAATGGGTTGAGTTTGTGCGAGTGCCTCATCTGCCGCGTCCTGGTGAAATCCTTCATGCGGAAGGTCTGTTCGCGGAGCCTGCTGGCGGTGGTGCCGTGACGGCCGTGCAGCTTGCCAAGCTCGCAGGCTCAGCTCGATTCTTCACAGCCCTTGGTCGCGATGACCTCGGCCAAAAAGCTTTCCAACAATTGCAAGAACTCGGCTTGCAGGTTGAGGTGATCTGGCGCGATCAACCAACCCGCCGGGCGATCACCTACGTCGATTCCCACGGTGAGCGCAGTATCACCGTGGTGGGCAAGCGTCTCAATCCTGTTGCAGCAGATCCGCTTCCCTGGGAAGAGCTTGAGGACTGTGATGGGATTTTTCTGACTGCTACCGACGCTGAAGGCACCCGTCTGGCTCGTCGAGCCGCGGTACTGACAGCCACACCAAGGCTTGGGCTTGGCACCCTCGAGCAGTCCGGTGTTCAACTCGATGCTTTGATTGGCAGCGCTCTGGACCCCGGAGAGCAGGTGCCAGAGGGGCTGTTGAGCCTTCAGCCAAGGCTGAGGATTGCCACCGAAGGCAGCAAAGGTGGATGGAGTCAACCAGGTGGTCGATTCAGCAGCATCGAGAGGGGCAAACCGTTGGGCGATACCTATGGAGCAGGTGATTCCTTCGCAGGTGGCGTAACCGCCGCCTTAGCAGGGGGTTGGAGCCGCCAGCAGGCCATTGATCTTGGCTGTCGCTGCGGTGCCAGCTGCATCGATGGGGTTGGACCTTATGCCAACCAGCTCCAGCGATGATGGAGTCATTCTGAGAAGGCGATGGCAGGAATCCGCGATCGAGACTTTCTGGTGGCTTGTGGGCGACTGGCAAGTGCTCTGCACCTCAGTGCCTCTACAGCACGCCAGCGTGCTGAATACCGGGCAGTTCAAGAGGGAATCCGTGACCCGGCAGCAAAGCTGGAACTGGTGGAACGCATGGTTGCCGAGGCCACAAGCAAGAGCCATGAACAGGGAGAGCGCCTCGATGCGCAGCTTCATGCGTTGGAATCGGAGGCGAATTTCCTGACGGAAGACTGATGAATTGTGGTGCGCTGCTGCAGGAACTCGAACAGCGACGACCACAAGCCAGCCGCATCAATGAGCTGGTCAGTGCGCTCGAGCGAAACCATCCTTGTGATCTCAATAAACAGCGGCATCAACTGGAAGCCGTCTGGGAGCTCCGCTGGAGTAGCAGTAGTCAGCCATACCTCCAGGTGCAGCCCTGGCTGCAGAACCTTCAGGTCTTGCAGCCCAGCTGTGGCAGGGGCATGAATCTGCTGCGCCTCAACGGCGTAATAGCTCCACTAATCGGCGTGGCCGTTATGGCTGAGCTGACACTGGAACCACCACAGAGGGTGGGGGTTCGTTTTCGGCAGGGCGGACTGATCGGGCCGCGATTGGGTTCGATTCAGGGACGTTTGCTCACAGCGATCAATCAGGACTTCCCGGCTTGGCTCGACATCACAGTGTTGAACGAGCAGCTACGGGTTTGCCGCGGTAATAACGGCACTTTGTTCGTCTTGCTGCGCCGCGATGACCTCAGTTGCGAGGAGCTACTTCCTAACGTTCATGCATGAGCGAATGCTGGTCTAACGCTTGGAGCCAGGCCTGGTACCCGGTGGCCTTTCTACGGGATCTTGATCGGAACGCGCCGCAGCGTTTCACGCTGCTCGGTCAGCCACTGGTGATTTGGTTTGACCGCCACCAGGATCTTTGGCGTGCCTTTGTTGATCAATGTCCGCATCGACTAGTTCCACTGTCCGAGGGAAGACTCAGCGATGACGGTCATCTCGAATGCCCCTATCACGGCTGGCGCTTTGAAGGCAACGGCCAGTGCACCCTGATCCCTCAAGCAGCAAAAGGAAGCGCACTACCTAGGGCAGCACGGTGTAATTCATTGGCCACACGCAGCGCTCAGGATCTTTTGTTCGTCTTCAGTGGCACACCTGAGCTCGCTGCAACTCGTCCACTGCCATTGGTGCCATTACTCGATGAGCCGGGCTGGGTCGTACAGGACACCTTCCGCGACCTCCCCTATGACGCCGTAACGCTGTTGGAGAATGTTCTTGATGTGAGCCATGTCCCTTTCACCCACCACGGAACGGTGGGTCGTCGAAGTAATTCCGGGCCGGTTGAACTGGAGTTGGTCAAGGAAGGATCAACCGGTTTTACTGGGATCTGGCAGGAAGGTCCACGCCAGGGGCGACTCGGGACTCAGCACACCACTTTCATCGCGCCGGCGCTGATGTGGCATGACCTGACCGCCCAGGGGTTCGCACGAATATTGACCGTGGTCTACGCGACACCGATACAACCAGGCCAGTGTCGCTTGTTTGCACGCTTCCCGTTTCAGTTTCAGCAGAAGTTGACAGCCCGGCTGTTCACGCTTCGACCACAGTGGCTGCAGCACATTGGAAACCACCGCGTATTAGAAGACGATCAAATCTTTCTTCACTACCAGGAACGTGATGTAGAGAGGGGAGGAGGTAGCGCCAACTACGCCAAAAGTTGCCTACTACCGACCACCTCTGACCGTTATGTACTTGCTTTGCATGGCTGGATCAACCGCCACGGCGGAGTTCCCTTCCCTAATGACACATTGCCTCCCAAAGAGCGCAGCCTCGAGCAACTACTGGATCGTTATGACAGTCATACGAAGTACTGCCGCAGCTGTTCGGTGGCACTAAGGCGACTTCAATCATTCCGGCAGCTTGGACCAGTTTTGATCACCCTGGCTTTGATCGCCTTGGCTCTGACCGCATCATCACTGATGATCCAACTGGGCTTGATCGCCATGATTGTTGTGCTGCTTCTGGCCTTACGACAGGCTGCAATCTGGGAGCTGGGCCTGACGCGCGGTAACCGTCATCCACCTCGCAACGCATGAACGATCGCCAAACCTTGATGAAGTTCAACAGCGGCTCTTGGAGAGGCTGTTTTGTTCATTTGGACCACAAAGGGGTGGAGCAAAAACGCTTTTCAACCAGTCTTGATGTGATCGATAGCGCTGGCGTGATCCAGGCTTCACTCACCAACTTGCATACAGGCCGCTGCCAGAGCATGTCTTTCCGTGAGATACCTGTTGAGATGCAACTCACTGAAACCGGTGACTGGAGCCTAGGTCCTGCCCGTGTAGGTCCACTGCCATGGGTTGCCGAGCTGTGCGTGGTTATTGGCCAGGAGCGACGTCGGTTAATAGCTCGTCATGGTGCCAATACGGTTGAGTCCATTGTTTACGTTCGCGAGTCACGAGTTGCTCAAGGCGCCATACCAACATCTGAGCCGTTGGAGGTGAGCATCGGATCGCGAGGTTTACACCAAATCTGGCGACTCGACAGTGATGTAGAGCTTTTAGTCGACCCACAACCCAGAGGATCGAACGTCGGTACTGTCTGCGGCCTGCGCTGGCATCAACCCAATGTTGGTATTCATCAGGTCGTACGTCGCTACAGCGCAGACGGAACACTGCTCCCGATCGAGCCAAGCTGGTGAATGTGCTCCGGGTTCAGCGCATCAATCAGCTGGGGATCGCAGCTTAGAAAAAGCACCTGAAGCCCCTGATCAACAGCACGCTGCAGCATCCCGGAGAGGCCTAACCAACGGCTTGGGTCGACATTAGTAAAAGCATCATCAAACAGGACCGGCAGACAGCCGTCATAAGCAGGAGCAAGCACTTCAGCAATCGCCAAACGCAACGCGCAGGCCAGTAACTCGCGAGTACCACCGGAAAGATCAGCAAAAGACCAAGCAAGACCACCGCTGCGTTGCCAGCTCAGTTCCGAGAAACCCTTGCGACTGTCGAACTGCATTCCAATACGCTCATGTTGCAGGTCCAGGAGATTGAGGTAGCCCTCCAAGGCATCGGCGAGTGGACCCGTGTATTGCTCGGCCATTGCAGACTGCTGCTCTTCAAACAGTTGCTGCAGTAGAGCGATCATTAGCGCATCGCGCCGTAACCGAACGACCTCACTGTCGCAGAACTCCACCTCAGAGAGAGCTTCCTCCAACTGAGCAGCAAGATCCACCTGACCATCAACTTCCAGCCGTGCCCCACTAGCCGCAAGCTGTTGCAGCATGAGTTCACGGCGTTGCTGCAAAGCAGACAGCGATGGTGTTCTTTCCCCACTCAGATTGAGTCGTGACATTTGGGGGATGAGCTCAGCGCGCTGGACTTCAAGCTGCTGAAGCTCTCGCTCCAAAGCACCAATACGCTCGCCCAACCCCTCGAGGCCGCCGTGGCGTCGGTGCAGATCCTCAAGCAGGGTGTCGGCCTGCACAAGTGCACTGCGATCGTTCATAAGCTCCTGCTCAAGACGTTCCAGTTCCGACCTTGTTTGGCGCAGAGAACTCTCGGCCTCATTGAGCTGCTGACGCAACTCGCGACCGACAGGTACAAGGGAATCCAGGCGCGCCCGTAAGGACTCTGCGTCATGTTCTTCATCCTCTGGAAGTTCTGGCAGAGCCCGCAGTTGTGAAGTCAGAGCATGACGATTGAATTGGCTTAACTGTTGGGCAAGGTGACGATGTTCCGTCAAAAGCTGACTACGCTCGCGCTCAGCATTAATGGCGTGGGCCAAGTCACGGACACCCAAACGATCCAGAGCCCTGATCAGTGACTCACGGCTGGCTTCTAATCTGCTGCGCGCGGCGTGCACACCTTCACCACCACCTGGGGTGATTTTCAGAGCAATCGATCCATCCTCGTTGCTGAGTTGAACGGGATGTTCCAGCCGCAGAGGCTTGGATTCCTCTAACTGCTCACCCTCAATCCACAGCCCGCCGCCATCGCGCAAGACCTCGAGGGTGGTCACCAACGAAGCCAGAGTGATGGCAGCGGACTGTTCTTCGCGCTCCAGCTGTCGAAGCTCGTCAACGGCTGTTCGATCAAGGGAAGGCAACAACTTGAGCTGCTCATCGACTTTGAGCAGTTGAGCCTCAAAGTCATCGAGTTGATGCAACTGAGCTGACAACGCCACACGACGGATCAATTGCTGCAAGAGTTCTGCCTGACGTAGAGCGTCTTGCAATTGCCGATCGCATCGAGTCCAGTGGGTTTCCTGCTGGGGCAAACGAGCACGGAGCGTTTCGCGTTGTTCTAGAAGTGGCTTCATTCTGTGCTGAAGCAGAACACGCCGCTGAAGTTCATGCTGCCCCTGTTGCCACTGCGGACGCAGCGCAGTGATCTCTTCAGTAAGTTTTTGATGCTGCAAATTTAAAGTGTCCCAGCGCTGCAAAAGTGGCAGCTGCTGATCAATGACAATCAGCTGTTGACGCGCTGATTCATGGTCATTGAGAGCCTCTTGGCGGGAGGCATGGCATCCCTGAATCAGCTCAGCATTGGTTTTTGCCAGGGTTGCTGCCTTGAGGGCTCGATCAAGATCTGACCCGGCCCTGACTTTCCGTCCTGTCTCGGTGTGTGTTGCCAACCATCGCTGGCGCACAGACGCCATCACCTGTTGATCTAAGGGCGACTGCACGGTGGAATGATTACTGGCCTGGAGTTGCTGCAGCAAGCGACTTTGATCTAATGCTTCAGCTGATAAGCCAAAAGGATCATCACCCGCACGACCCTGCCATACCCAGAGATGGCCCCAGCGCTCTCTAAGACGGGCAGCATTCCCGCCCCGAACAGCGGTGGAACCGACTAGCTCAGATAGTGCCTGCTCCGCAGCATCAGACTGCAACAACATGCCGAGATCTGTCCGCAGACTGACCGTCCCGCGCTGACCGGCAAAGCGTTTGCAGAGCACATGCTCAGCACCATCCGCGTTGAATTGAAGCTCCAATTGGGGGTCAGCTTTTGCTGGCCTAGAGCGCATGCTCTCGATGACGGCACCACCGCTACGGGCAGGCACAAATAGTGCACGGTGAATGGCCTCAGCAACGGTGCTCTTTCCACTTTCATTACGGCCCTGCAGGACTGTCAGACCAGGAGCGAACTCCAGTGCAAGTTCTTGATGCAGGCGGTAATGCCAGAGATGGAGTTGACGAAGACGCATCGTCAGCGCTCCACTGAGCAGAGATTGCTGAGCTCCTGAAGTGCCATCTGAGCCAGAAGAACTTGTTCAGGATCAGAGTCTGTTTTTGAGCGCTCCTGAAGAGCTGCTGCCACCCGCGCCACCAAGGGATCAGAGGCACGGCTTGTCAAATCCGCGGTCTCACTTTCATCAGCAATGATTCGGAGGCGATTCCTCAATTTCAGTCGCAACAAGCGCGCTTCCAACGACTCAAGAAGATCTGTAAGCGATCGATTAGCCGCCAAACTCAACTGTCCATCGAGCTCTAACAACATCAGATCCTCACCGCTGCGTGAAGCAAGTTGACGTTGCAGCAAAGACTTCAAGGCCTTGACATCAGGATCACCGTTGCAGCGATGACAAAGGTGATGCCATCGAAGTTGACCTGTTTTGGCAACCTCAACAACAGGCCGAGCACCACGCTCTAGTTCGACCAGGAGGACCTGTCCGCTTAGGTAATCATCTCCACGTGGGAAGCGATCCTGTTCTGGGCAACCGCTGTACCAGGCGTTGCTCGAGACTTGTTTGAGTCCGTGCCAGTCGCCAAGTGCGACGTAGTCCACAAGTCCCTGCGGCAAAGCCTCAAGATCAAGACGGTTGAGCGCCGGTGGCGGATTTTCATCATCACCGTCGGCAGCACCGAAGCCGTGCACCGAACCGTGAGCCAGGAGAATGCGTGGTTGATCACCCAGTTCGATGGGATCGAGACCTCTGACCCAATTGGTCGGATCGAGACTTTCAGCCTGGCGGAGCAACGGACAGGGCAGAACGGTGACCCCAGCACGGCAAAGCGGTTCAGGCCTAAGCAATACCTCGAGATTTGGCGCCAACTCATCAGCAAGTCGCTGAAACCAGCGTTGATGCCAAAGACTCCCAGGACCGCCATGGTCATGATTTCCTGGGATCACCAGAACAGGCACCTGGAGTGCACCGATAGCGCTGCAGCTTTGGGCAACATCTGCGCTTGTCGGACCAGGTGAATCGAATAGATCGCCGGCAATCAGGACTACATCAATTCGATGGTTTTGAACCAACTCGGCCATTGACCGAATGGACTCGAAACGCACCTGCCGCATCCGGGCACGATTATCAGGATCACGCACACGGGCATATGGCTTGCCGATCTGCCAGTCCGCGGTGTGGAGAATGCGAACCAAGGCCCAGAAAAATCCTTTATAGTTCTAGCGTACTATTACCTCAAGGTCGAGCCTTCACGTGACACCCCACGATCTGCAGTCAGCGCAGCTGCCAAGTCACTGAATAGCAGAACCGCCTATTGACAAAAGTAATTCGAGGTCTGCATAAACGCACTCCTCCCATATCCTGGCCGCATCGTATTAAAACTCAATCAAGAGTCGCAATTTCATTGGCGCTAGAAAACAGAGATATGAACTGTTGCGCTCGCAGCAGAAAGGAAAACTCTAGTGCCTTAAGATTGTCTTAATTGTTACCTGAGGGTCCTGTGTTGATTCAGCTGCCCCTCCTGATCGCCGCTGCTGCACTAGGCGGGATCGAACTCAATGCAACAGCGATGTTCTGCCGCCAGGACAAGCTTTCAATGGGCGGATTTGATCCCAACCGAAATGCAGTGGTTCTGTGCAAGCAAAACCTTCAGGCGAAGAAAAACTCTGCCTTGAGTGTTTTAAAGCATGAACTTGCCCATGTGCTTCAACACCGACTCGGACGGGGGGAAGTGGGCATCTTGCCTGATGGGCTACTGACCCCCCTAGTGCGAGAACTTTTACCAGAGCGCGAGGTTATGACCGTCCTGATGCGCTATCCCAGCAGGGAAGTCAACGGCGAGTTGGAAGCAAGGCTCGCAAGTCGCTACGTTCCATCAGGGTTGATTGCCTTCGGAGTCGTAGCCACAAGAGGCGTTGATCTCAACATGGGTGAGCCACAACAGAGGCAACAAGAAGCAGAAGTGAGGCCTTTACATTAAAATACAGTTACTAATACGATAAATTTCGTTTTATCGACCGAAAGAAGTTATAAAGGCCACAGCAAACACTCTCTTTTCGTTCATAGTTGGGTTAGATAACGGGGGGTTATGGCGAGACGACAACTGGCTTCAATGGCACGTCGCAGTTATCGCCTAACCGACCTCAACGGTGAACGTCATCCTGTACTTGATGACATCTACGACTCTTTTGAGTCTGCGTGGAACGACGCCCTTTGCTGGTGGAGCAATTGTGGCCATTCCTCACAGGAGGCCATCCCGATCGGCGTAGAAGTTAGTACACCGAAAGGCAATTGGAGGACACTCCAGTACCCGTGCCAACAAGAGGGACGGGCAGTCCTCTTCCCCCGCACCATCTTCCGCAAACGAATCAGCACACCAGCCTGCTGAGAGGCACCAATTTACAGAATACCGATTCGTTGTTCCAACCTGCTAACCACCTCAGGCCAAGGCAGGTGTAGGGGCTCGCTTTCCGTGTGATCTAGCAGATCAGCTTGAAAATGCAGCAGGATCTGGTGGTGTAGGCGACTGATTTCATCTGGACGTATGTGTCTTGGTAGCTCGCAAACGAGTCGCGTGTGGCCGCGATGATCGGTGAGCGTGATGCAATCAGGTGTGGCCACTACCATCGCCACTGCATCTCAAAGGACTTATTCCTCCTAATCCCGACATGTTGGTTGAACTGCTGCTTATCAGCATCTCTTCCGTTTCCATGGCAATTCGAGTCTGATACGTTCCTCAGCGGTATTGGATCGCCATGGCCGCTGAGGACTACAGCAACCTTTCGGTTCAACAGAAGATCAGTGCACTCGTGCGCGGGATCGAAGGGGATGAGCGCTGGAATGCCGCCTTAGCCAAAGCACCGAATGCTGAGGCCATGCTTGATCTCCTGGAATCAGCTGCCAACAAGCTCAAGCTTGGCTTGAGCCGCAAAGACCTAGCCAGAACACCGCCGCTGCGCGACTGGCTCTGGTTCAAGCGCAACAAGCCCCTGCTGACAATTGGCGACACGCTGCCGCGCTACCGGCAGCAGTGATCAATACAAGCGGCTCAACACAAAGTCTGGAAGATCCAGCAAAGCATCACGGGCACTCCCAACAGGCAGGAAGCTGAGACAAGCACCTGCCTCGCGTGCCATCTCCTCGGCCATCGCACGCGAGCGTTGAATGCCACGGCTGCTACGGACTAAAGCCAGAGCCTGATCCAGATCTCCGCTTTGACTGAATTCCCTTTCGATCAGACCGGCAAGAGCAGGTTGCTCTTCCATCGCAAACAACACCGGAGCAGTCAGGGTGCCAGAGGCCAAATCTGAAGCTGCTGGTTTGCCCAGCTGAGCATCACTTGCAGTGAAATCAAGGATGTCGTCAACGACTTGGAAGGCCAAACCCAGCTGACGACCAAAACGATGCAGTCGGTCGAGTTGATCGGCAGGGAGATCAGACAGGACACCGGCCGCACGAGCGCTATTAGCAATCAGGGACGCGGTTTTGCAGTAGCTCTTCTCGATGTAAGTCTCAAGGCTCTGACCGGTGTCATAGCGGTACAACCCTTGACGGATCTCACCTTCAGCGAGATCCATGATCACTCGAGACAGCAGCTTGACCACCTCAAGGTCATCAAGATTGGCCAGATGCCAGCTGGACTGAGCGAAAAGAAAATCGCCTGCTAAAACCGCAACACGGCTGTTGAAGCGGCTATGAACAGTTGGCACGCCACGCCGGGTATCGGCCTCATCGACAACATCGTCGTGGACAAGGGAGGCCGTATGGATCATCTCGGTGATCTCAGCCAAGCGGCGGTGACGAGCGCTTAGCTCACCAATAGGGTCAAGGGCTCGCGCCAGAAGTAGAACGATTCCCGGACGCAGGCGCTTGCCACCAGCACTGAAGAGATGCTCGGCCGCCGCCTGAAGAATTGGATGACCGGCACCAATGAGCGTACGCAGATCACTCAGAAGGTTCTCGAGGTCAGACTCGACGGGCTGAAGCAGCTTTGCAACCGTCGTCATAGTCCTGCCTGAGTGGGGCGATCCTAAAGGCCCTGAGCCTCCGACTGAAGAGAAATCGCTGACACCTCTGGTGCGCAGCCGAGCCAGCGACCAGCAGAGCGGGAAAAAGCACTGGCATCACCGGTACAAACCACTTCACAAGCACTGAGATCAGGGTGAATCGCAACAGGCCTCTGATCGGTCGGCAGCATCGAAAGCACGAGCGAAACGAGGGAATCTGCCGGATCAATCAGTTGAACGTCTGAGGGCACCAGCTGACGCAGCAGGGGTTGAAGCAGGGGGAAGTGGCTGCAACCAAGAACAATCGTCTCTACCTGTGCCTCCAACAACGGTTCCAGATACTCCTCCGCTGCCCGTCGCAATGCCGGGGAGTCCAGCTCATGACGCTCAACGGCAGGAACGAAGACAGGACAACCGACCTCGACAATGTGCATTCCCTCGTGCTGAGCACGTAGAGCACGGGCATAGGCGCCGCTGGCTGCAGTCGCGGTGGTGGCCAGTACACCGACGCGTCGCTGGTGGATCTGGCGTGCAACTGCGTCAATCAGTCCCAAGACAGGAACACCTGCTTCGCTCTGGGCCACATCCAAGGCGAGGGCATTGGTTGTGTTGCAGGCCATCACGATGGCCTCCGCACCCTGACTGCGCAGCCAACTCACAACCTCCGAAGCGATGGTGCGGATCTCTTGGCGGGATCGCACGCCGTAGGGAACACGTGCGGTATCTCCGACATAAATACAGGGATGACCTGGTCGCCGGCAAAGAAGACGTCGCAGCACCGTCAGACCACCAAGGCCGCTATCAAACAACCCCAGACGAGCTTGTGAGCCAAGAGCATGGAGCTCAGCCGTGGAGAACCGGTGGAGGGAATGGCTCCGAGGGTCTGTGGAAGAGCTCAGGGTCATCCGGCCAGTCTCAGGTAATTGAGGATTCCCACGGCAATCGCCAGTGCCAGCTGTCGACGGTGGGCAGGGTCAGCCAAGTCAGCGGCATCGAGCCGGCCGGTAAGAAAACCAAGCTCCACAAGTGAGGCGGGCATATTGGTCCTGCGGATCACATAGAACCGCGCTTCCCGAACCCCCCTGTTCTTGCGGCTGACTGTCCTCAGGATTGAGTTGTGGATCGAAGAGGCAAGTTTTTTCCCCTGAAAGCTTTGGAAATAGAA
Source organism: uncultured Synechococcus sp. (assembly GCA_913048995.1). Lineage (GTDB taxonomy): Bacteria > Cyanobacteriota > Cyanobacteriia > PCC-6307 > Cyanobiaceae > RCC307. Next base: position 33,730 of record CAJWXK010000001.1, on the reverse strand, counting down.
CGTCTCCAGTCCATTCACCTCGGGTCTGCGCATGCTGATGGCGTTCGCATGGATGCTCACAAAGGCATCTGGGCGTGAGCGATTCGCAAGGCGTGCGCGCGGTGGCAGGTCGACGGTGACATCGCCTTCACGGGTCAACACGACGTGTACCCCCTTGCTGCGCAGGTGCTGAGCAACCTGACGGGAGACATCAAGCACGACGTCTTTTTCACGTGTACCCCCGATGCCGATCGCACCAGGATCACGGCCTCCATGCCCGGGATCAAGAACGATGCGAAAGGCCCCTCGCCGAACCCAGGGAAGACTTGCAGTCGTAAGGGTTCGCAACGGTCGACGTGCCTGACCAGGCGCCACAGCAGTTCCAGGTGACAAAGGACCTGGAAACTCGCGCTCCAGCACTCCTTCACCCATGGGAAAGAATCGGGCTTCTTCGACGGGAAAGCGCAACCGCCAGCTATCCCAGTCCACCCCCACCAAGCTCAAAGCCTTGGCATCAAGCTGGGTGTCGGGCTGAAACTCAATCACGAGTCGTGTGACACCACGCACAGGCATCCCCACTCGCACTTCGCGCACTGCCCCTCGGCCGCGGATCTTGCGAGGACGCTGGGGACTGCCAGGGAAATCGATCCACACGCGATCACCCCGTTGCCCATCACCTTCGAGATAAAAGGCATCGAGATTGATGTTGGGGGAGGTCCGCAGTTCAAGCACCCCTTCGCCATTAATCCGCCAGGCAGCAAGGCGACTAAAAGCTTTCACTGGCTGAGCGGCCAGCAGCAAAAGGGCTGCGCTGATTGTCAGTCCCGCCGCAGCCAGGCGGCTGCGCTCAGGCATTGAGGGCGTCAGAGCAGGGTTGGCTGGCGATGACGGAGGCTCGGCATCTGGGCCCGGACGCGCCGGAGATGCTCTGTGTCCACAGGGGCAATGGCCACTCCAGGGCCGACACCTGCATCAGCCAGGACAGTTCCCCAAGGGTCGATGACGAGGGCATGGCCATGACTCTGTCGGCGCCCATAGTGCAACCCGGTCTGAGCCGGCGCCAGCACATAGGCCGTGTTCTCAATGGCACGGGCCTGCAGCAGAACCTGCCAATGATCCTTGCCGGTATAAGCGGTGAAAGCCGCTGGCACCGTCAACAGATCAGCTCCTTCAGCCGCGAGGTGCCGATAAACCTCAGGAAATCTGACGTCGTAGCAGATCGAAAGTCCAATACTGCAAAGCCCTGGCAGGGAAGCCACCGGTGGTAACTGACTACCCGCACGAACGGTGGCGGACTCGCGGTATGTGTTGCCGTCAGGAAGATCAACATCAAAAAGATGGATTTTGTCGTACTGAGCCAAAAGCTGGCCGTCACTGCTGACCAGCTCTGCACGATTGAACGTCGTGCCGTCACCTGTCGGAACCGGGAAACCGCCTCCAACAATCGCCACTTGATAGCGGCGAGCCATGGTGTTCAAAAAGCTGCTGCAACGCGGTCCCAGTGCCGGGGCAAGTTCCAGTTTTCGCTGTTCTTCACCGAGAAAGGCGAAGTTTTCAGGCAATCCCACCAGTTCGGCGCCGCGGCGTGCCGCTAGATCAATCAACTCCTCAACCTGGGCGAAGTTCACCTCAGGATCAGGGGTGCTGGTGAGCTGCAGCGCAGCCACAAGAAAGCTGGACACCGACGTGGCGCAGGAGATGTTGAGATCGTACCCAGCGTCGGTGGGGATCAGGAGGACTGCAGCACCCCTGGTTCGCACTGTTGGGGAACCACAGTGAGAGTGTCGACGGATGCGCAGCAGGCCAGATCGGCATCATGATCGCCAAGACGCTGCAATCGCTGTCCATGGGAAGCCAGCCGCAGTGCCTGCTCTGGCTGGCTCTGCCATTGCAACCAAAGGGCATGGGCAGCAGCGGCTTCATCGTTCCCAGCCAGCTGAACAAGCTCCATGGCAACCCCTGCAGCTGGTCGAAGCAAAGCTTCGATCAGTGCGCCGGCGGCGAGGCTGTCTTCGAGGGAATAAGCCCCTTCCCAACCGCTGCCTACCACCCAAATGGTCTTGGGTTGTTCCGACAGAAGACGGGCCGCCACCGCCGAGCGGTTCGCCAGAGCGCAGGTGAAGAGCAAAGGTGCCGACTGCACACGATCGAGAGCCCGTGTTCCGTTTGTGGTGCTCATAAAGATGCGCCGGCCGTTGACCACCTCCGGAGTGACGGCCAAAGGTGAGTTACCCAGATCAAATCCGTCTAGTTTTTGGCCCCCGCGCTCACCAGCCCGCAATCGACGCTCAGCAGGCCAGGAATCGGCAGCTGCGTCGAGGCTGGCAAGGTCTGCAAAAGCCTGGACAGCTTCGGCACCGTTGTGCAGAGCCCAGGCCATCGTGGTGGTGGCTCTGAGGACGTCGATGACGACGGCAGCATCCCCCATCCCCTCGCCAGGGACCCGATCAGGGCTGTGGAAATAGGAGAGGCGCATGGGCAACAGTCGGCTTTTGCGTGCGCGACAGTAGTCCCACTCGTTCGCTTGCCATGGCGCAGAGAGACCTGCGCGACTTTCTTCAGCTGCTCGAGAGCCGAGGTCAACTGAGGCGAATCACTGCACCTGTCGATCCGGACCTGGAAGTGGCAGCCATCAGCGACCGTGTGCTCGCCATGGGTGGGCCGGCCCTGCTCTTCGAGAACATCATCGGCAGCCCGATGCCGCTGGCGGTCAATGTGCTGGGCACCGTGGAGCGGGTGGCCTGGAGCATGGGCCTAGAGAAAGTGGAAGAACTAGAAGCGTTAGGAAGCCGTTTGGCGCTTCTGCAACAGCCCCGTCCGCCAAAAGGATTGAAGGAGACGGCAGCATTTGGACGGGTTTTATGGGACCTGGTCAAGGCCAGACCTGACCGTGACCTCACCCCACCGTGTCGTCAGGTGGTGCATGAAGGAGACAACCTCAACCTCAACGACCTGCCGTTGATACGCCCCTGGCCGGGCGATGCAGGTCGAGTGATCACTCTCGGACTTGTGATCACCAAGGACCCTGAGACCGGAGTTCCCAACGTCGGTGTCTACCGGCTGCAGCAGCAAGACGCGCGCAGCATGACGGTTCATTGGCTGAGTGTTCGCGGAGGTGCCAGGCATCTACGCAAGGCAGCACAGAGGGGCGAAAAGCTCGAAATTGCTATTGCCCTGGGAGTGCACCCGCTGCTGGTGATGGCGGCAGCAACACCGATTCCAGTCCAACTCAGCGAATGGCTCTTTGCCGGGCTTTATGCCGGCCAAGGTGTCCATTTGAGCCGCTGCCGCACGGTCAATCTCGATGTTCCCAGTCACAGCGAGATCGTGCTGGAGGGCACAATCACTCCTGGGGAAACACTCCCTGATGGCCCCTTCGGCGATCACATGGGTTTCTACGGACTGGAGGAGCCATCGCCGTTAGTGAGATTCCAGTGCATCACCCACCGGCGCGATCCAGTGATGCTCACGACCTTCAGCGGCCGGCCTCCGAAGGAGGAGGCCATGCTGGCCATTGCGCTGAACCGGATCTACACGCCGATCCTTCGCCAACAGGTCAGTGAAATCTGTGACTTCTTTCTGCCGATGGAAGCGCTCAGCTACAAGCTGGCTGTTATTTCGATCGACAAGGCCTATCCAGGACAGGCAAGACGCGCCGCCATGGCGTTCTGGAGCGCACTCCCACAATTCACTTACACCAAATTCGTAGTGGTGGTGGACAAGTCCATCAACGTTCGCGACCCACGTCAGGTGGTGTGGGCCATCGCTGCTCAGGTGGATCCACAGCGTGATCTGTTTGTGCTCGAGGACACTCCTTTCGATTCATTGGATTTCGCGAGTGAGCGGCTCGGGCTCGGGGGACGCCTGGCCATTGATGCCACCACCAAAGTGGGGCCAGAGAAACGGCACAACTGGGGAGAACCCCTGCGTCGGGAGACCGACCTGGAAGAGCGCATCAGTGCTCGCTGGTCAGAGCTGGGGCTTGATGATCTTGGTGGTGGTGAGCCTGATCCCAGCTTGTTTGGATTGCAGCTCGAACAGGTGCTTGAGCGGTTGGGAAGCTCGCGCGGCTGATGCTCACCCGTGCCGGCACGATTGCGCTGCGGGCCCTTGTGGAACTCTCCCGTCAACCTGACTCACTGATCTCAGGTCCGGAGCTTGCTCGGCGTCAGGGGTTGCCTGAAGCGCGGCTCGAGCAGGTGCTTTTGCAATTGAGGGCCGCTGATCTTGTAGAGGCACGCCGCGGGCGCAGCGGCGGCTACCGCTTAATGGGAAGGCCGGAGGATGTCATGTTGGCAAAAGTCCTTGATGCGGTGGGTGGTCGCCGGCGGACGCTGATGCCCGCTGAGAGGGCAGAACCGGAAGGGTCATCTGCACTCGCTGGTGATCAGCTGGAGCGACAGTTATTGATGCGGCTCGAGAGAGCACTTGAGCGTGAGCTTGGGCGACTCTCACTGGCTGAACTGCTTTATGACCAGCGGAGCTGGGAAGCAAGCTTGGATCCAGAAGGAGGGCTAATGCTGGGTTGACACTCAGCGACGACACTGAGCCTTGAGGGATGCCGGTGATGTCCATCGCCGCAGGCTGCCCAGGGAGGCGGCACGGGTGACTCGAACCACTGTGGGTTTTGGTGTACAGCGGTAAAGGAACTCAAAATCCTCACCAGCCCCGGCTCGGGTACTAAGGACCTGTTTGTACATCAGAGGGAAGCGAGTGCTTTCACCGTCCTGCCATTCGTACTGGCAGATCATTTGAGCACCATTGAGGCAACCGCGACGGAGCCAGAGACCCGGAGGAGGGGAGGGCTCCGCCGCAACTGGAACGACCGCAACAATCAGAGCAGCCAAAGCAAAGCTGCGCAGCACGATGGCATCAGCAATTCAATGCATGCACGGTATGGCGATTAAGCGGTAGCGCAAGCCTCAGCAGGGATACGCCTTGCCTCGATAGACGCACATGGCGGCCTCTGTGACCGGCTCGTCGTGATGGGCATCGGTGTAGGCAATTCCTCGATATGCCTTGGCCATGAGAAGTTCAGCCTCATGACGACGATGGGCTTTGACTTGCTGCTCCTTGATCATCGAGAGGATGTTCATTTGAACCTCCACACAGAGTCCGCGTCCCCGTTGCTTGGCGCGGATCGAACTGCACCCGTTAGGGCCAACGTCCTTTCACGATAAGGACTTTCTGTAGCAACCGCTACTGTTTTGCAATCTCTTTACAGCCGGGTGGTCCTGCAGCATGGGACCAGCTTTCGCGTCGGACATGAGCAGCACCAGCCTCAGCGGCGGCGGCAGCCTGCGGGGTTCCGTGCGTGTGCCTGGCGATAAATCGATTTCCCATCGAGCCCTGCTCTTCGGGGCGATAGCCGAAGGAGAGACGACCATCGAAGGCTTGCTGCCAGCCGAAGACCCCCTCAGTACCGCAGCCTGTCTGAGATCGATGGGGGTGGGGATCTCAGCGATTGAGGCCGGATCAATCGTGCGGGTTCAAGGAGTAGGACTCGATGGCCTCAAAGAGCCGAAAGAGATTCTCAACTGCGGCAATTCCGGCACCACGATGCGCCTGATGCTTGGCCTGCTTGCAGGGCGAGCTGACCGTCATTTCGTCGTCGATGGCGATGCCTCCCTGCGCCAGCGACCGATGGCTCGGGTGGCGAGACCCTTGGCAGAACTGGGCGGTGATATCAGCGGGCGCGAAGGGGGTAACAAGGCACCACTGGCCATCCGAGGCAAGGAATTAAAAGGTGGTTGCATCACCACACCAGTAGCCAGCGCCCAGGTCAAAAGTGCCCTGCTGCTGGCAGGCCTGACGGCCAATGGGCCGGTCACGGTGATCGAACCTGCTCTCTCCAGGGATCACAGCGAACGCATGCTGAGGGCCTTTGGCGCTGAGCTGAGCTCTAACCCACAAGGAGAGAAAGGACCGAGCGTCGTCGTTCAACCAGGCTCGGCCCTCAGGGGTCAGCAGGTCGTTGTTCCTGGCGACATCAGCTCAGCTGCGTTCTGGTTAGTGGCGGGTCTGCTGGTGCCAGGGGCCGAACTAACCATTGAAAACGTGGGGCTTAATCCAACCCGAACGGGGATTCTTGATGTGCTCGAGATGATGCAGGCACCGCTGAAAGTGCAGAACCAGCGCGACGTGGCCGGAGAGCCTGTTGGGGATCTATTGGTGAAGCCAGCAGAACTGAAGTCATTCAGCATTGGCGGCGAGCTGATCCCGAGACTGGTTGATGAAATCCCGATCCTGGCTGTGGCGGCTCTCGCTGCGGAAGGAACCAGCATCATCGCCGATGCCGCAGAGCTTCGTGTCAAAGAGACGGATCGGTTGGCAGTCATGGCGAGGCAACTGCGCGCCATGGGCGCTGAACTGGAGGAGACCGATGACGGACTGGTCATCCCTGGTGGTCAACGGCTCCAGGGTGCCGATGTGGATAGCGAAACTGATCACCGAGTCGCCATGAGCCTTGCGGTGGCTGCCTTAGTTGCAGAGGGCGAAACCCACATCGCCCGCGCTGATGCAGCGGCGGTCTCCTACCCCACTTTCTGGGATGACCTGGACCGATTGCAGCGCGGCTAATTCACGGCTGGAGCCGCGCATCACAGCTGATGGGAGCTTCAGCCTTTGGAGCGAATCCTTTGATCAGGCCTTTCACAGTGCCCGGGGCGCCATAGAAGAGGCTCGGACCACATTCCTGGCTCCAGCTGGACTGGAAGGATTGGCGCCAAGGTCAGATGTGGCCGTGCTGGAGTTATGCGTCGGTACAGGAACCAACACCGCCCAACTTCTTGATCGTTGCCGCAAGTTGGACCTGAAGTTGCGCTGGTGGGGACTGGAATCGGACCGGAGGCCCCTGCAGCTAGCCCTGGCTGACCCACGCTTTAGATGCCAATGCAGCGAGCAATCGCTGGAATTGCTGGATTCTCTGGCGAAAACCGGTAGCTGCCGAGCGGGGCCGATGCTCTGGGGTGACGCCCGGCAAAGCCTGCAGAATCTGATGCCCAAGGTCGAGGCGCAATGCGATCTGGTCATCCATGACGCATTTTCACCGCGGGTCTGCCCCGAACTGTGGAGCTTGGAATTCCTGACCTTGGTGGCGCGTTGTCTCAAGCCCGAGGGGCGCATCGTCACCTACTGCTCAGCAGCAGCAGTGCGACAGTGCCTGAAGCTGGTTGGCCTGCATCAAGCCGGCTTGCCACCACCGACAGGGAGTGGGCCACATCAATGGAGCGGCGGGACAGTCGCGAGCTGGAAGGTATTGGAGCTCAAGCCACCCCTGCAGGCCTTCACGGCCATGGAGCTCGAACATCAGCTAACCCGCGCGGCTCAGCCCTACAGGGACCCAAGGCTGAATGCCACATCAGAACAGATCCGTCAGGACAGACAGCAGAAACAGCTGCTGGGGACAGGACTCAGCACCAGTGCCTGGCGCCGCCGCTGGCAGGGGGAGGCAGGCTTAACAGATCCCGGTAGATTCCCGCCCAGCTGATTCGGGTCCATGCTCGCCATCGCTGTGCTGGCCGCTGGGAAAGGAACCCGCATGAAGAGCGATCTGCCAAAGGTGTTACAGCCCCTGGCAGGCGCCACCTTGGTGGAGCGTGTCATGGCAAGCACCGGAACACTCAAGCCCGAACGCATGCTCCTGATCGTCGGCCATCAGGCCGAGAAAGTGGAGGCAGCGCTCAAAGACCATCCCAGTGGGCCGCAATTCGTGCTGCAACAGCCCCAGAACGGCACTGGTCACGCCGTGCAGCAGTTACTTGAGCCCCTGGCTGACTTTGACGGCGACCTGCTTGTTCTGAATGGCGATGTGCCGTTGCTGCGAAGCGAAACTCTTGATGCATTGCTGGGCAATCACCGCAAAACAGGCGCAGCAGTGACGTTGCTGACAGCTCATCTAGAAAATCCAACCGGCTACGGCCGCGTCTTTCTAAAAGCTGATGGCAGCGTCCGAGAGATCATTGAGCACCGGGACTGCAACGAGGAACAGCGCAAGAACAGCCTGATCAATGCTGGGATTTACTGCTTCCATTGGCCTCGCCTCAAGCAGGTGCTACCCAAGCTCAGTGCTGATAACGACCAGGGGGAGCTCTATCTCACCGACACGGTGTCGTTGCTAGGAGACGCCGGACATCAGGTCGTGCAAGATCTCTCCGAGATCACCGGCATCAACAACCGCAGCCAACTGGCTCAATGCGAAGGGATGCTGCAGGAGCGGCTGCGGAGTCACTGGATGGCCGAGGGGGTGAGTTTCATCGATCCAGCCAGTTGCACGCTTTCCGAGGACACGCGATTCGGTCGTGATGTCATCATCGAGCCACAAAGCCACTTCCGTGGCAACAACACCATCGGCGACGGCTGCAAAATCGGACCAGGAAGTCTGGTTCAGGACTGCGTGATCGAGAGCGATGTTCACGTTGTTCTCTCCATGCTTAACGGCGCCAAGGTGTCCAGTGGCTGCAGAATCGGGCCATACGCACACCTGCGTCCTCAGGCCTTGCTGGGTAAGGGAGTGAGGATCGGCAACTTCGTTGAGGTCAAGAAGAGTCAACTTGGTGAGGGTTCAAAGGTGAATCACCTCAGCTACATCGGAGATGCCGAACTGGGCAGCAGGGTGAATGTCGGCGCCGGCACGATCACCGCCAACTACGACGGGATCAGCAAACACCGCACCGTGATCGGCGATGGATCCAAGACAGGTGCGAATTCCGTTCTGGTGGCACCAATCAATTTGGGCAGGAATGTCACTGTTGGAGCTGGATCGACGCTCACCAAGGACGTCCCTGATGGCGCTCTGGCCCTGGGACGGGCCCGTCAACTCTTGAAGCAAGGGTGGTCCACCCCCCCCTCTTAGTTCACCGCTGCTGATGACGCAGGTTTTCAGAGAAGGGGAATCAAGGTTTCAAGAGCCACACCACGGCTGGCCTTAAGCAACAGATGATCCCCGGGCTGCAGCCACTGCCGCAACGGTACCGCTGCTGCCTGGGGCGTATGCACCTGCAACAGCTTTGGCAGACCAGCTGCCCCCTGCAACATCGCTGCTGCCTCTGCGCCATCAGCCATCACCACCAGGCCATCGAGACCAAGCTGAGCAGCCCGACGGCCCACTTCGAAGTGAAGGCTCTCGCTCTGATCACCCAGCTCGAGCATGGTGCCCAGCACTGCAAAATGGCGACCAGTCTGCTGCTGAAGCAGATCGAGACTCGCCAACATCGCCTCAGGGGAGGCGTTGTAGGTCTCATCGAGCACAGTGACTCCTTCAAGATCACCGCTGAGCTGCAGCCGCCGTGAGCGGCCTCCAGGCAACTCAACATGCAGGCCTGCAAGATGCTCAGGGCTGATGCCCTGCTCGAGGGCCACAGCAAGTGCCAGCAACATGTTGCGGGCGTTGTGCCGGCCCTCAAGTGGGAGTTGAAGTCGGCAAAGGGTGTTCGTGCCCTGATCTACTCGGAGAGTTTCTGCATCAAGTTGCCCCAACAAATCCACAGGTGGGGAACCAGGTGAGAGCTCATCACCCGCGATGGCCACGCGGCAGACGCGACCGCTCCAGATTTTGCCGAGAGCATGCTCCAGACGAGCATCTCCAGCAGGAATCACCAACAGACCATCGGCGCGGAGCTTCGTGGTGATCTCGCATTTAGCCCTGGCGATTGCTTCACGACTTCCAAGACGGCCGATGTGGGCCGTGCCGATATTCGTAATCACAGCGACGTCGGGCTCACTGCAGACGCTGAGTCGTTCAATCTCGCCAAGGCCTCGCATCCCCATCTCAAGCACCAATGCCCCATCACCTGAACGTGCCCTGAGCAAGGTGCGCGGAACGCCGATGTCATTGTTTTCATTACCGATGCTGGCCTCGACCCGTCCCAGTGGAGCCAAGCAAGCCTTGATCAATTCGCGGGTGGTCGTCTTTCCTGCCGAGCCAGTGACGGCAACAACCGGCTGCTTCAGCTGACGTCGCCAGGCCAGAGCAATGCGTTGGTAGGCAGCCGTGGTGTCATCCACAGCAAGCACAGTGAGCTGTTCTGGGATGTAACCACTCCATTCACGGGAGACGATGGCGGCAGCAACGCCAATGCTGACGGCGGCATCAAGAAAATCATGGCCATTAAACCGCTCACCGATCAGGGGAATAAAGAGATCACCAGGTTGGAGCGCCCGACTGTCAGTGCTGATCGATTCAAAAATCCAGCTGAGGGTTCCAGCATCAATCGGACCACTGCGACGTTGGGGCTGAGCCTCGAACAACTGCGCCAGATCCTGCAGGCAGAGGGACGGACTCATCACTGAGGAGCGATCCAAAGAATCATGCCGCTTCCTACCTGAGCTGAGCGACCAAGCAACCGCCCGTCGTCGTCATGGAGTTCGAGTCGTTCATAGCCCGCCTCCTGCAGCTGGACCAACCACGCATCAGCCTGCTGCTGCCGCGCAGCTAGCGACAGATCGTTGAAATCAGGACTTGGGAAGAGCTCAATCAGGCCTTGCTCAGGCAGAGGGTGCAGGCGGTCCACCAGATTGGAACCGGAATCCTGCTGGAGTAGCTCAAGCAGTGGATCAACCCCAGGTGAGGCGAGATCCGCCGCTTCGACACCTGGCTCTGACTCTGACTCTGGCTCTGGATCAGGAGCCAGGGGAACAACCGGCTTCACAGGACTCAGCAACGGCTGCGGTGGATCCATCACCTGCTCCAACTGACGCTCAAGCGTGATCGGAACGGCACTCGGCTCAACCAGGCCTGGTCCAGGAGCCGAACGGGGCCAGATCAACAGCAGGGCAACTGGAACCATCAGCAACAGCACCAGGAGCAAGGGCCAGAACAGTGGCGCCAGCGATGAAGGCCAGAAGCCCGGGACCGACAGATCTCCGTCTCGATTTCGTCGCCAGAGCTCACGCAAGCGGAGCGTCGTGGCGGCCAGGACAGCCGGAAGATCTCGGGCCAGATCCTGGCGCAGGCGCTTCCAGGGAGAACTCCATTCAACCGGCAGCAGTGAGTTGTCCCTGGGCTCTGCGTCTGGACTCATCCCCCGTTGCGGCGCAGCAAGGACAGAGGATTGAACCGACGACCGGGCGCCTGCTGCGGCAGAGGATTGGGATCAGCAGCTTCGGCAGCGGCCTGTGCCGCCTTCTGCTCTGGAGGCTGGGGAATGGAGAACGCTGCAACAGCTTCCGCTTCCGGGGTGGGTTCCTTAATACCGCACACCTCCCTGTACATCCGGTCGTACTCCACGGCGGAGCGGGCCCAGCTGAAGTCCAACTCCATGACTCGCTTCATCAACATCTGCCAGCTATCTCGATGACGGAAGGCTTCCCAGGCGCGAACAAGGGCCGTGTAGAGATCAATTGCCTCATACCGATCAAAGCAGAATCCATTGCCCTCCTGAACAGCAGGGACGTAGGGAGGCACGGTGTCCACCAGACCACCGACGCGACGCACGATCGGAATCGTGCCGTAGCGCATCGACAACAACTGGCTGATACCGCAGGGTTCAAATCGAGATGGCATCAGGAAGGCGTCACTGCCGGAATAAATCAGACGGGATAGGTCATCGTCATAGGTGAGGAAAGCCGCAAAACGACCAGGGTGACTGCTGGCCATCTGCCAGAGGCCAGATTCAAAATGACGATCCCCTGTCCCAAGCACCACGATTTGGGTGTCGGTGTAGGCCAAGAAGCGCTCAGCCACCTGCAGGAGCAGATCGACACCCTTCTGATCCACCAGACGACTCACCATGCCAATCACGAAAGTATCGGGATTGGTTTGAAGACCCATGCGCTCTTGGAGCGCCTTTTTACAGACGGCCTTGCCGCTGAGATCGGCAGCGCTGTAGGTCGATGGGATGCGCTGATCGGTGGCCGGATTCCAGGCGTCAATATCAATGCCGTTGAGAATGCCGCGCAGCTTGCCGCTGACGAAATTCAGTAGGCCGTCGAGCTTTTCGCCGTATTCAGCAGTGCGAATCTCTTGGGCATAGGTCGGGGATACCGCATTGACCCGATCGGCATAGAGCAAGGCGGCCGCCATGGTGTGGTCACCCTGCATGTACCAGGGGCACCAGGTCATGCGCTCAAGCTTCCAGCGCCATGGACCCTGGTACTTGAGGTTGTGGATGGTGAAGACCGTGCTGATCTCGGGGTCCTGGTGCATCCAGACGGGAATCATGCCGGTGTGCCAGTCGTGGCAATGCAGCACATTCGGCTTCCACATGTTCCAAGCGAACTCGGACGTGGCGCTGGCGAAAAAGGTAAAACGCCAGTCTTCGTCCTCACCGCCGTAGATACGCTCGCCATCAAAGACCGGGTGACCTACCAGGTAGATGGTGAGCCCGCTGGTGGGATGGCGGGTCTCGAAAACGGCGAATTCAGTACCCATTGTCTGGGCCCGCCAGATGGGCTCACTGTCCACATTCAGGCGTGACCAGAGCTTGCCGTAGCCCGGCATGATGATGCGAACGTCATGGCCCAGGGCAGCCAGCGCTGGGGGTAGCGACCCCACCACATCGCCCATGCCACCGACTTTCACCATCGGCGCACATTCAGCGGCGGCGAAGAGGATGCGCATCAGAGACGGCCAGAAGTGGCGCTGACTCTACGGAGTGGAATCGGTTTTCACTATGTCGATCTGCTTCATGGCAGCACGGTTACAGGAGTGCCACGGCGGACACGGCCATAGAGGTCCTTGATGTGCTCATCAAACAGGCGCACGCAGCCATGGGAGACAGCATGACCAACCGTCCAACGGTGCGGTGTGCCATGGAAACCGGCAGTGGTGCATCCCTTGATATCAAGCATGCGCTCACCATCAAAACCCTTACGGCCGACGCAGTCGCGATAGAAGCCAATCCAACGACTCCCAAGGGGGTTCTTCTCGGTTCCCCCAGGGACGATGTCACCGGTTTGAGGATGGCTCCAGTCCGGTTCACTCACCTTGTTAATGACAGAAAAGCGGCCTGCGGGGGTCTCCCAACCGACCATGCCTACTGCAACCGGATAACGGGCCAGCAGTTGGCCCTGATCAATCAACAGAAGCTGACGGCGACCTCGGTGCAGCACGAGCTGGCGTCCAGCTCGTTGAAGCACCCCCTGCGGAAGCTCAGCCAAGGTGAGCTCTAGGGGGCGCAGAGGGTGATCAGGGTCCTCTAGCGGCCCAGCCTGCAGGGGCAGAACCGCTGACGATGCCAGCAGCAGTGTCAGCAGGGGAGCGAAGGCACGCATGGAACTCAGTCGACAACGCGGACGCGAGTGCCTTTCTTCACAAGGTCATAGAGAGCGACGGCGTCTGCGTCAAACATCCGTACACATCCGCTGCTTGCTGCTTTACCAATGCTTTTGAGGCGACCTGTGCCGTGGAAGCCGATTTCATTGCAGGCACCCGGACGGAACTCAGGTGGATTCGGATCGAGCGAGGTGCGCTGCCCGCAGGTGTACCAGAAACCGATCCAGCGAGTGCCGATGGGGCCGAGGGGGCTTGGCTTGACTTTGCGCGCCGACCAGGGGCTCGACCAGACGGGATCCTTCATCATGCGGTGAACAGTGTGCTCACCGAGGGGCGTGGGTGAATCGGGCCGTCCAACCGCCACCGGGTAGCTGGCGATCACCTGGCCGTCTTGATAGACCTTCACCTTTTTGGACTTGCGACTGAGCTCGAGCAGGGTGATGGGCTCTTTTTTCATGACCACTTCTGGGTCATCCCATGGCATGGCACGCACCATCACGGGTGCGAACGCCAAGGATGGCAGGCCCAGCAGCAGGGCCAACGGAGCCAGCAGAGTTTTCATCAGAAGAGGAGAAATCCCTCCCCTGCTAGCCAGTGAGTCCCGCGAGTCTCACTCCGCTTAATTCATTCGTCAGGGTTTAAGGAAGCCATGGAACATCGCCAAAGTCAGGCGATCGTTTCTCGAGAAAGGCATTGCGCCCTTCTTGGCCCTCGCTGGTCCGATAGAAGAGATGGGTAGCCTGGCCGGCCAGTTCCTGTAGACCCGCCATCCCGTCGGTATCAGCATTGAAGGCGGCCTTAAGGCAACGGATCGCCGTCGGGCTGTGCTGCAGGATTTCGCGAGCCCAGCGGACACCCTCCAGCTCAAGCTCAGACAGCGGCACAACCGTGTTCACAAGCCCCATCTGCAGCGCCTGTTGGGCGTCATAACGACGGCAGAGAAACCAAATCTCGCGGGCCTTGCGCTGACCCACTAGACGGGCGAGGTGGGCACAGCCATATCCACCATCAAAACTGCCAACACGCGGCCCTGTCTGACCGAACTGCGCGTTTTCAGCCGCGATGCTCAGGTCACAAAGAAGGTGTAGAACCTGACCTCCGCCGATCGCATAGCCAGAAACAAGGGCGATGACAACCTTGGGCAGACTGCGGATCAGACGTTGCAAATCCAGCACATTGAGCCGCGGGACTCCCTCTTCATCGAGATAGCCGCCGTCTCCGCGGACGGACTGGTCACCACCAGCGCAGAAGGCATGAACCCCATCGGCAGCCGGACCGGCGCCTGTAAAAAGCACCACACCGACCCTTGGGTTATCGCGCACGCGGGCAAAAGCGTCATAGAGCTCACTGACGGTGCGAGGGCGAAAGGCGTTGCGCTTCTCAGGCCGATTGATGGCGATACGGGCGATGCCTTCATCGGCGGCATAGGCCAGCAGGACGTCCTCATAGGCGCCTGAGGGAATCCAGTAGTTGCTATCAGGGCTTCGCATCAGGCCTGCGGGGGCTCAATCGGCCATCCTGGCTGGCGCAGTGTCCGCCTCAGAACTGCATCCGCAGCAGCGTCCGTGCTGCAGCGAAGCAGGCGCATGGGATCGCCGGGTTCGAGCAGCCAAGCGAGGTCATCAGCGAGCTGGTCCATAGCGCTGCAAGAACGCTGTGACACCCCATGGGCAGCGGCTAAAGCCAGAGGGTCCACGGCCTGGGGCATCGCGAATAGGCGAGAGAAATCAAGTCCCTGCCGGGGTATCGGCAGCTGCTCAAAAATTCCGCCACCGCCGTTGTCGATCAGAACGACTCGAAGTTCTGCCTTCAGCTGCTGGCCCCAGAGCCAGCCGTTGCTGTCATGCAACAGCGCCAGATCACCTGTCACCAGAACAAGCTTCTGCCACTGAGTGGCCAGACCGGCAGCAAGTGAAAGGGTGCCATCAATACCCGAAGCACCTCGGAAGCTGACGATCGTGCGATGGCCCTCGGGGGAAGCAGCAAAACTCTCCCAATCCCGCACTGGAGAGCTGCTGGACAACATCACTGGCCAATCGAGCGGTAACAGCTGCTGCAGGGAGCGAGCGAGCGAGGGTTCCGTGCAGGTGCCGGCAAAAGCCAGGGCCTGATCAAGACGGCACTGAGTCAGCTTCTCCGCCTGAAGCCACTCCCGCTGCAACTGCAAGCTTTCGGGTGCAGGAGATCCCGCGGCAAGTGAGGTTGTACAGGCCTTCAATCCCTGCCAGTACTGAGGGGCGCCGCTACCGAGAGGATCCTGACGGCGTGGATCGCCTTCGGTAATAACCAGCTCCGGACCTTTGTGGAGCTGTAGCCAATCCTGCAGTCGGCGGCTCGATGGCATCGAGCCGAGGCGGAGAAGCTGATGTGGATGAGGCACTCGAGCGGGATCCTCGAGCAGCAGGTCATAAGAACTGATCACTGGGAGGTTCAGACCGCGCAACCCAGAAGCTGCATCTGCCAAGACAGGCCAGCCGCTGCGATCGACCAGGCGCCGCAACGCTGCAACAAAACCGGTACCCCGACCACGTCGCCAGGGACCCACAACGATCAGTCCTGGGCGGTCAAGGTCCAGTGGAGCAAGGTCGTCAATGGGATCCCCAAAAGCGGGGAGCTCTAATTGTCTGGACAGCGGCTGGGAGGGCCGAGGAAGCTCAGCAGATGCATGTAGCGGTTCTTCGAAAGCGAGGTTGAGGTGGACAGGCCCGGCAGGAATTCCAAGGCAATGGCGCCAAGCGGCATCTGCTAGGCGTTGCAAGCGTGGCGCATCCGCTCGGTGTAAACCGTCGAGCGGACCCTGGAGAAGCGCTCGGCAGGAGGGTTGCAGAAATGCCTCCTGATTCACGGTCTGATTGGCTCCACAGGACTTCAACCGTTCTGGACGATCAGCAGTGATGAAAAGCAGCGGCAAAGCACTGTGATCGGCCTCTACTGCTGCAGGAAGCAGATTGGCCACAGCCGTTCCAGAGGTGGTCACCACAGCTGTGGGATGACCATCAGCGCGGCTCATCCCAAGAGCCAGAAAACCTGCAGATCGCTCATCAATTCCGCAGATCAGCTGCAGACCATGGACTTCAAAACGGGAGGCCGCCAAGGCGAGCGGTCCGCATCGGCTCCCAGGACAGAGCACTAAACGCCTTAGCCCCAGGCCCATCAGAGCCGATAACAAAGCCTCAGCGGCACGCAGGTTGTCAGCGGCCTGCAGATCCAAGCGAGGAGCATCAGCGCGTCACGATTGTGCTCGCGTGCCGACCCAAAACGATGACCAGCAAGTCCGATGAGCAGTCCAGTGGTCTGAGCCAGTGGCGTTCACTGTTTTTTGTCTTGGGGATAGCAATCCTGCTGCGCTGGGGTGTGGTCGAGCCGCGCTGGATCCCTTCGGAATCGATGCAGCCAGGGCTGCAGCCACAGGATCGAGTGCTGGTCTACAAGCTGGGGCACCGCCTTGGACTGCAACCGAAACGCGATGCCGTGGTGGTGTTTCAGACCCCCGAGGCACTGGTGAGCGCCGGCTACGACCCTCAGGCGGCACTGATTAAACGAATAGTGGGGATTCCTGGAGATGAACTTGAAGTCCACGGCGGTGAGCTTTTGCGCAACGGAAACACCATCAAGGAACCCTGGACCGCGGAGGCCATGGAATACGAACTACCGGAGCTGAAGCTGGCAGATGGAGAGCTGATGGTGCTCGGGGACAACCGGAACGAGAGCCTCGATTCACACCTTTGGGGGCCACTACAGGAGACTGATTTGATTGGCACGGCCTTCTGGCGTTACTGGCCACCACAGGGCTTTGGCCCGCTCAAGGCACCAAGGGTGGGGTAAAAGCTGAAGGGACTGTTAGGTTGTTACCTGGACGACAGCAGTGGCCGGATGTTCAACCCCGAATTTCTGACCACGGAAACTGACGCGATCAGTGGAAACGACCTGATCAAGTACCTCCAGGAGCAGAGCCCGGATGTGCTTCAGCGCGTCGCCCGCTCCGCCAGTCCAGATATTCAAGAGATCATTCGCCACAACGTGCAGGGTCTGTTGGGCCTGCTGCCTGGTGAACAGTTCGAGGTCAAGATCCAGACCAGCCGAGACAACCTGGCTGGTCTTCTGGCATCAGCGATGATGACCGGCTATTTCCTGCGGCAGATGGAGCAGCGCATGGAACTTGAAAGCTCGATGTTTGGCCCAGATGGCGACGAGCCCATCGAGCTTTAAGCCTTCGGTACCAGACCAAGGCGTTCGATTTGCCTGTTGAAGGAGCGCAGGAAGGCACGATCTGATGCTTCCGCATCATCCGAATCCCCGCCCTCCCAGGCCTGGGCCAGAGTCTCAAACATTGAACCATCACATCGAATCGGTGCGTGGAAATGTGCAGGTACCAGCTGGCAGAAGCTGAGGGTGGAGCAGCGACGCAACCAGTCACTCATCAGCGGCCGATGACGAGGAAAGACGAGATCCTCGAGAATCGGTGCTACCCGTAGCCGTCCACCTCGACTGATTACAGCAAAATCTTGCTCCCAACTTGGTCTCCAGCGAAACGGAAAGCGGCGCCAGACCTGGTCCACCCCATGTGGCTTGAGGCACGTAGCAAAGAGCACGAGACGCTTCCAGCCGCGACGTCGTCGCTGCGGCTCGTCATCCATTGGTTCATCGCCATGGTCACGGCCGTGATACAGCATCGGTGTTGGATCAAGGTCCAACAATTCAGGCCACTGCTCGGAGATCGCAATGAGTGCATCGGTGCAAAGCAGCGTGCCGCTGGCGTGATGCAGCACACTGGCTTCCATAAAAGGACCTGGCCCAAGCGGCACAGGACCGAGCGGCTCCCATTGCAATTCATCGCCGTGGGGCACACCGTTCTCAAACAACACCCGCGTGCGCCCAGCAGGGAAGCCAACCCAACTGAGCGGTAGGGGCAAAGGAAAACTCCACTGACCCGGCGTCACCCAGACATCAGCTCCCGGGAACGCCCGGGCCATTGCCGGTACACCGACTTTGTGCTCAAGGCCTGAACTGCTTGGGTGAACAATCGAGAGGACAGGTCCATGGATTGCCTCTAAATCACGCACGAGGGCGATGCACTCAGCAGTGGCGGCGTTCGGGGCATACAGCATTAACCCCCCGTCAACCTTGATCGCCGTCATGCGGATCGGCACGGCGACATAGAAAACCCCCTGTAGCTGCTCAAAACTCCAAACCTGACCAGGTACAAGTTCACGCCTAAGGGTCCGGCGCCTGCCATAGGGATAAAGGGGAAGCAGAGGCCACCAAGGCCAGTTCTGATCGGCAGGATTCACACCAGCTCCAGCCACCATGCTCCCCATGAATGCAGTGATTCTGCAGAGGAATGGATCAGGCCAGGGTCAAACCACCCACCCCGGCGCAAAACAGCACCACAAGCCACGCCGGTTGCCGCCAGCTCACCAACAGTACAAACGCAACCAACGCCAGGCCGAACTCAGCGCCGCCCCGGATTCCCGCTTGCCAGACGGGTTGAAACAACGCCGCCAGCAGGATGCCCACCACCGATGCATTGATGCCCAGCAGGGCTCGACGCATCGGAGCCAAACGGCCCAGGTCACTCCACAAGGGCAGGAGCCCACCAATCAACAAGAACGAGGGTAAAAAGAGGGTAAGAAGCGCCATCGCAGAACCGGCGATGCCCTGAAGCCCAGGCTGCAGATCAAAGCCAAGAAAGGCCGCGAAACTGAACATCGGCCCCGGCAGGGCCTGGGCAGCCCCATACCCTGCCAGAAACCGCTGCAGGTCAATCCAACCGTTGGGCACCAGCGCTTGCTCCAGCAAGGGGAGCACCACATGCCCACCGCCGAACACCAAGGCACCCGTGCGCAGGAATCCACTGAGTTGCTGCAGCAGCAGCGGCCTGGCCTCAGCGGTCATCCAGGGCAGAGCCACCAACAGCAGCACAGCAACACCAAGCAACACCACCGCCACAGAGCGCCGCAGCGGAACCACGAGACGTTCCGGCGCCGATAGCTCAAGCTCAGGAGGCGTCAAAACGCACAACCCCACCAACCCACCGAACAGCAGGGCCAACAGCTGAGCCCAGACGCGCGGCACAAACAGAACCAGCACAGCTGCCGCCACCATCACGCTGGCCCGTCGCCGATCGGGAGCCAGCTTGCGCTGCAGGCCAAGAACGGCCTGCGCCACCACGGCCACAGCCGCCACCATCAAGCCATGCACCCAGCCCCCCTCAATCCAGGTGGGATAGGCCGAGAGCAGCGACGCCGCCAGCACCATCAACACAGCTGAGGGCAAGGTAAATCCCGCCCAGGCCGCCAGACCGCCAAGCCAGCCGGCCCGAATCAGACCCAGGCCCATGCCCACCTGCGAACTCGAAGGTCCGGGCAGCAGCTGACAGAGGCCGACGAGATCGGCGTAGGCCTCAGCGGTGATCCAACGCTCCCGCTGCACAAAGCGCTCATGGAAGTAACCCAGATGCGCCACGGGGCCACCAAAGGAGGTCAGGCCCAAAACGAGGAACTGAACGAACACCTGCCGCAGGCCAGTCATCAAGCAGCCACCCTCATCTCCAAGACGTTATTCAGGCCACGCAAGACCGTCGGGTGCGCAGAACACACGTCATCTCGCAGCCAATCTCACGCAGGAAAAAACGTTTGGTTCCGATCCGCAATCTGAACAAGCGACAGCATCACCGGGACCTCAACCAGCACCCCAACAACAGTGGCTAGTGCAGCGCCGGAGTTCAAACCGAACAAGCTGATTGCCACCGCCAACTCAAAAAGATTGGAGCGGCGATCATGGCATCAGGTGCAGCAATCGAACGCTGCTGGCCTGCAGAACGCATTAAAAGGCCGTAATCCAGTAAATCAGGTGAGTCTGGAGGATCAGGGGAATGGCCATCAAGACGATGGCCAGCGGATTGGAAAGAATCATCTGGGCCTGAAGTAGGAAAAGCCGCAAAACGTTGGCGATCAACGCGGAAATCGCCAGAGGATTGAACCGCGCCTCCAACCGCTCAATCCGGGGACATTGCGCAGACTCACCTGCGTCAACCATCCGGCCACCAGGGCAGCGTTGATCTTCAGGTTGGATTGTGTTTGCGGGCACGCAGTTCAGGTTCCACACCCAGGATTGTGCACTGAGCCGAAGCCAAACTGTGTCAAGTTTCTTGGCGCACTTGCAGTAAATCTATTTACTAGCCACAAAAGTTCTGTTGAAAAAAGGAAAAGCACTGTTCATGCTTAAAAATGGTTCTAATAGGTTTAAAACAAGCTGCCCCACGTCCCCTTGGGAGGAACAAAGCCAGCCTCGCAAGTGATCCTCAATATTGACTTAATGACTGCTTCTGTCATGTCCATAGCCTTGTTCGATTGCTGATCACTAACGCGAACTTGTAGTTAGCTCCGAAGGTGAGAGTGACGGATTCGCAGCTTTATTTATGCATGAATGCACCTGCTATGTGCCATCGAACACTCTACTAAGCGAGCACAAAGAATATCCAGAAAGAAAAATAGAGCAGCACAAATGCTGTGAACCAACACAATAGGGCGAGTGATACTGATTAGAA
The DNA here is from genome assembly GCA_913048995.1 of uncultured Synechococcus sp. GTDB lineage: Bacteria > Cyanobacteriota > Cyanobacteriia > PCC-6307 > Cyanobiaceae > RCC307. Next base: position 12,989 of record CAJWXK010000001.1, on the reverse strand, counting down.
ATTGACAAGAATAGGATCTTGGCGTTACGGCTCGAAACGAGCCGGCAAGGGATCATGGGGTTGAGCTATGAAGCAAGAGAGGATTGTTGCAGTTGATGAGCTTCCAGGAAAGGGTCCTCGAGCCGGCAACAGGGGCCTACGAGCGTGTATTGGCAAGTTTGAATAATGGCATTGCAGCTGGCGAAAATCCTGCGCTGATCGTCCAGCCTCGTAATCATGACGAACTGCAGGACGCTCTTCATTTAGCTCTTCAACAAGAGCTGCAGATCAGTGTCTGCAGCGGAAGCCATAGTGCTCTTTGCTCGCTAAGCGGAACGTTGATGCTCGATCTCAGTGCCGGGCTCAACAAAATCACCTGCCACGGTGACCTAGTCACAGTCCAGGCAGGAGCAAGCATGGGAGCTGTACTTGAGATGTTGACACCATTAGGGCGCATGTTGCCAGTCGGCACATCATTAACTCCAGGCTTTGGGCTATTGACGATGGGAGGCATCGGTCACCTCAGCAGAAGCCTAGGACTAACGCTTGATCACATTGAAGCAATCAGGGGGATAACGGCCAACGGGCAGAGCATTGAGATCAAAGCAGATCATTCCGACCAAGAACTGTGGATGATGCTGCGTGGGGCTTCAGTCTTTCTGGCTGTAATCACTGAGGTCACACTGAAGACTGATACCAGAAGAAAATTGCATGTGATACGACATCTCTGTCCAGTCGAGCAACTGCCGGAGCTGATCAACAACGCAGAATCTCTGCCAGAACAAGGTTCCTGTTCAATGATCCTGGGTTTTTCCTCAGATCAAAGAAAAGCTCAGATTCTGACTTATGCCGTCGCAGCAATAGAAAACCAACGGACGTTGATGGAGTTTCAACGGAAGCCTGGAGGTTGCTCAGAAATAGTTGCTGGACAGGAAGAACTTCCAGAATTTGAATTCCCATCGCATGGAGGTGTCGTTCCTCCACTTGAACCTCCAAACCCTAACCGATACCAAAGGATCAAAACACGCGTGTATTCAATCAGCGTACCGCGAGGTGTGGGCCAATCGATCTCGGAAGTGTTGACGCATTTAATTAGCTCAGCACCAAATCGCCAATGCCGCATTGATCTTCAACACGTTGGAGGTGTTGTGAATGCAGTTGACCTTGATAGCTCTGCGTACAGGGGGCGACAAGCTGAATGGTCAATTGTGGTCACAGCAATTTTCGGTCCTAATGATCCAAGCGCAGGAAAATCTGCCATTCAGTGGGCAGAAGACTGCTTTGCAGCTTTGGCACAGTTAGCCAATCATTATTACATCGTTCAACGACATCCAGAATCCCCGACTTATCACCTTGAGTTGGAATTGGCCTATGGCCCCATCCTCAGCGCACTGCGTCGGCGCCAGCAGAGCTTTGACCCACACGGAATGCTGGCCCCGATGCTTTCCTAGGGACTAATACCAGTGGAAATCAATCGCAGGAATACCAATGTCTACCGCAGCAGAGTAGACAAGTTTTGCCATGGCTGAAATAACACATGCAAAGAGCATTTGAAGCTGCTCTTGGAAGCACCTTTTATGCTCTTTATAGATAAAGCTGAGTCGAAAAGCAGAAACACTGTCAGCAGATGTTGTTAGCTACAACCTCACTCGGCCAAGATCCCTATTTTTGACTGACCTGTTGGTCCAACATATCAAAGAGAAGGATTAAACAGATTTCAGAGTAGGGCACTACAATATCTCAAGGATCCGCCAAGAGGTGAAGACTCTCAGGCTTATCACATCAGAAAGTCACGATGAGTTTATGCATCACGGTTGTGTACCAGCTCTCCGAATACATAAGTGCGCTGGATTGCACGATCGTCGCCTAGCATCATCAACACAAAAAGTTTCTCCAGCGGTGTTTTGGCATGTTCCATACGCCATGAGATAAACGGAGTGCAGCAGGTATCCATGACCACAAAGTCTGCTTCCTTACCCGCTGCAAAATTACCGAGCTTGTCATCCATAGAGAGGGCTCTTGCACCGCCAAGCGTACTGAAATAAAAGGCTTCAAATGGTGAGAGTGAATAACCATCAAGCTGAGCCATTTTATAGGAGTTCTCCATGGAATTGAGCATCGAGAAGGTATTCCCAGCGCCAAAGTCAGTCCCTAAGGCAAGCCTGACAGAGTAGTCTTTAGCTTTTTGAAACTTGAAGAGTCCACTACCAAGAAACATATTGGACGGAGGGTTAGGGCAAAGCACAGCGCCAGATTCCTTGACACGCGCAAAATCTTCATCCACCAGATGGATGCAATGACCAAAGATGGAACGGTCACCCACCAAGCCAAAGTGGTCGTAAACATCAAGATAGCTCTTATGGCCTGGGAATAGATCTAGGGTGTACTTGACCTCGTCTGGATTTTCAGAAAGATGAGTCTGCATATAGACGGTCGGGTTCTCACGCATCAAACGCCCAGCCGAGTGCAGATCTTCTGGAGTTGAACTAATGGCAAAGCGTGGAGTCACTGCATAGGCAAGACGGCCACGGCCATGCCAACGCGAAATTAATTCAGCACTGTCTTCATAGTCACTCTCGGGATCAGTTGTGGTAATACCCGCAGGCATATTGCGGTTAGCCATAACCTTACCTGCAACCAATCGCATGTTCAGGCGCTCAGCCTCAGAAAATAGTGCATCGACAGATTCTTTTGCCCATGACCCATAGGTGACCATGGTGGTGGTACCAGCGCGAAGGTATTCCTTGAGAAAAATCTTGGCACGCGACGTCGCAACTTCAGGTATTTTATAGACCTCTTCCTCAGGGATAATTGCATTCAGCCAGCCCAGGAGTTGCTCGCCGTACACAGCCACGGTGCTCAGCTGTGGGAAATGATTGTGAAGGTCAAAAAAGCCAGGCGTGATGATCCCGTCGTCAAATTGGGTGACCTCTGTACCAGGAGGCAGCGCTGCCAGAGCTGCTGCCGCTGGCCCTACTGAAACAACCTTGCCATCACAGACGACCAGCAGCCCGTCATCGATGAACTCATGGGCTTGTTTCTTGTAACGAGGGTCATCGAGCAGATGAAAGATAGAGGCTCTGTAGGCCTTCGTGTTTGAAGTCACCTGCTCTTGTCGTGCGGTCCTATGAATACCCTGGCCAGATATAGGCTTGCAGCAAAACTTTTTTTCGAATATTTACAGAGTTATCCGAGTCGTTGATTGACTCTTATCCATTCTGGCTCTGCATAAAAGCTTGGTGCTGAGACACGGGATCTCAAAGGTGATCAAATGCGATAGCCATCAAGCCGTACTCCATGCGCAGTGCAGAACATGAGATTCTGTCAATCAGATGCCAATATCAGTCCCGAATTCATCTCAACGCTGACTGTAGCGACTTGGCTTCATGAAGAGACTGGCCACTGCTGCAATCGCGATCGGCACAAGAAACCAATTTAAGCCAACACGATACGTTTCAAATGCGTCGGAGGGTAAGTTTGCAAGGCTCATGCCAACACTGGACATCAACAGCCCCCCAACAAGAAACACAACAGTCAAGAGGATCGCTGATGCGATGGATTGACTCTTTCGAGGAACATGCGCATTCATTGATGCCAACCCAAGTGGAGCAGCGCCCATAAAGAAACCAAGCAGAACCATCAAAGGGACGGCCAGTCCAGCAAGAGGTTGGATATACATAATCCCCATCAAGATCAGAGACATCCATGCGCAAATACGTGCTGGAATCAAGAACCCAACACGGTTGGCCCAGATGCCGCTGATCAGTGCGCCAAGAGTACAGCCCCAGGCCACACCAGAATTAATCATTGCTGCATCAATACTATTCTGATTAAAGATATCCATTTGGAATTTAATGTTCCATAAGTCAGCGTACGCCAAGAATGTGGCAAAGAGTCCTGTAAAGTAAATCGTACCGATCCAAAACTGACTATTTGCAGCAATATCGACTAGTTGATTCGACAGGCCAGCAGATCTTTCATTAGCGGGGTTTTTCTCATCATTACTAGTTATCAGAAGCAGCATCACACCATTGACCACTAAAAGGCAACCAGTAACAAGAAAAGGCAGTCTAAAATTTTGCAGTAATGGAATTGAGGCCAATGTGCCGATCGCAGCACCAACAGCATTAGCCGCGCTCTGCGAGAGGTTAACCATGAAAGCAAACTTATTGGTGAAGTATTTGCCAATGGCATAAATCACACCGACCATTGCAGTTCCAAAACCAATCCCCATCAGTATTCTTGCTACCAAAACCATTTCATAATTTTCAGCAGCGCTTAGTAGAAAAGACCCTGCTGCTGAAACTAATGCCGTAACGCCTACAAGGTACTTGGCAGGTAGTGCACCAAGACTTGAGCCAAGAAACAACTGTGAGAGCGCATAGGCAATGAAATAAGCGCCTCCCAGCCCTCCAATTTGTGCTGATGTGAGGTTGAGGTTAGTTTCAAGGCTATTCGACGTAACAGCGTAGACAACAACCGCTGCCAAGTTCAAGCAGAAGAACATCTGTGGCAAGAGCCACTGAACCCATTTATGCATAATGTCTCATCTGATGATTTTTCTTCAACTTAATCATGGGAATATCTTCGTCAAGCGAGGTTCACTTTCTGTTGAACTCTGCCTATTAGCCTTCGTTTAGGTTTAGCCATCTACACAAAGGCTGAGTTGGTTCAGTCCATACAGAATCTATTGCCTTAGTATTTGCCAGAGAATTCAGGCTGATTTGCAATATTCGACGGCATTGGAAACCACGGAAAGTGTATTCGGCTGCACTTGCTTGTTCTGCTTTAACTTCGACCGTAATGGGCCACCATGGGCATCAAAGAAGCCCAAGTCAGTGCCAATTTCCGATCCAATTGATGAATTGCATCTCAAATCCAGCCTCTAGCCAATCTAATCACCGAGATCGATTACCAGCTTTGACCTTTGAGCTTGTCAGTTTGAACTTGGACCCAGAAGCATAGGAACAAGGTCAATTTTCTACTCTAATACCCAATCCTAATGGGACCCAAAAAAAGACGGCCTTTGCTGGACAGTGGCCATGCCCAGTAGCCAGAATGAGAATGATTTCCAGTAAACCCTCCGCCTCTTGGCGGTTAGGCCAGCAAGAGGCGACGTCCGGATGATGCAGACATGGCTGATTTCAGGCCCACCAGGCTGTGGCAAAACCACCTGGATGCTGCATGAACTGAAAAACCACAGAGGAGCGCAGGGATACCTCAGGCTGACGGGTGTTCCGGCTGAAGGCCTTGAGCATGGTTGTGACTCCGGCATTGATCTGGCCTACCTACAAGATCAAATTCCCGACCTGCGCGATCTCAGTAAGAGCAGTCAGGACCTCGCCAATGACACTGAAGATCTGCTGGCTCTGATCGAACTGCCTCAATTCCATTCCCCGGAGGATTCCGGAGTGAGCGGTGTTGACCCGCGCATCAGGTCTCAACTGGCGGAGCTACAGCTGCGACCCGATCGGGTCCTTCACTTCGGTCAAGACGAGGGCCTTCCCCGCCAGGACACTCTTGAGTTCAGCCGATTGGAGGCATGGAGCTGCCAACTTCAAGGCAGAGTTTGGGATCCCAACAGCCTCAGCAGTTTCTGGTTTGAGCTTGTCAACGGAGCCTATGGCGATGTCTACCGTGCCAAGGGGCTGATGAATCTTCCTGATGGCAGAGCTTTCTTCTGTAACTGGATGGTCAGCCAGAGCGGTTCACAATTTCTGCCCCTCGAGCAGCTCGCACCTCCTGATGGCCGGCCTAATCGGATCTCAGCACTGGTCGTCCAGGGCAAAGCACTGGATTCGAACGGCATCCGCTCAACAATTGCCGACTGTCTTCTCACTGACGCCGTACTTGAGCTGCATCAAGCACCCCAGCGTGAGCGCCAGAGCCAGCCCACCCCTGCTAACTGATCACCATGCACCACGCAGTCATCTCCTGCCTTCACGCCAACCTTGCCGCTTTTGAAGCCGTATTGGAGGACATCGACCGTCAGGGAATCGAACGCATCACATGCCTCGGGGATCTGGTGGGGTACGGACCCCAACCCAATGAGGTCGTTGAGCTGATTCGCCATCGAGCCATACCCACCTGTCAAGGTTGCTGGGATGAAGACATCATTGATGGGCTCAATGCCTGTGAATGCAGCTACCCCTCGCAGCTGGCTGAGCGCCGTGGTCATCGGGCCCATCAATGGACCGACGAGCAATTGAGCCAGGACAACAAGGACTTTCTGGCCACCCTCCCAACCTCTTTGCGTCGGGGGCGACAATTGTTTGTCCACGGCAGCCCCAACAGCCAGCACGAATACCTGCTGCCGGACATGGATGCTTTTGCCGCCCTGGAGCGTGTCGAGACGGCAGGTGCTGACACTCTTTTCTGCGGTCATACCCATCAGCCCTACGTGCGTGAATTGCGTGATGGATCCATTCGGGTGAGGGTCCAGAGTTCCGACAGCAGCCAATCAGCTGAGCAGGAACTGAAGTTGCCGGTGCGCCGCATCGTCAATGCAGGATCAGTCGGTGAGCCACGCCATGGCAGTACCAAAGCCACCTACGTCATTCACGACGAAGACAACGGATCTGTCGAGATCAAGGAGGTGAGCTACGACGTGGAGCGAACCTGCCGGGCCATTGTGGATGCAGGTCTTCCAGAGGTTTTTGCATGGCGTTTGAGCCATGGCTTCGAGTACGCCGAGCGCGCGGAAGACGCCTCCCACGTCTGTGAGCGCTGATGGAACGCTGGGCACTAGCTAGTGGGCTGAAGGGTGATCTAGAGATCTACGAACAGATCCAGCGGGATCTGAAACGTCAACGCGGCGTTGAAACCTTTTTTGTTCTGGGAGACCTAATCGGACCAGGGCAAAACTGCGGCGATCTGCTCAACCGACTGCGCAATCCTCTCCGCGGCGACCTGATACCGCAGTGCATCTACGGATGGTGGGAGGATCAGCTTCTCGCTGAAACAGGATTCCGCGGCGATCGCAAAGCCGAGGCTCTCAGGCTGAATCAGGGGGAGGACGTAGTTGAGGCCCTGCTGAAAGCAGTCGACAGCTCCCATCGACAATGGCTGGCCTCCCTTCAGTTCGGCTTCATTGAGCTCGATTGCGGGCTGATCCATGGCAGCTCAGCCGATGTGAGCGATGAATTGACGCCGGAGAGTTCACCGTTGATCCTGCTGGATCGACTGACAAGACTTGACGTGAACCGATTGTTCACAGCCCGCTGTGGCAAGCAATTCCGGCTAGAGCTAACTGGAGGTGAAATTGACTCCCATGTGAAAGATCTCGAAGGTCAGCATGACCAGCAGCAAGTCGTGCCAAAGCGCACGATTATCGGAATTGGGGCAGGTACGGCTTACACCCTCTACGACCCTGGTAGTGATCACATCTCGTTTTTGACCGCAGGTTCAACGAGTGTGAGCAAACGCCTGGGCTTTGGTTGACGTTCAAGTCCAGATGGCGACTAGTGCCATCAGGGCGAACCCCCCGAGCGCACCGACAAACTCCCGCTGATTGCAGCAGCGTTGGATCATCGGACTTGAAGCCAGCCCATGCAAGGTGCCAAAGAACAGAAAGGTGCCGGCTGCCAAAGCGCTGATCGAGGCTTCCACCAGAGGATGGGCATCGGAGGCGTTGCTAAGACTCTGACCTAGCAGCGCCCCAAACGGAAACATCGCGACAAAAACCAGAAAGAGACGCCAGGCTGAAACGCTGTTGAAGCTGGACCGGCCCAACTCCAGTCCCAAGGCAAAACTTGCAGAGCCTTTATGGGCCAATACGGCGATGAAAATAACAATCGTCATGGTCACCGAAGTGGCAATCGCAAAAGCAGCCCCCATGAGCAACGAGTGAATCGACAGCATGAACGCTGCCGTCAGCGGCACGATGCGCTGATCACCGCGGGAATGCTCTGCAGCGTGATTGGCGAGATGTTCAACCCAGAGCAGCAGCAACATCACTCCACCGCAGATCACCATGGGATAGGGGTAGTCGACACCCTCACGATCAAAGGCTGCTTGGGCATCACCAAGCATGTGAATGAGCCCGGCACCAAGAAAAACACCGCCAGCGAAGGCCTCGCCCAATCCCAGAGCTGGGCGTTGATGATCCGATGAGCCTGATCTCAGGGCTGGCCGGCCAGCAGCCAGCGAGACCAGAACAACGACCAGGACCAGGAGCAACTTCAAGGCTTGATCGCTCATGGCATCGAAATCAATGGTTCGCAAGGGGTTAGACCGTGAACCCTGGATGTCGCTCAGCTGAAAGGAGTTCCCACAACCTCACTCCTGCTTTGGACCATCGTGGAGTTCGGTTTCCACCAATGCAGACTTACCCCATCTCAGAAGCAGCGCTGTTAGCCCTGACGTAGCGCATATTCCAGGAGCTGGTGATGGCTGATACCAACAATTCGACCGCAAACAACCTCGAAGCCGCTTTTGGCGGCGAGAGCATGGCCAACCGCAAGTACCTTTTCTTTGCCGATGTCGCCAAGAAACTGGGCAACAGCGAACTCTCGAAGTTATTTCGTGAAACCGCTGCGCAAGAAACCGAGCACGCCTTTGCCCACTTCCGCCTGCTGTACCCCGAGCTGGACATCACCGATCCAGACAGCCTGAGCGAGGAGCAGAAAAAGACCGTTCTCGGCCGTTGTCTTGAACTGGCTATTGAAGGCGAGACCTACGAGTACACGACGATGTATCCGGGCTTTGAAGCCCAAGCACGGCGAGACCTTGATAGCCAGGCCGAGGCCGAATTCGCAGAACAAACCGTCGAATCCAAAGAGCATGCCGGACTGTTCCGGCGCGCCGCACACAACTTTGGCCTCCTCACACCGATCGAGCATCACCATGCCGATCGCTACAACGCGGCATTGCAGGCCTTGGAGGGTGGTGGTGCTGTCGGCTTGGCCGCCGAGCCCATCGCTGGACAGTGGATTTGCAAAGTGTGCTCAATGATTTACGACCCTGAAGCCGGAGATCCGGACTCCGGCATTGCGCCTGGGACGCCATTTGAGGCGATTCCAGATGACTGGGTTTGCCCAATCTGTGGTGCCCGCAAGTCGAGCTTTGTTCCCTACCGCCCAGTTGACCTCAACGCATCCTGAAGAGTGGTTGGATTACGCCGCCATGGATGGCGCCAAGGTGGCATTGAGAGGACCCTGAAGGTGATCGCGCGACATGATTTGGATGGCTACACCCTCTCCGAGCACCAAGCCGTCCAAACCTGGAATCTCAGCAAGGGCTGGTCAATGGATGCGAAAGACGTTGCCAGTCTGTTGAACTCAGATCAGTTCCAGATCTCCATGAGCATGGCTCGTGGAGACAAGATTTCTCAATCTCGGCAAGTTCTTAAGGGTGAGAACCGTTCTGAGCGGCAACATGGCTCAGTTTGATAGGCGATAGACCACACCGATGAGAGGTCTTCGTTCATTACTGATATGAGTCGTCTTGATCAATTGCAAGTCAGCCAGACCAAATTAAGTCGTCATGCAGAAAATCCGGCCGAACATCTTGGAGCCTCGCTAAGCCAGCACAAAATTGAAAAGCGAGCGATGTGGCGGTGTTTGATCGGGCTTCACTTGCAGGCTCGCCACACTGGCATCGAAGTTGACAAACCCTTTCTGTACCTGACAACCAACGAGTAGACCAACGCACATGCTCACTCAGCCCGGATAAGGCTTTAGCTCCCGCGAATGGGATCAGCAGGGTGGTCCAATAAGCAAACCAGATCTGGTTCGCTCGAGGCATCATCAGAGCTCAAAAGAATCCGATTCATCGTGCCGCCATAGCTCAGACAGGGGCCGAGCGCAGCGTAAGGATGGACGTGGCTTGATCACATCTGCCGATGCAGGACCTCCATTGGGCCTTGCTGATCTTCATCACCGGGGGCCTAGTCACGGCGGCCACGGTGGTGATGATCATCCAAGGCCATCGCCGCTATTCCGCTGAGCTCCGTGATCGCCATGGCTGACTTGGTCACGATCATGGCAGCCGTGCCACAGACCTTTTTGTCACCCGGCATCGCCTGGCTGCTGGTGGTGGTCTTTTCAGTGCTGTGGATTGCCCTTGGGGTGTGGTGGGGTCGCCAAGGCAAAGGCGATGCCGATGAATTCATGCTCGCCGGCCGCAATATCGGCTTGGCCTTGAGCACAGCCACCTTGATGGCCTCGTGGGTCACCGGCAATACAACCTTGTTGGCACCTGAATTTGGCTACCGCAATGGACTGTGGGGCATGTTCAGTTACGCCCTGGCGGGGCTGGGACTGATCCTCTTTGCCCCATTGGCTCTACGGATCAAGGATTTGATGCCATCAGCGCGAACCAGCGGTGACTTCATTCGTCTGCGCTATGGACGAGCAGCATGGTGGGTATTCATGGTGATCACGGCGATCTACACGCTGGGATTTTTGATCACCCAGGCCATGGGAGCTGGGATTCTGCTCGAGGCCCTATCTGGTTTTGATTACCGCCTGGGAATGGTTGTGGTGATTGGGGTGTCGACGATCTACACCCTCTTTGGCGGCATGCGCGCCGTTGTGGGCACGGACTTCATTCAGTCGCTTCTGATCATGGTGCTGTTGCTTGTGGTGGCCGCTCTGGCCTACATGCGCTTTCCCAGCTCTGAGGTGCATCAAGCCCTAGTCGGCAACCACCCACAACGTCTCAACCTGTTGCTGCCAGCAGGCCTGCTGATTGCCTGGAACTCCGCCCTTTTTTCGATGGGCGAGGTATTTCACAGCAACATCTGGTGGTCGCGTGTGTTTGCCTCGCGTCGGAACGTGGTGTTCCGCTCCTTTGTACTGGGCGGACTGGGCTGGATGACAATTCCCATTGTCACCGGGTCCATCGGCCTGCTGGCTTTGGCCAGCAACCTTGAGGTACCCCAGGTCAACATGGTTTTTCCCGTGATGACCGCTCAGCTATTGGGGGCTGGTGGTGCCGCTCTGGTGTTCATCGTTGTTTTCGCCTCGCTGACTTCGACACTGGATTCACTACTGGCTTCTACAGCTGATCTATTGGCGGAGGATGTCTTCCTCAAACTCTTCAAACCTGAGGCGAGTGACCGAGAACTCAAGCTCGCAACCCAATGGATGGTGGTGTTGCTCGGCGCCCTAACGCTGCTGCTCTCCTGGCCACGATTGGATTCACTCGCGAGTGTGCTGTTCTTCACCGGTGCTTTGGTGGCATCGACTGTTTGGCCAGTGGCTTGCGGGCTTTATTGGCCATCAGCGAGTCGGACCGGTGCTATCTCCGCGATGCTTTCAGGTACGGCATGTGGTTTAGCGGCGTATTGGTTCATCGCGCCCTACTGCGCAGCCGTTCTCTCTGCTGCAGTGTCAGCCGTGGTGATGATTGTGAGCAGCCGGTTCTTTCCCGCGGAGTTCCGCTGGTCTCAATTGCAGGAGCAAGCATGAAACACCGCTCATGGCTCTCGATTAGTGCCCTCAGCGCGTTCATAGCGGCTAGCGCCCATGCATCTCAGCAAAGCCAACCCTCAGCTCCGAGCTGGGTAGTCGGAGCTGAGGGGTTCAGCTGGATCATTTACGGCGGATTGTTCGGACTGTTGCTGAGCACAGTGGTGTTAATGGCGATCTGGTTTCGGGAGTGGCAAAGGAACAAGCTCTGGTGAAACCGACGACACCAACTGTCATCAACAAATCCATATTTTTTGTTCTGCAAGCTGTTGCCTAACGAACCAAACAACCCTTCTTTGTAGCCCTTGATACGGAAATTTCAACACTGAAAAGCTCAAAAAAGCTGATCTGTTAAGCCACGATGGACTCCATGATTCCTTTGCTATGAAGGGGGATGAAGTCGATGAAAGCCTGTTCGACTCCATCAAGTACTGCTCAGCTGGAACTAAGCCATGGGCCAAGCCGTCAGCCATTTGCCACCTGCACAGTTGGAATTCAAACAACAGCTGCGGCTCAACCGAGAAAAGCCTGATACGGCCGGGATCGCTTCTCCAACCGAGTTACTGTCCTGGATTCACGAAGAAGGGATTACCCTTCACGAGCTGATTAACCAGCACGTCATTTCCATCAATGCCTACAGCCCACGAACACTGCTGCAGCTATTTCGTCTTTCAGCAAAATTCGAAAGCAATCCTTCCCGCTATATCCGCTTCAATTCGCCACTGAAGGGAAAGATTCTGATCAATGCTTTTTACGAACCCAGCACCCGCACCCGTCTGTCTTTTGACAGCGCATGGCACCGCCTAGGAGGCGATTCGATCAACATCACCGATCCCGCCACAACAGGATTGGCCAAAGGGGAGTCATTGAGCGACATTGCTGAAATGTTCAACCACTACGGCGATTGCGTCGTATTGCGCGACACCAGCGAAACGGCGATTTATGAGATGGCAGCGACCCTCAAGATTCCGATCATCAACGCCGGCAACGGGATCGGCGAGCATCCAACCCAGGCGATGGCAGATCTCTACACGATCCTCAAATGGAGGCCCTCACTCTGCCGACCGGATGTGAATCCATCGGATCGCATTCGCATTGGAATTGTGGGCGTCCCATCACGTATGCGGACGGTGCGCTCTTTGCTCCAGATCCTCAGCAAGTTTCCTCAAATCGTTGAAGAGGTCGTGATTCTTCATGACCCCAAAACTGATCCAACCGAGAAGATGTTTGATGCCGGCCAGCGCGAAACACTCGAACAGTGCGGCCTGAATCTGCGGCTGGCTACCAAGCTGATGGACGAAGTCAGCGCTTTTGACGTCACCTACATCAATGCCATTGCCTGGGTAGGCGATGGGTTTGAAGTGCACGGCGACAGCTTTCAGCTCACGGCTGACACTCCGTTCAAAGCTGGTTCGATCGTGTTGCATCCCCTCGCCAGGGGACGTGAGCTCTGTTCATCGCTCGATGAGACACCCCACAACTGGTACTTCGCACAGGCACGGGGCGCCGTATTCCTGCGCATGGCGCTGCTGACCTGCATGGTCGAGCGCACCGACCAAGTCATGGATGTGATCTGACATGTGCGGCATCGGAGGCGTT